>NZ_JFYD01000040.1:0-308 GCF_000588515.1 Acinetobacter sp. 826659 | reverse complement strand
ACGAGGTCGTGGTCGCAGCCGTGATGACGATGATGATGACGATCGCGGAGGCCGTTCAGGCGGACGAGGTCGTGGTCGCAGCCGTGATGACGATGATGATGACGATCGCGGAGGCCGTTCAGGCGGACGAGGCCGTGGCCGCAGCCGTGATGACGATGATGATGATGATGATGATGACGATCGCGGTGGCCGTTCAGGTGGCCGAGGCCGAGGTCGCAGCCGTGATGACGATGATGATGACGATCGCGGAGGCCGTTCAGGCGGACGAGGCCGTGGCCGCAGCCGTGATGACGACGATGATGATGATC
>NZ_JFYD01000039.1:0-422 GCF_000588515.1 Acinetobacter sp. 826659 | reverse complement strand
CCTGCCACGACTGTTGCAGTGGTGCCATCAGGGAAGCTGACAGTCACTGTTGAACCCGCTTCTGCTGTACCGCTCACCGGATCAGTTGCATTGATTGGATCAAGTACAGGTGCATTTGGTGCGGTGGTATCAATGGTCACCACTGCTGTATCGGTACCCGCATTACCTGCTGCATCAGTTGCCGTCACGGTAATGGTATGTGGACCATCAGTTAACGCAGGCAGTGTATTGTCTGCAAGCGTCCAGGTGCCGTCACCATTGTTCACTGCCGGATAGTCAACCCCATCCACATTCACAACCACTGTTGCTGTCGGATCGTTCACTGTACCAGTGAGTGCTGGTGTGCTGTCATTCGTCAACACATCATCAAGTGCAACCACCGGCGGTGTGATGTCGGCAGAGACTGTGCCTGTACCTGGCAA
>NZ_JFYD01000038.1:0-437 GCF_000588515.1 Acinetobacter sp. 826659 | reverse complement strand
AAAGATGCTGGATCCATGGCAGAGTAAAACTTGAAGTGCGACATAAACCACCTAATTAATTTAAAGGGTTTATGGAGTATATAAAATTGTCATACCATCATCTTAACTTTGAAGATCGTACTGCATTAATGCTTGAGTCAAGAAAAGAAGGCTTTTCAGCCAGAAAATTTGCTGAACTTATTAAAAGACATCCTAGTACGATCTATCGTGAGCTTAAAAGAAATAGCATCAATGACGTTTATCAAGCTCAATATGCTTCTGATAACACTTTTGCTAGACGTAGACGTGGTCACAGAAAACTCAAAATCGATTCAATCCTCTGGAAATTTATTGTTGAAGCGATCCGTTGTTTATGGTCTCCTCAGCAAATAGCAAAGCGTTTAAAGACATTTCCTGATTTGGATCAAACAATGAATGTAAGCCATACAACGATTTAT
>NZ_JFYD01000037.1:0-476 GCF_000588515.1 Acinetobacter sp. 826659 | reverse complement strand
TGGCAATGAAGTATTGCCTGCAGGGTCAGTGGCTGTTGCCGAAATTGTGTCGCCATCTACCAGGTTACCTGGGTTTGGTACTGACCATGTGCCGTCTGTGCCTGCAACTACAGTTGCAGTCGTGCCATCAGGATACGTCACAGTCACGGTTGAATCTGGTTCTGCTGTACCTGTAATCGGATCTACCGCATTCACTGGATCAATGTCCGGTGCATTTGGGGCAATGGTATCAATTGTCACAACACCTGTATCCGTACCTGTATTACCTGCCAAGTCTGTTGCTGTCACAGTCACACTGTGTGCGCCTTCTGACAGAGTTGGTAAGATATCGTTCGGTAAAGTCCAGGTGCCATCGCCATTGTTCACTGCCGGATAATCAATACCATCCACAGTCACTACAATCGTTGCATTTGGATCATTGATGCTACCTGACAAGTCCGGCGTTGCATCATTCGTCACTTCATCAGTTAACGATA
>NZ_JFYD01000036.1:0-567 GCF_000588515.1 Acinetobacter sp. 826659 | reverse complement strand
CCAGCACTCACTGGTACAGTGAACGATCCGACAGCAACAGTGGTTGTGAATGTGGATGGGGTTGACTATCCGGCAGTGAACAATGGTGACGGCACCTGGACGCTTGCAGACAATACACTGCCTGCGTTAACTGATGGTCCACATACCATTACCGTGACGGCAACTGATGCAGCAGGTAATGCGGGTACCGATACAGCAGTGGTGACCATTGATACCACCGCACCAAATGCACCTGTACTTGATCCAATCAATGCAACTGATCCGGTGAGCGGTACAGCAGAACCTGGTTCTACAGTGACTGTGACATATCCTGATGGCACCACTGCAACAGTCGTGGCAGGCACAGACGGCAGCTGGTCAGTACCAAACCCGGGCAACCTGGTGGATGGCGATACCGTGACTGCAACAGCGACTGACCCTGCAGGCAATACTTCATTGCCAGGTACAGGCACAGTCTCTGCCGACATCACACCGCCGGTGGTTGCACTTGATGATGTGTTGACGAATGACAGCACACCAGCACTCACTGGTACAGTGAACGATCCGACAGCAACAGTGGTTGTGAAC
>NZ_JFYD01000035.1:0-678 GCF_000588515.1 Acinetobacter sp. 826659 | reverse complement strand
CCTGATGGCACCACTGCAACAGTCGTGGCAGGCACAGACGGCAGCTGGTCAGTACCAAACCCGGGCAACCTGGTGGATGGCGATACCGTGACTGCAACAGCGACTGACCCTGCAGGCAATACTTCATTGCCAGGTACAGGCACAGTCTCTGCCGACATCACACCGCCGGTGGTTGCACTTGATGATGTGTTGACGAATGACAGCACACCAGCACTCACTGGTACAGTGAACGATCCGACAGCAACAGTGGTTGTGAATGTGGATGGGGTTGACTATCCGGCAGTGAACAATGGTGACGGCACCTGGACGCTTGCAGACAATACACTGCCTGCATTAACTGACGGTCCACACACCATTACCGTGACTGCAACAGATGCAGCAGGCAATGCAGGTACAGATACAGCAGTGGTAACAATTGATACCACCGCACCAAATGCACCTGTACTTGATCCAATCAATGCAACTGACCCAGTGAGCGGTACAGCAGAACCTGGTTCTACAGTGACTGTGACATATCCTGATGGCACCACTGCAACAGTCGTGGCAGGCACAGATGGCAGCTGGTCAGTACCAAACCCGGGCAATCTGGTGGATGGCGATACGGTTACAGCAACAGCAACTGACCCTGCAGGCAATACTTCATTGCCAGGTACAGGCACAGTCTCTGCCGACATCACA
>NZ_JFYD01000034.1:0-733 GCF_000588515.1 Acinetobacter sp. 826659 | reverse complement strand
GGTGTGAACACCGCTGTCCAGGTGATGTTGTCAGTCGTAGTCAGGCCAGTCAATGTACCGCCTACAACCGTGATGTCGCTTGCATCAAAGCCTGCTACTGCCTCACTGAACGTGAAGCTAATGTTCGCTGTTTCCCCTGCCGCAAGAGCTAGATCATCAGTAGTAATTGCAAGTGTTGGTGGAACAATGTCTACAACGAAACCATCCGTAGCATCCAATACATCGCCTGTACCCAAGTTGCCCAAGACATCTGTGTAACTACCATCAGTCACCGCAATGCTTGGTGCTGTGCCTGTGCCATCTGGTGTGAACACCGCTGTCCAGGTGATGTTGTCAGTCGTAGTCAGGCCAGTCAATGTACCGCCTACAACCGTGATGTCGCTTGCATCAAAGCCTGCTACCGCCTCACTGAACGTGAAGCTAATGTTCGCTGTTTCACCTGCCGCAAGTGCAAGGTCATCTGTGCTAATCGCAAGGCTTGGTGCTGTCGCATCAACAGTCACTGTACCGGTTACTGGTGTTGAAACGTTGCCTGCCACATCTGTTGCAGTCACGCTCACTGTATGTGGACCGTCTGCCAACACTGGAAGTGTATTGTCTGCAAGCGTCCAGGTACCGTCACCATTGTTAGTCGCTGGATAATCCACACCATCCACAGTCACCACCACAGTCGCAGTAGGATCATCGATCGTACCGGTCAATGCAGGCGTTGTATCGTTCGTCGATACATCTG
>NZ_JFYD01000033.1:0-807 GCF_000588515.1 Acinetobacter sp. 826659 | reverse complement strand
GATACATTAATTTCTAATATAGGTTCGGATTATTTGTATGGTGGTGCAGGTAATGATACGTTGATTTATGGCGGTAATTCCAATGTGTATACGGCTTTACAAGGTCAAGCTGGGAATGATACTTATATTGTAGATAAAGCATTACTTACTTCATCAAGCTCTATTCATATTTTAGATAATGCAGCTGAAGAAAATACCCTTCAATTAAAATCAGTATCCTCTAGTGATATTTCACTTAAGCAGTCGGATTCACTCATCATAATATCTTTCAATGATTCAGCATCGACAATACGTTTTGGTAAGGATAATTTATCTTCTATTGTATTTGATGATGGAACTGTTTGGGATAAAGCTCAAATTGAAGCTAATACTATTGGTAAATTATTAGGTACTGATGCAGCAGATAATCTTCAAGCAGATGCTGAGATTTCAACTATTTATGGTTTGGGAGGCAATGATACGATTCAAGGTGGTGTACAGAATGATTATCTGTATGGTGGTGATGGAGACGATACATTAATTTCTAATATAGGTTCGGATTATTTGTATGGTGGTGCAGGTAATGATACGTTGATTTATGGCGGTAATTCCAATGTGTATACGGCTTTACAAGGTCAAGCTGGGAATGATACTTATATTGTAGATAAAGCATTACTTACTTCATCAAGCTCTATTCATATTTTAGATAATGCAGCTGAAGAAAATACCCTTCAATTAAAATCAGTATCCTCTAGTGATATTTCACTTAAGCAGTCGGATTCACTCATCATAATATCTTTCAATGATTCAGCATCGACAATACGTTTT
>NZ_JFYD01000032.1:0-1036 GCF_000588515.1 Acinetobacter sp. 826659 | reverse complement strand
TTCTGCTGTACCGCTCACCGGATCAGTTGCATTGATTGGATCAAGTACAGGTGCATTTGGTGCGGTGGTATCAATGGTCACCACTGCTGTATCGGTACCCGCATTACCTGCTGCATCAGTTGCCGTCACGGTAATGGTATGTGGACCATCAGTTAACGCAGGCAGTGTATTGTCTGCAAGCGTCCAGGTGCCGTCACCATTGTTCACTGCCGGATAGTCAACCCCATCCACATTCACAACCACTGTTGCTGTCGGATCGTTCACTGTACCAGTGAGTGCTGGTGTGCTGTCATTCGTCAACACATCATCAAGTGCAACCACCGGCGGTGTGATGTCGGCAGAGACTGTGCCTGTACCTGGCAATGAAGTATTGCCTGCAGGGTCAGTTGCTGTTGCAGTCACTGTATCGCCATCTACCAGATTGCCCGGGTTTGGTACTGACCAGCTGCCATCTGTGCCTGCCACGACTGTTGCAGTGGTGCCATCAGGATATGTCACAGTCACTGTAGAACCAGGTTCTGCTGTACCGCTCACTGGGTCAGTTGCATTGATTGGATCAAGTACATGTGCATTTGGTGCGGTGGTATCAATTGTTACCACTGCTGTATCTGTACCTGCATTGCCTGCTGCATCTGTTGCAGTCACGGTAATGGTGTGTGGACCGTCAGTTAATGCAGGCAGTGTATTGTCTGCAAGCGTCCAGGTGCCGTCACCATTGTTCACTGCCGGATAGTCAACCCCATCCACATTCACAACCACTGTTGCTGTCGGATCGTTCACTGTACCAGTGAGTGCTGGTGTGCTGTCATTCGTCAACACATCATCAAGTGCAACCACCGGCGGTGTGATGTCGGCAGAGACTGTGCCTGTACCTGGCAATGAAGTATTGCCTGCAGGGTCAGTTGCTGTTGCAGTCACTGTATCGCCATCCACCAGATTGCCCGGGTTTGGTACTGACCAGCTGCCGTCTGTGCCTGCCACGACTGTTGCAGTGGTGCCATCAGGGAAGCTGACAGTCACTGTTGAACCCGCTTCT
>NZ_JFYD01000031.1:0-1068 GCF_000588515.1 Acinetobacter sp. 826659 | reverse complement strand
CCTAATATACGCCCACCTCTGAAACGTCCCTATCGTCTAGAGGCCTAGGACATCGCCCTTTCACGGCGGTAACCGGGGTTCGAATCCCCGTAGGGACGCCAATATTTTTTTCAGATGTATGCCTCATATAAGTCCCTATCGTCTAGAGGCCTAGGACATCGCCCTTTCACGGCGGTAACCGGGGTTCGAATCCCCGTAGGGACGCCAAATTCTAAAAAGCCACTACATAACGTCAGTGGCTTTTTTCTTGCCTAAAAAAAATAAAAAGCCAATCAATGATTAGCTTTTCATATGCTCTCTCAACCCGCAATTCCTACTTGTACTTCAAGGCGACCTGACTGCACTCGTAGTCCTCTAATTTCAAACTGATCTACGAGCTGCTGCACAAGCTCGCGACTTTCTCTTAAAATATTCAAGCCCGGTAAAATACTAAAATCAGTCAAACTTAAAAGCTTTTCAACCATCCATGAACGGTTGTTAATAAAGTCAATAAATCCTGCTTGCTCTAGGTCAATAAACCACATGCGATGCCCATCGCGTTGGATTCCGGGAATATCGCCAATCAAGTGATTAATGAGTGATGGAATAGGCAACATATTTACGACTTCGAAACCAACTCGACCAATACGGCGCACAGCCCAATTTGACAAGGTGCCGCCATGTCGAATCTGAACATCAAGACTTTCATCCATTTGTCGCAAGCGTAAGAATTTTTCCTGCCCAATACGACATTCCAATACTTTAAAATCTAAACTCAAACGATACATGAAGCGATGATAATGCCCATCGATCTCGACTTGGAAACTGTCATTGCCGCACTTGATTTTAATATCATCAATTTCTGAGCGATCAATGCGCTTACGAATTTGATTATTTAATAACATTTCGGGTAAGTACAACGTTAAGGTACTTTTGCCCAAAAAAGTTCGCGCCATAATCAACGCGACTTGGCGTGCTGTTTCACTGGTTTCAGACACCATATCTCTTACCGTGCCTGCTGCCAGATTTGTCATTCCGACAACTCCACGTCGTGTATGAGTAGTTACTTGATCGAGCGCGTCCAAAGCA
>NZ_JFYD01000030.1:0-1181 GCF_000588515.1 Acinetobacter sp. 826659 | reverse complement strand
CCTGCCATTATCAATCAGAAAATTTATACCTTTGCCAACCAGCCGCATGAGATTTTAGGATATTTACAACATCCGTCGGTTATAAAGGCAATTATTGAACCTTTTCAGAAAAATGAAGGCTAAATGTATATATTTTCTACAATTTGAGTTATTTTTAATCGCTTGACTGTTTTTTTTAATATTTCTTCAGAAAACTATTTGACACTTTTATTAAATCGACCTAATATACGCCCACCTCTGAAACGTCCCTATCGTCTAGAGGCCTAGGACATCGCCCTTTCACGGCGGTAACCGGGGTTCGAATCCCCGTAGGGACGCCAAATTCTAAAAAGCCACTACATAACGTCAGTGGCTTTTTTCTTGCCTAAAAAAAATAAAAAGCCAATCAATGATTAGCTTTTCATATGCTCTCTCAACCCGCAATTCCTACTTGTACTTCAAGGCGACCTGACTGCACTCGTAGTCCTCTAATTTCAAACTGATCTACGAGCTGCTGCACAAGCTCGCGACTTTCTCTTAAAATATTCAAGCCCGGTAAAATACTAAAATCAGTCAAACTTAAAAGCTTTTCAACCATCCATGAACGGTTGTTAATAAAGTCAATAAATCCTGCTTGCTCTAGGTCAATAAACCACATGCGATGCCCATCGCGTTGGATTCCGGGAATATCGCCAATCAAGTGATTAATGAGTGATGGAATAGGCAACATATTTACGACTTCGAAACCAACTCGACCAATACGGCGCACAGCCCAATTTGACAAGGTGCCGCCATGTCGAATCTGAACATCAAGACTTTCATCCATTTGTCGCAAGCGTAAGAATTTTTCCTGCCCAATACGACATTCCAATACTTTAAAATCTAAACTCAAACGATACATGAAGCGATGATAATGCCCATCGATCTCGACTTGGAAACTGTCATTGCCGCACTTGATTTTAATATCATCAATTTCTGAGCGATCAATGCGCTTACGAATTTGATTATTTAATAACATTTCGGGTAAGTACAACGTTAAGGTACTTTTGCCCAAAAAAGTTCGCGCCATAATCAACGCGACTTGGCGTGCTGTTTCACTGGTTTCAGACACCATATCTCTTACCGTGCCTGCTGCCAGATTTGTCATTCCGACAACTCCACGTCGTGTATGAGTAGTTACTTGATCGAGCGCGTCCAAAGCA
>NZ_JFYD01000029.1:0-1181 GCF_000588515.1 Acinetobacter sp. 826659 | reverse complement strand
CTCTGTACACGATAAAAATAGATAACTCATTGAAATAATGTCATAATAATTGTTTTCTAACGACGAATACTATGACACATCTCAATGAGTTATATCTTATCTTAAACAAATATCTAAAATGGAACAAGTCACATTTAAAGTGCTTTGCGCTCATCATGCTTGTGATTATTTTAAAGCAAACATGTAATCTTTCTTCTGCATCTAAAGCCTTGCCCATCAAGTGCTTACCACAATCATTTTATCGACGTATGCAGCGCTTCTTTGCAGGTCAGTATTTTGATTATCGTCAAATTTCTCAGTTGATTTTCAATATGTTTTCATTCGACCAAGTGCAACTGACTTTAGATAGAACCAATTGGAAATGGGGAAAACGAAATATTAATATCCTGATGCTCGCAATCGTTTATCGTGGAATAGCGATACCTATCCTTTGGACATTGCTTAATAAACGTGGAAATTCAGATACGAAAGAGCGTATTGCTTTGATTCAACGCTTTATAGCCATTTTTGGTAAAGACCGTATTGTGAATGTGTTCGCAGACAGAGAGTTTATCGGTGAGCAGTGGTTTACATGGTTAATTGAACAAGACATCAACTTCTGCATTCGTGTTAAAAAAACTTCATTGTCACCAATCATTTAGGAAAGAATCATAAAATTAGTGATTTATTTCGCCATCTTAAAGTTGGTCAAATTGAATGTCGTAAACGACGGATTTTGGTTGGTCGGGTGAAACTATATATAAGTGCACTACAGTTAGAAAATGGAGAGCTTTTACTCGTCGTTTCTCCTCAGTTTAATGCCAATGCTATTCAGGATTATGCATTACGCTGGGAAATTGAAACCTTATTCAGTTGTCTCAAAGGACGCGGGTTTAATCTTGAAAATACGCGCTTGACAGACCCTAGACGAGTGAAAAAATTGATTGCGGTGTTAGCTATAAGCTTCTGTTGGTGTTACTTAACGGGTGAATGGCAACATGATCAAAAAAAAGCGATAAAAATAAAGAAGCATGGACGACTCTCAATGAGTTTATTTCGCTATGGTTTAGACTATGTTCAAATGGCGATTCAGCGTTTAATTGGTTTTGGGAAAAAAGAAGAGTTTAAGGAAATTTTGGCAATTTTAAGAAGGCAGAACCCTGATAGGATAAGGGTTCTGTGAAATTTGTCGTGTACAGAGA
>NZ_JFYD01000028.1:0-1204 GCF_000588515.1 Acinetobacter sp. 826659 | reverse complement strand
GGCAATACTTCATTGCCAGGTACAGAGATTGTTGACGGAGATGGCTTACCACCAGTGGTATCGTTAACTGATGAAGTGACGAATGATGCAACGCCGGACTTGTCAGGTAGCATCAATGATCCAAATGCAACGATTGTAGTGACTGTGGATGGTATTGATTATCCGGCAGTGAACAATGGCGATGGCACCTGGACTTTACCGAACGATATCTTACCAACTCTGTCAGAAGGCGCACACAGTGTGACTGTGACAGCAACAGACTTGGCAGGTAATACAGGTACGGATACAGGTGTTGTGACAATTGATACCGTTGCCCCAAATGCACCGGACATTGATCCAGTGAATGCGGTAGATCCGATTACAGGTACAGCAGAACCAGATTCAACCGTGACTGTGACGTATCCTGATGGCACGACTGCAACTGTAGTTGCAGGCACAGACGGCACATGGTCAGTACCAAACCCAGGTAACCTGGTAGATGGCGACACAATTTCGGCAACAGCCACTGACCCTGCAGGCAATACTTCATTGCCAGGTACAGAGATTGTTGACGGAGATGGCTTACCACCAGTGGTATCGTTAACTGATGAAGTGACGAATGATGCAACGCCGGACTTGTCAGGTAGCATCAATGATCCAAATGCAACGATTGTAGTGACTGTGGATGGTATTGATTATCCGGCAGTGAACAATGGCGATGGCACCTGGACTTTACCGAACGATATCTTACCAACTCTGTCAGAAGGCGCACACAGTGTGACTGTGACAGCAACAGACTTGGCAGGTAATACAGGTACGGATACAGGTGTTGTGACAATTGATACCGTTATACCAGTGGTCACCTTCACAGATGTATCAACCAATGACAGCACACCTGCATTGACCGGTACGATCGATGATCCTACTGCGACTGTGGTGGTGACTGTGGATGGTGTGGATTATCCAGCGACTAACAATGGTGACGGTACCTGGACGCTTGCAGACAATACACTTCCAGTGTTGGCAGACGGTCCACATACAGTGAGCGTGACTGCAACAGATGTGGCAGGCAACGTTTCAACACCAGTAACCGGTACAGTGACTGTTGATGCGACAGCACCAAGCCTTGCGATTAGCGCAGATGACCTTGCACTTGCGGCAGGGGAAACAGCGAACATTAGCTTCACGTTCAGTGAGGCGGGAGCAGGCTTTGATGCAAGCGACA
>NZ_JFYD01000027.1:0-1666 GCF_000588515.1 Acinetobacter sp. 826659 | reverse complement strand
TTCTGCTGTACCGCTCACCGGATCAGTTGCATTGATTGGATCAAGTACAGGTGCATTTGGTGCGGTGGTATCAATGGTCACCACTGCTGTATCGGTACCCGCATTACCTGCTGCATCAGTTGCCGTCACGGTAATGGTATGTGGACCATCAGTTAACGCAGGCAGTGTATTGTCTGCAAGCGTCCAGGTGCCGTCACCATTGTTCACTGCCGGATAGTCAACCCCATCCACATTCACAACCACTGTTGCTGTCGGATCGTTCACTGTACCAGTGAGTGCTGGTGTGCTGTCATTCGTCAACACATCATCAAGTGCAACCACCGGCGGTGTGATGTCGGCAGAGACTGTGCCTGTACCTGGCAATGAAGTATTGCCTGCAGGGTCAGTTGCTGTTGCAGTCACTGTATCGCCATCTACCAGATTGCCCGGGTTTGGTACTGACCAGCTGCCATCTGTGCCTGCCACGACTGTTGCAGTGGTGCCATCAGGATATGTCACAGTCACTGTAGAACCAGGTTCTGCTGTACCGCTCACTGGGTCAGTTGCATTGATTGGATCAAGTACAGGTGCATTTGGTGCGGTGGTATCAATTGTTACCACTGCTGTATCTGTACCTGCATTGCCTGCTGCATCTGTTGCAGTCACGGTAATGGTGTGTGGACCATCAGTTAACGCAGGCAGTGTATTGTCTGCAAGCGTCCAGGTGCCGTCACCATTGTTCACTGCTGGATAGTCAACACCATCCACATTCACAACCACTGTTGCTGTCGGATCGTTCACTGTACCAGTGAGTGCTGGTGTGCTGTCATTCGTCAACACATCATCAAGTGCAACCACCGGCGGTGTGATGTCGGCAGAGACTGTGCCTGTACCTGGCAATGAAGTATTGCCTGCAGGGTCAGTTGCTGTTGCAGTCACTGTATCGCCATCCACCAGATTGCCCGGGTTTGGTACTGACCATGTTCCGTCTGTGCCTGCCACGACTGTTGCAGTGGTGCCATCAGGATATGTCACAGTCACTGTAGAACCAGGTTCTGCTGTACCGCTCACTGGGTCAGTTGCATTGATTGGATCAAGTACAGGTGCATTTGGTGCGGTGGTATCAATTGTTACCACTGCTGTATCTGTACCTGCATTGCCTGCTGCATCTGTTGCAGTCACGGTAATGGTGTGTGGACCGTCAGTTAATGCAGGCAGTGTATTGTCTGCAAGCGTCCAGGTGCCGTCACCATTGTTCACTGCCGGATAGTCAACCCCATCCACATTCACAACCACTGTTGCTGTCGGATCGTTCACTGTACCAGTGAGTGCTGGTGTGCTGTCATTCGTCAACACATCATCAAGTGCAACCACCGGCGGTGTGATGTCGGCAGAGACTGTGCCTGTACCTGGCAATGAAGTATTGCCTGCAGGGTCAGTTGCTGTTGCAGTCACTGTATCGCCATCTACCAGATTGCCCGGGTTTGGTACTGACCAGCTGCCATCTGTGCCTGCCACGACTGTTGCAGTGGTGCCATCAGGATATGTCACAGTCACTGTAGAACCAGGTTCTGCTGTACCGCTCACTGGGTCAGTTGCATTGATTGGATCAAGTACAGGTGCATTTGGTGCGGTGGTATCAATTGTTACCACTGCTGTATCTGTACCTGCATTGCCTGCTGCATCT
>NZ_JFYD01000026.1:0-1698 GCF_000588515.1 Acinetobacter sp. 826659 | reverse complement strand
CTGGGAAAGTCACCACCGGTGCAACAAGGTCAACGATAAAGCCGTCTGTACCGTCAAGTACATCGCCTGTACCCAAGTTGCCCAAGACGTCTGTGTAG
This sequence comes from Acinetobacter sp. 826659, assembly GCF_000588515.1. Taxonomy (NCBI): domain Bacteria; kingdom Pseudomonadati; phylum Pseudomonadota; class Gammaproteobacteria; order Moraxellales; family Moraxellaceae; genus Acinetobacter; species Acinetobacter sp. 826659. Next base: position 1,600 of record NZ_JFYD01000026.1, on the reverse strand, counting down.
CTACCATCAGCCACCGCAATGCTTGGTGCTGTGCCTGTGCCATCCGGTGTGAACACCGCTGTCCAGGTGATGTTGTCAGTCGTAGTCAGGCCTGTCAATGTACCGCCTACAACCGTGATGTCGCTTGCATCAAAGCCTGCTACCGCCTCACTGAACGTGAAGCTAATGTTCGCTGTTTCACCTGCCGCAAGTGCAAGGTCATCTGCGCTAATCGCAAGGCTTGGTGCTGTCGCATCAACAGTCACTGTACCGGTTACTGGTGTTGAAACGTTGCCTGCCACATCTGTTGCAGTCACGCTCACTGTATGTGGACCGTCTGCCAACACTGGAAGTGTATTGTCTGCAAGCGTCCAGGTACCGTCACCATTGTTAGTCGCTGGATAATCCACGCCATCCACAGTCACCACCACAGTCGCAGTAGGATCATCGATCGTACCGGTCAATGCAGGCGTTGTATCGTTCGTCGATACATCTGGGAAAGTCACTACTGGTGCAACCAGGTCAACGGTAAAGCCGTCTGTACCGTCAAGTACATCGCCTGTACCCAAGTTGCCCAAGACATCTGTGTAGCTACCATCAGCCACCGCAATGCTTGGTGCTGTGCCTGTGCCATCCGGTGTGAACACCGCTGTCCAGGTGATGTTGTCAGTCGTAGTCAAGCCAGTCAATGTACCGCCTACAACCGTGATGTCGCTTGCATCAAAGCCTGCTACCGCCTCACTGAACGTGAAGCTAATGTTCGCTGTTTCACCTGCCGCAAGTGCAAGGTCATCTGTGCTAATCGCAAGGCTTGGTGCTGTCGCATCAACAGTCACTGTACCGGTTACTGGTGTTGAAACGTTGCCTGCCACATCTGTTGCAGTCACGCTCACTGTATGTGGACCGTCTGCCAACACTGGAAGTGTATTGTCTGCAAGCGTCCAGGTACCGTCACCATTGTTAGTCGCTGGATAATCCACACCATCCACAGTCACCACCACAGTCGCAGTAGGATCATCGATCGTACCGGTCAATGCAGGCGTTGTATCGTTCGTCGATACATCTGGGAAAGTCACCACCGGTGCAACAAGGTCAACGATAAAGCCGTCTGTACCGTCAAGTACATCTCCTGTACCCAAGTTGCCCAAGACATCTGTGTAGCTACCATCAGCCACCGCAATGCTTGGTGCTGTGCCTGTGCCATCCGGTGTGAACACCGCTGTCCAGGTGATGTTGTCAGTCGTAGTCAGGCCTGTCAATGTACCGCCTACAACCGTGATGTCGCTTGCATCAAAGCCTGCTACCGCCTCACTGAACGTGAAGCTAATGTTCGCTGTTTCACCTGCCGCAAGTGCAAGGTCATCTGTGCTAATCGCAAGGCTTGGTGCTGTCGCATCAACAGTCACTGTACCGGTTACTGGTGTTGAAACGTTGCCTGCCACATCTGTTGCAGTCACGCTCACTGTATGTGGACCGTCTGCCAACACTGGAAGTGTATTGTCTGCAAGCGTCCAGGTACCGTCACCATTGTTAGTCGCTGGATAATCCACACCATCCACAGTCACCACCACAGTCGCAGTAGGATCATCGATCGTACCGGTCAATGCAGGCGTTGTATCGT
>NZ_JFYD01000025.1:0-1790 GCF_000588515.1 Acinetobacter sp. 826659 | reverse complement strand
TTAGTTGCTATTAAAGATGAGCAACTGATTGGTACGCTTATGGGCGGCTACGATGGCCATAGAGGCTGGATTAACTATTTGGCTGTTCACCCCCACCAACAACGCTTAGGAATCGCTACAGCGCTCGTTCAGCAGCTTGAGAAGCGCCTCATTGCTCGTGGCTGCCCAAAACTGCAATTATTAGTTCGTAAAGACAATTTGAATGTATTGAATTTTTACGAACAGCTTGGCTATGACGAGGTAGAAGCAGTGTGCTTAGGAAAACGACTTATTCGTGATAGTTCTAATGATTAGAACCACGTTTTGTTTGGGCTATTTTGAGAAAGTTAAGGCGATATTGGGGATAACCCTCTTTGCTTGTGGATAAAATGAGATTTATACACAGGTAAGGTCTTAACATTTTTATTAAATAAACAAGCATGAAAAAAGCCCCATACATTATGTATGGGGCTTTTTCGAATATGGTGGCGAGACCCAGGATCGAACTGGGGACACACGGATTTTCAATCCGTTGCTCTACCTACTGAGCTATCACGCCGAAGTGGGCGTATTAAACAATGTTTATAAGAAGACGTCAAGCAACTTCCGTGTTTTTTGTAACAAGTGATTATTTTTAAATCACAACCACAAAATAATAGAAGCTTTTAGTGATGTAGTTTACCAATGTGAGCCAAACAGCGATGAATCGCGCCACAACCTGGTTCAAAAGTTTTAACACCTTTTGACTCTTCTATACGGCAAGCTTCTTCGACTAAGCGCTCAGCCACCCCACGACCACGGTTCGCAGGGTGCACAACAATATATTCAAGAACCTTGCTTTCGCCTTGTCCTGAAGACCAAATTGCACCTATAATTTTGGTGTTAAATTCGGCAGTGTATAGCGTGGTATACTGTTGTAAATCTTGTTCAAGTTGTTCAATCGCATCGTGCCCGTCACCAAACTCCGGACTTGTATCATACAGTCGCTCAAGCTGATCGCGGATCTCTGAATTATCTAGAGAACTATAAGCATGTACGGTAATAGGCATTGATTAACCCTCCTGAGCAAACTATGATGCTGTCACGAATTCGTCACAGCGAAATTGTCGTTAACATCCAATCATTTTTGACGTTTTTTGAGGAACGTGTCCATGACGCAACGTATCAGTGAAGTGGTTAGAAATACCAATGAAACCAAAATTCGAGTTCGTTTAAATCTCGACGGTACTGGTCAAGGCACACTAAACACTGGAGTTCCATTTTTAGACCATATGATTGATCAAATCAAGCGACATGGCTTATTTGATATCGATATTCATTGTGACGGAGACCTCGAGATTGATGATCACCACACCGTAGAAGACTGTGGTATCACGCTTGGACAAGCTTTTGCACAAGCTTTGGGCGATAAAAAAGGTTTAAAACGCTATGGTCATTTTTATGCACCATTAGATGAAGCTTTATCTCGTGTTGTTGTCGATTTATCTGGTCGTCCGGGTTTATTCATGGATATTCCATTTACTCGTGCGCGCATCGGTACATTTGATGTCGATTTATTTTCTGAGTTTTTCCAAGGTTTCGTAAACCATGCGCTTATGACCTTACACATCGATAACTTAAAAGGTAAAAATAGCCACCATCAAATCGAAAGTGTTTTTAAAGCACTTGCTCGTGCTTTACGTATGGCATGTGAAGTTGATCCACGTGCTGAAAACACGATCGCATCGACAAAAGGTAGCCTCTAATGACACGTATCGCGTTACTTGATTATGGCATGGGCAATCTACATTCAGCTGCTAAAGCACTTGAGC
>NZ_JFYD01000024.1:0-1868 GCF_000588515.1 Acinetobacter sp. 826659 | reverse complement strand
CCAGTGATTGACCCGGTTAACGGGACAGACCCAATTACAGGTACAGCAGAACCTGGTTCAACAGTAACAGTAACTTATCCGGACGGTAGTACAGCAAGTGTTGTAGCAGGAACGGATGGTACTTGGACTGTGCCAAACCCAGGCTTAAATGATGGTGATACGGTAACAGCAGTAACAGAAGATCCTGCTGGCAATACATCAGGTCCAGCAACAGCTGTGGTTGATGCGGTTGCGCCGACAGTAGCGCTTAACGATGTATTGACCAATGACAGTACACCTGAGTTAACCGGTACAGTGAACGATCCGACTGCAACCGTGGTGGTGAATGTAGATGGTACTGACTATCCGGCAGTAAACAATGGTGACGGCACCTGGACGCTTGCAGACAATACACTTCCTGCGTTAACTGATGGTCCACACACCATTACCGTGACTGCAACAGATGCAGCAGGTAACGTAGGTACAGATACAGGTGTTGTGACAGTTGATACAGCAGCTCCTACAGCACCAGTGATTGACCCGGTTAACGGGACAGACCCAATTACAGGTACAGCAGAACCTGGTTCAACAGTAACAGTAACTTATCCGGACGGTAGTACAGCAAGTGTTGTAGCAGGAACGGATGGTACTTGGACTGTGCCAAACCCAGGCTTAAATGATGGTGATACGGTAACAGCAGTAACAGAAGATCCTGCTGGCAATACATCAGGTCCAGCAACAGCTGTGGTTGATGCGGTTGCGCCGACAGTAGCGCTTAACGATGTATTGACCAATGACAGTACACCTGAGTTAACCGGTACAGTGAACGATCCGACAGCAACAGTGGTTGTGAATGTAGATGGTACTGACTATCCGGCAGTAAACAATGGTGACGGCACCTGGACGCTTGCAGACAATACACTTCCTGCGTTAACTGATGGTCCACACACCATTACCGTGACTGCAACAGATGCAGCAGGCAATGCAGGTACAGATACAGCAGTGGTGACGATTGATACCACCGCACCAAATGCACCTGTACTTGATCCAATCAATGCAACTGACCCAGTGAGCGGTACAGCAGAACCTGGTTCTACAGTGACTGTGACATATCCTGATGGCACCACTGCAACAGTCGTGGCAGGCACAGACGGAACATGGTCAGTACCAAACCCGGGCAATCTGGTAGATGGCGATACAGTGACTGCAACAGCAACTGACCCTGCAGGCAATACTTCATTGCCAGGTACAGGCACAGTCTCTGCCGACATCACACCGCCGGTGGTTGCACTTGATGATGTGTTGACGAATGACAGCACACCAGCACTCACTGGTACAGTGAACGATCCGACAGCAACAGTGGTTGTGAATGTGGATGGGGTTGACTATCCGGCAGTGAACAATGGTGACGGCACCTGGACGCTTGCAGACAATACACTGCCTGCATTAACTGACGGTCCACACACCATTACCGTGACTGCAACAGATGCAGCAGGCAATGCAGGTACAGATACAGCAGTGGTAACAATTGATACCACCGCACCAAATGCACCTGTACTTGATCCAATAATGCAACTGATCCGGTGAGCGGTACAGCAGAACCTGGTTCTACAGTGACTGTGACATATCCTGATGGCACCACTGCAACAGTCGTGGCAGGCACAGATGGCAGCTGGTCAGTACCAAACCCGGGCAATCTGGTGGATGGCGATACGGTTACAGCAACAGCAACTGACCCTGCAGGCAATACTTCATTGCCAGGTACAGGCACAGTCTCTGCCGACATCACACCGCCGGTGGTTGCACTTGATGATGTGTTGACGAATGACAGCACACCAGCACTCACTGGTACAGTGAACGATCCGACAGCAACAGTGGTTGTGAATGTG
>NZ_JFYD01000023.1:0-1975 GCF_000588515.1 Acinetobacter sp. 826659 | reverse complement strand
AGATGCAGCAGGCAATGCAGGTACAGATACAGCAGTGGTAACAATTGATACCACCGCACCAAATGCACCTGTACTTGATCCAATCAATGCAACTGACCCAGTGAGCGGTACAGCAGAACCTGGTTCTACAGTGACTGTGACATATCCTGATGGCACCACTGCAACAGTCGTGGCAGGCACAGATGGCAGCTGGTCAGTACCAAACCCGGGCAATCTGGTAGATGGCGATACAGTGACTGCAACAGCAACTGACCCTGCAGGCAATACTTCATTGCCAGGTACAGGCACAGTCTCTGCCGACATCACACCGCCGGTGGTTGCACTTGATGATGTGTTGACGAATGACAGCACACCAGCACTCACTGGTACAGTGAACGATCCGACAGCAACAGTGGTTGTGAATGTGGATGGGGTTGACTATCCGGCAGTGAACAATGGTGACGGCACCTGGACGCTTGCAGACAATACACTGCCTGCGTTAACTGATGGTCCACATACCATTACCGTGACGGCAACTGATGCAGCAGGTAATGCGGGTACCGATACAGCAGTGGTGACCATTGATACCACCGCACCAAATGCACCTGTACTTGATCCAATCAATGCAACTGATCCGGTGAGCGGTACAGCAGAAGCGGGTTCAACAGTGACTGTCAGCTTCCCTGATGGCACCACTGCAACAGTCGTGGCAGGCACAGACGGCAGCTGGTCAGTACCAAACCCGGGCAACCTGGTGGATGGCGATACCGTGACTGCAACAGCGACTGACCCTGCAGGCAATACTTCATTGCCAGGTACAGGCACAGTCTCTGCAGACATTACACCGCCGGTGGTTGCGCTGGATGATGTACTCACGAACGACAGCACACCAGCACTCACTGGTACAGTGAACGATCCGACAGCAACAGTGGTTGTGAACGTGGATGGTGTTGACTATCCGGCAGTGAACAATGGTGACGGCACCTGGACTTTACCGAACGATATCTTACCAACTCTGTCAGAAGGCGCACACAGTGTGACTGTGACAGCAACAGATGCAGCAGGTAATACAGGTACGGATACAGGTGTTGTGACAATTGATACCGTTGCCCCAAATGCACCGGACATTGATCCAGTGAATGCGGTAGATCCGATTACAGGTACAGCAGAACCAGATTCAACCGTGACTGTGACGTATCCTGATGGCACGACTGCAACTGTAGTTGCAGGCACAGATGGCACATGGTCAGTACCAAACCCAGGTAACCTGGTAGATGGCGACACAATTTCGGCAACAGCCACTGACCCTGCAGGCAATACTTCATTGCCAGGTACAGAGATTGTTGACGGAGATGGCTTACCACCAGTGGTATCGTTAACTGATGAAGTGACGAATGATGCAACGCCGGACTTGTCAGGTAGCATCAATGATCCAAATGCAACGATTGTAGTGACTGTGGATGGTATTGATTATCCGGCAGTGAACAATGGCGATGGCACCTGGACTTTACCGAACGATATCTTACCAACTCTGTCAGAAGGCGCACACAGTGTGACTGTGACAGCAACAGATGCAGCAGGTAATACAGGTACGGATACAGGTGTTGTGACAATTGATACCATTGCCCCAAATGCACCGGACATTGATCCAGTGAATGCGGTAGACCTGCATTGACCGGTACGATCGATGATCCTACTGCGACTGTGGTGGTGACTGTGGATGGTGTGGATTATCCAGCGACTAACAATGGTGACGGTACCTGGACGCTTGCAGACAATACACTTCCAGTGTTGGCAGACGGTCCACATACAGTGAGCGTGACTGCAACAGATGTGGCAGGCAACGTTTCAACACCAGTAACCGGTACAGTGACTGTTGATGCGACAGCACCAAGCCTTGCGATTAGCGCAGATGACCTTGCACTTGCGGCAGGGGAAACAGCGAACATTAGCTTCACGTTCAGTGAGGCGGGAGCAGGCTTTGATGCAAGCGACA
>NZ_JFYD01000022.1:0-1992 GCF_000588515.1 Acinetobacter sp. 826659 | reverse complement strand
TTAGTTGCTATTAAAGATGAGCAACTGATTGGTACGCTTATGGGCGGCTACGATGGCCATAGAGGCTGGATTAACTATTTGGCTGTTCACCCCCACCAACAACGCTTAGGAATCGCTACAGCGCTCGTTCAGCAGCTTGAGAAGCGCCTCATTGCTCGTGGCTGCCCAAAACTGCAATTATTAGTTCGTAAAGACAATTTGAATGTATTGAATTTTTACGAACAGCTTGGCTATGACGAGGTAGAAGCAGTGTGCTTAGGAAAACGACTTATTCGTGATAGTTCTAATGATTAGAACCACGTTTTGTTTGGGCTATTTTGAGAAAGTTAAGGCGATATTGGGGATAACCCTCTTTGCTTGTGGATAAAATGAGATTTATACACAGGTAAGGTCTTAACATTTTTATTAAATAAACAAGCATGAAAAAAGCCCCATACATTATGTATGGGGCTTTTTCGAATATGGTGGCGAGACCCAGGATCGAACTGGGGACACACGGATTTTCAATCCGTTGCTCTACCTACTGAGCTATCACGCCGATGGCCTGTATTAAGCCGTATCTCAGAACAATAGTCAACAATTATCCTGAGTTTCTGATTTAAATGAGTATTTTTTATACTTAAAAAAAATCCCTGATGGGATCAGGGATTGAAAACACAAATAATGGTGGCGAGACCCAGGATCGAACTGGGGACACACGGATTTTCAATCCGTTGCTCTACCTACTGAGCTATCACGCCGAAGTGGGCGTATTAAACAATGTTTATAAGAAGACGTCAAGCAACTTCCGTGTTTTTTGTAACAAGTGATTATTTTTAAATCACAACCACAAAATAATAGAAGCTTTTAGTGATGTAGTTTACCAATGTGAGCCAAACAGCGATGAATCGCGCCACAACCTGGTTCAAAAGTTTTAACACCTTTTGACTCTTCTATACGGCAAGCTTCTTCGACTAAGCGCTCAGCCACCCCACGACCACGGTTCGCAGGGTGCACAACAATATATTCAAGAACCTTGCTTTCGCCTTGTCCTGAAGACCAAATTGCACCTATAATTTTGGTGTTAAATTCGGCAGTGTATAGCGTGGTATACTGTTGTAAATCTTGTTCAAGTTGTTCAATCGCATCGTGCCCGTCACCAAACTCCGGACTTGTATCATACAGTCGCTCAAGCTGATCGCGGATCTCTGAATTATCTAGAGAACTATAAGCATGTACGGTAATAGGCATTGATTAACCCTCCTGAGCAAACTATGATGCTGTCACGAATTCGTCACAGCGAAATTGTCGTTAACATCCAATCATTTTTGACGTTTTTTGAGGAACGTGTCCATGACGCAACGTATCAGTGAAGTGGTTAGAAATACCAATGAAACCAAAATTCGAGTTCGTTTAAATCTCGACGGTACTGGTCAAGGCACACTAAACACTGGAGTTCCATTTTTAGACCATATGATTGATCAAATCAAGCGACATGGCTTATTTGATATCGATATTCATTGTGACGGAGACCTCGAGATTGATGATCACCACACCGTAGAAGACTGTGGTATCACGCTTGGACAAGCTTTTGCACAAGCTTTGGGCGATAAAAAAGGTTTAAAACGCTATGGTCATTTTTATGCACCATTAGATGAAGCTTTATCTCGTGTTGTTGTCGATTTATCTGGTCGTCCGGGTTTATTCATGGATATTCCATTTACTCGTGCGCGCATCGGTACATTTGATGTCGATTTATTTTCTGAGTTTTTCCAAGGTTTCGTAAACCATGCGCTTATGACCTTACACATCGATAACTTAAAAGGTAAAAATAGCCACCATCAAATCGAAAGTGTTTTTAAAGCACTTGCTCGTGCTTTACGTATGGCATGTGAAGTTGATCCACGTGCTGAAAACACGATCGCATCGACAAAAGGTAGCCTCTAATGACACGTATCGCGTTACTTGATTATGGCATGGGCAATCTACATTCAGCTGCTAAAGCACTTGAGC
>NZ_JFYD01000021.1:0-2047 GCF_000588515.1 Acinetobacter sp. 826659 | reverse complement strand
ATGAAAGAGCAATAAATCAGAGCAATAAAAAAGCAACCAGTTTGGTTGCTTTTTTATTGAGTAAACTAAATTTTAGTTTTCACTTACAAAGGCAATATCGCTCAGTCCGGCTTCACTGGCGCGAGACATTACCTGAGCAACAGTATCGTACTTCGACTCTTTATCAGCACGAAGTTGAACTGTTGGTTTAACATCACCTTGACCTGCTTCTTGAAAACGTTTTTGAAGCTCATCTAGGCTAATTACTTGAGTATCCCAAGCCACTTCACCATTTGCATTGATACTAATCGTAATAGCTTTTGGTGGTGGATCAATAATTTCAGCAGTTGTTTTAGGAAGCGTTAATGGAATCGATGGGTTGGCAACTGTTGCTGTGACCAAAAAGATGATCATTAACACCAACATAATGTCGATTAGCGGAATGAGATTCATCTCATTCATGCCACTATCGTGGTCTTCACCCAATTGAAAAGCCATTAAGCTTGACCTCCAACGTAACTTTGCTGTGCAGTTTTAACATCAGACTTTACAGTTGAGTCTTGCTGCAACATCGTGTCAATTAACAAGCTGTGCGCTTGATCTTGTAAGTCATGAGCAAGACCACGGTTTGCACGTACACAAATGTTATAAGCCAATACCGCTGGAATCGCAACTGCAAGACCAAGACCCGTCATAATAAGCGCTTCACCTACTGGTGTAGCCACTTGAGCCAAACCTGCTTGTCCGCTTTTACCTACCGCAACAAGCGCATGGAAAATACCCCAAACTGTACCAAACAAACCTACGAATGGTGCAATTGAAGCAATCGTTCCTAAAACAGAAATACCTTTATCAGCATTGGCCTTTTCAGCAGAAATCTGACGAAGTAATGCCTGCTCTGCAACCGCTTTACGCTGTTCAAAACTCAAAGGTTGTAACTTTGCTTTTAACGAAGTGATAGCCTGAGAAAGTTGAGCATAAGCTTGTTGTTTTAGCTGGCGAGTCCCCATCAAACGTAAGATGAAAACTGTCCAGGTAGCAATCGACATTGCCAATAAGATGAAATACAGGGTTTTACTCACTGCATCTGCATGTTGCCAATAGATTGAAAAGTTCATATTGAACTCCTGATTAAGGTTAGCCGTTGGGACTCAAATTCATTTAAGGGGTTAAATCAAAGGGTTGCTCTGCTTTAATTGGATAAGCAACACCATTTTCCATATAAGGTTTAAATTTCGCACCGCGAACAGCACGGACTACTTTGTCATCTAGACTTGAAATACCACTACTTCTAGTCACTCGTACATTAATAATTTTGCCTTTTTCATCGGCTTCAATAAGTACCATGACAGAGCGTGCTTCGCCTTGTAAATCTTTTGAAGAAACTGTTAAACGTGGTGAACGGCTCCACTGTACACCCGAACCCCCAATTGAAACGCGTTTCGGTGATGGATCTGGGGCAGGTTGAGCTTTAGGCGCTTCTTGTACTACCGGCTTAGGTTTTTCAACAACTTTTTCAGTAACAGTTGTCGTTACCACTTTGGTTTCAACTTTAGGTTCTGTCTTTACTGTTTCTTTTGGTGTTTCAGCTTTTTTCACCTGTTGAATTTTTTCCACTTTTTTAGGTGGTGTCACAGGTTTTTCAACAACTTTAACTTCTTTTACCTCTTTCTTAGGTTCCGGCTTTTTAGGCGGTTCCTTTGGCTTAGGAGGTAGTGGTTTTGGTTGCTCTTGAATTTTTACGAAACGTACCTGTAAAGGCTTCTTCTCGATTGGCTTTAATTCAGCAGGCTTAATATGGCTGACCGCCCATAAGACCCCGATATGACCAATTGCAACCGCAATTAGTGCCGTGATGACTTTCTTTTTCATCGGATTGGGAGAGTTTAAGGCTGCGGAAGATTGACTCATAAGAATCTAATTACCTAATGGATGATGATTTCAGATTTCTATTTGTAGAAACGATTTCAAACATCGGATAGAACAATAAAGTGCCACAATAATAAATGAGAAGTGTTTTCATTTGCAACTACTTTTTTATGAAAACATTCCTCATTATCGCGAGGTC
>NZ_JFYD01000020.1:0-2047 GCF_000588515.1 Acinetobacter sp. 826659 | reverse complement strand
ATAAAAATTTTTAAAATCTTATTTTAGGTTAAAGATTGCTCAGACAAATAAACCAATGCATCTTCAGCGACTAAATCAAACAGTTCAATGATTTCTTCATTACGCATTCGAATACAGCCATGTGACATGGGAACGCCCATCGGTTCTTTATCAGGAGTGCCATGAATATAGATATAACGCTGCATGGTGTCATGACCTTCGCCTTTATTAAAACCTTCTTCTAAGCCATCTAACCAAAGAATACGTGACAATATCCAATCTCTTTCAGGGAATTGTGCTGCTAGTTCACTACTATAGACCTCCCCTGTTGGCTTACGTGCAATAAAAACCGCATTTTGAGGTGATTGTGCACCAATTTTTTTTGCAACCCTATGCCATCCACGTGGAGTCCTACCAGTATTCTCTTGCTCACCGATTCCGTTCTTTCCAGTAGAAATGACATAAAACTTATTATGTTTAGGCAAAGTTAATGTTTGATTTGCTAAATCGATGAGGACATCTGCTTCTTCGAGCTTAAATTGAGACATTGAACTTATTCTCTTATATCAACTCAAATACCTTGAGTTTAAGTAAAAATTTATATGAAGAACTTGTCTTGCGCCAAAATTAAAAGATTATCAATCTTCTCTTATCTACGCGCAGTTTCACTACTTGTCTTGCGCCAAAATTAAAAGATTATCAATCTTTTAATTTTGGCTCAGGGCGTAGCCATAACCAAACTGCAACGATGAACATGGTAGTATCAGTAAAAACCTTGACCCAAAGCGGTGCTGAAGTAAACAGCATTATAAGGCCACTGATTGCCATCATTATGCTTGCAATCCATTTGGCTTTACGTGGTACTGTACCATTGGCTCGCCAATCACGTAATGTTGGGCCATATTTGGGATGGTTTAACAACCAATCATCCATTTGTGGCCATCCTTTTGAAGCTGCCCATGCAGCTAGAATTAAAAACACTGTTGTGGGCATACCTGGTAAAATTGCTCCAATAATGCCTAGCGTGATAAAAATCACGACCAAAGAGCGCCAGAACAATGTTCGCATATATAAACCTTAACCTGCTGTTAGCGTTAGTATAAAGTGTTTTTCTAATATTGTTTGTTGATCCCTTATGAAATTAGGATGAATTACTTCGAGTATTAAATATATGAATATTGCCTCAGTTAAAACATCCTATTATGAGCCATGGCTTCAATTTCAACATCCTATAGTGCGACAACTGGCTTTTTGTATTGCTAGTCCAAATTTACTTTGCCAATTACCAAAAAGTTTTTCTATACAACACGAGTTTAAGCTGCACCCAACCGAAGAGTGGGAAGAGCATTTCCAAAATTATTTACCACGATTAAAAGAGCTCGATCAGTCACCAGAGCCTTTAATCCTGTTTTTATCTCAACTTAAAAGTACACGCTTAGGTTTACGCTTTGAGAATTTACTTTGGTTCTGGCTACAAGAGGATAATTATCATCCTTACCAACTGTTAAGTCATAGTATTCAAAAAATTGATGGAGCAAAAACTTTAGGTGAGCTAGATTTTTTAATTTTAAATAAAGAAACTCAACAAATTGAACATTGGGAGGTCGCGTTAAAATATTATTTGGGCGAGGCAGACTTACATTTAGAACAATGGATTGGATTAAACCGTGAAGATACTTTAAGCAAGAAACTTTATCATTTTACGAATAAGCAATTTCAATTTTCTGAAGCATTAAATTTTAAGATTCAACAACGTTTTGCGGTTTTAAAAGGACAACTCTACCTACCACTTCAACTAAATTTTCAAAAGTCGCTACCAGATTGGATAAATTTAAAGCGTCGTTTGGGATATTGGGGTACTACCATTCCACATTCTTCTTTTTATCGATTGGAGAGACACGAATGGTTGTGTCCAAATAAAGAACCGACTTCAAATCCAGCACATTGGTGGACAGACGGTCTGTATTGTAAAAATAGTGAAGAGGTTTTGTTTTATATGTTTAGACATCCTTCGTACTTAAACATCAAGCCTCACCTGCAAAAATTAAGCTAATTAACAATAAGTTTT
>NZ_JFYD01000019.1:0-2047 GCF_000588515.1 Acinetobacter sp. 826659 | reverse complement strand
GACTTGTTTTAATGTGTTTTTAGTCTAGATTGGCGGTAATTTTTGATCAATTATGCTAGTTTAGTTTAACTATTCAGAAAATACGAACAATTAAATGGATCGGTTGCAGCAATTTTTTATTTTTACAGAAGTCGCTAAACGACAAAGCTTTAGTGAAGTGGCAAATCAGCTTGATTTACCTCGCTCGACAGTAACGAGCGCAATTCAACAGCTAGAAACTCACTATGGGGTACGCTTATTTCATCGAACTACGCGTAAAGTTAGCCTTACCCAAGATGGACAACGAATATTACCTGAGTGTCAAAATCTATTATTTGATTATGAACAGCTCGAACAGCTTATACAGGCACAAAAGCAGCATTACCGTGGCACGCTAAAAATTTCAATGCCCAGCCGAATCGTACACCAAGTGATTATTCCTGAACTTCCCGATTTTTATAGTCGCTATCCAGATATCCATTTACAACTTCATAGCTCTGATGACATCACTGACTTAATCGAGAAAGGAATCGATTGTGTTGTTCGGGTGGGACAGCTAGATAATAGTAGTTTAATTGCGAAATTTGTTGGTAACTTGATTATGGTGAACTGTGCAAGTGCTGATTATTTAGAACAGTACGGTATTCCTGAACAATTAGAAGATCTATCTCAACACAAACTCATTAACTATGCGAGAGCAGTAGGAGAAAAACAGGGCGTATTTTCATATCAAGATGGAGCTGTGATGATGGATAGTGCTTTAAGCGTAAATAATACGGAAGCCTATATTGCAGCGGCTATTGCAGGTTTGGGAATTATTCAACTTCCATACTACGATGTTCAGGATAAAATCGAGCAGGGAACTTTAGTTGAAGTACTAAGTGCCTATACCGCTCAATCACTTCCACTTAATATTTTATATCCGAATAGAAGTTATATTCCTAAACGTTTGGAAATCTTTATGGAATGGGCTAGGGATATTCTATATAAGAAGTGCATCGTCATCTTTTAGTCATAAAACTAAAATACATTAACAATAAAAAAAGCCTCTCGAACTGAGAGGCTTTTTAGAATTTGGTGGGTCGTCCGCGACTCGAACGCGGGACCAACGGATTAAAAGTCCGCTGCTCTACCAACTGAGCTAACGACCCAAATAGGTTCAAAACAGATAAGTGGTGGGTCGTCCGCGACTCGAACGCGGGACCAACGGATTAAAAGTCCGCTGCTCTACCAACTGAGCTAACGACCCGTATCGTTTTGATGTCGCGTATTTTAGCAAGTTATTCAACTAACACAAGAGGAAATTTAAAAACATTTGCATGATTGCCTATAAAAAGCACGATTTCCTCTTGTTTAGCTAAAAAATGAACTAAAAACGGTATTTATATGCCTGAATGTTGTCAAAAATTTCACTTGTAATGTCACAGTAACTGCTTTCACCAGGCAATAAAGCGAGTAAACGTTCAGAAGTTTTGCTTGGATTAAACGCATCTTCCTTCAATTTATTCTTTTGGTACTTAAAAGTACCTGTAGTTTCAACTTTAGCTTGTATACGTAAAAACACTGGTACCGCATAAGCAGGTAAGCATTTTTTAAATACAGTCACCATTTCTGTTAAATCAGCGTCATTTAACTCGGCACCATCAGCAAGCGTGATTGCTGCCATACCTGCACGACCATTAGTATTTGGAATTTCTACACCGTAAACCACAGCTTCAGCGATCTTGTCATATTCACACACCATGTTTTCAACTTCGGTGGTAGATACATTTTCGCCTTTCCAGCGGAAGGTATCACCTAAGCGGTCAACAAACTGAGCGTGACGGAAACCAATATTACGAACAAGATCACCTGTGTTGAAATATGAGTCACCTTTTTTAAAGACATCTTGCATAATCACAGATTTATTCTTTTCTGGGTCGGTATAACCATCAAATGGAGAGCGACTGGTAATTTTGCCTACCAATAAACCGACTTCACCTGCTTTAACTTTTTTACACCAGCCATTTTTATCGCGTATTGGTTCGTTTTTCTCTTTATCAAACTCAATAATTGCGTATGGCGTAGG
>NZ_JFYD01000018.1:0-2047 GCF_000588515.1 Acinetobacter sp. 826659 | reverse complement strand
AACGTGTTGGAGAAAGCATCCCGCTCATTGTGAACTGCATGCCAGCGGGCAAATATTTGGGTGAAGGTTTCCACCGTGCCGGTGGTGTTCCTGCTGTTTTGCATGAATTACAAAAAGCGGGTGTATTACACGAAGACTGTGCATCAGTCAGCGGTAAAACAATAGGTGAAATTGCTAAAAATGCAAAAACCTCAAATGCCGATGTCATTTTTCCTTATGAACAACCTTTGAAACATGGCGCTGGTTTTATTGTGCTCAGTGGCAACTTCTTTGACAGCGCCATTATGAAAATGTCTGTAGTGGGTGAAGCATTTAAGAAAACCTATTTATCTGACCCAAGTAGTGAAAATAGCTTTGAAGCACGTGCAATCGTTTTTGAAGGTCCCGAAGACTACCATACCCGAATTAATGACCCTGCTTTAAACATTGATGAGCATTGTATTTTGGTCATTCGAGGCGCTGGAACAGTTGGCTATCCGGGTAGTGCGGAAGTTGTAAATATGGCCCCACCCGCAGAATTAATTAAAAAAGGAATTGACTCTCTGCCTTGCCTAGGCGACGGCCGTCAAAGTGGAACATCTGCTAGCCCTTCTATCCTAAATATGTCACCTGAAGCTGCGGTAGGGGGCGGCATTGCTTTATTAAAAACCAATGATCGTTTGCGCATCGATCTAAATAAACGCTCCGTAAATGTCCTCATTTCAGACGAAGAGTTAGAAAAACGCCGTCAGGAATGGAAACCCACTGTCTCTACATCTCAAACGCCTTGGCAAGAAATGTATCGCAACATGGTAGGTCAATTATCTACTGGCGGTTGTTTAGAGCCTGCAACGTTATATATGCGTGTGATCAATCAAAATAACCTGCCACGGCATTCTCATTAATTTCAGGATTCTATTATGACCATTATCGGACACAACTTTATTGGCGGTTCACGTAGTGCACAAAGTTCCACTTTACTAAAAAGTTTAAATGCAACGACTGGTGAAACTTTGCCTTATGAATTTCACCATGCAACCGAACAAGAAGTCAATCAGGCCTGTGAAGCAGCCAGCCAAGCTTTTAAGACTTACCGTCATACATCACCTGAACAGCGTGCTACCTTTTTAGAAAATATTGCCGATGAACTCGATGCTTTAAGTACAGATTTTCTAGAGACTATTTCGCAAGAAACCGCTTTGCCACTTGCACGTTTACAAGGCGAACGTGGTCGTACCAGTGGGCAAATGCGTCTGTTTGCTAAAGTGTTGCGTCGTGGTGACTTCTTAGGGGCGCGTATTGATACAGCTTTACCTGAGCGTCAGCCTTTACCGCGCCCAGACTTGCGACAGATTAAAATCGGTGTTGGTCCTGTGGCAGTCTTTGGGGCAAGTAACTTTCCTTTAGCATTCTCAACTGCGGGTGGTGACACAGCGTCGGCACTAGCTGCGGGTTGTTCTGTGGTAGTCAAAGCGCATAGCGGACATATGGCCACAGCAGATTTTGTGGCTCAAGCAATCGAACGTGCAGTAGAAAAATCAAATATGCCTAAAGGCGTATTTAACATGATCTATGGTAATGGCGTGGGTGAACCACTGGTGAAACATCCTTTAATTCAGGCTGTAGGTTTTACTGGATCACTTGGTGGTGGTCGCGCTCTATGTGACATGGCAGCAGCCCGCCCACAACCGATTCCAGTGTTTGCTGAAATGAGCAGTATTAACCCGATGTTGATGTTGCCAGAAGCCTTAAAAAACCGTGTTGAAAAAATTGCACAGGACTTGGCAGATTCAGTCGTTTTAGGCTGTGGTCAGTTCTGTACCAATCCAGGTTTAATCTTAGGAATTAAATCAGCCGAGTTTACTCAGCTTATTAGCAACCTAACCGAAATTATGGGTGGCAAACCTGCACAAACTATGCTGAATGCCGGAACATTAAAAAGCTATACCGATGGTCTTGAGCACTTAATTGAGCATCAAGGCATTAAACATTTGGCAGGTCAAACCCACCAAGGCAATCAGGCACAGCCACAACTGTTTAAAGCGGATGTTGAGTTGTTACTGGCAGG
>NZ_JFYD01000017.1:0-2047 GCF_000588515.1 Acinetobacter sp. 826659 | reverse complement strand
CGGTAAATGACAAATGTTGTAAGGCAACTAATACTTTACGCCCTGCTGGATTGGGTTGTTCACCTTGAACACCTATAAACAGAGTTGAAGCGCGCAAAACAAAGACCATAAGTGCGGCAGCTACCGCAGTCATATGAATAATTTTAGTGAGTAAATGTGCATCCATGAAATTAACCCTTAGCTTTTAGGTGCATGTGCACATTCTGGGCTAGCAGGTGCTTGGCCTTGCCACTCACTTGGCAAATAAGCATGAATTGCTAAAGCATGAATTTGGCCCGGATTCATCAAATCAGAAGCTAAGGCATATACTTTTTGATGACGTTGAACCAAACGCAATCCATTAAATTCGTCGCTCACTATAATCACTTTAAAATGAGATTCTTTACCTGGAAAATAACCACCGTGCCCGGCAGACTCATTGATCACTTCCAAATGGCTAGGTGCAAGTGTTTGTAACCGTTCAATCAACTGTTGTTCAAGGCTCATAGCTTTTCCTTTTACGATTATTCGTATATTTGAACCTAGTATACCCTGTCTACACACAAACAAAAGTTGCTCTTGTATGCTTTGACTTCAAACAAAATGTCTATTTATTCGGCAACTTAACAACAAAAATACCGCTAAATGCTCATTTCTGTTTTTATTTTATGCAATCAGCATAATTATTTGCATAAAGTTGTTGACCCTTGTTTTGCTTAATGTATTATAAGCGGCACGCGGGAATAGCTCAGTTGGTAGAGCATAACCTTGCCAAGGTTGGGGTCGCGAGTTCGAGTCTCGTTTCCCGCTCCAAATTGGTTTTTTTTGAGAAAGTTTTAGTAAAAACTGCTTATATATGCGGGAATAGCTCAGTTGGTAGAGCATAACCTTGCCAAGGTTGGGGTCGCGAGTTCGAGTCTCGTTTCCCGCTCCAAATTTAAAAGGCCCTAGTCGAAAGACTGGGGCTTTTTTCTTTTTATCGACCCATGATTTTACGTTCTATCGATTTACAGCATATTCTGAGAATAGCTCAGCTCAAGGCCGAGTATTTCATTGATAGACTCAGATTTTTAAACCAGTAATTGTATCGAGTTAATCTAGTTATATTTGCAGGGTATTGGCGTTATCCGATGCGTAGATATACATGGCACCAATTGAAAACAATCCAAATCAAATCTTTCTTGGGCAAGAAGCTGTTGTAAACAGATTGAAAAGATAAAGTTATGATCATAGACATAGCTTTGGAAATAATATTCTTCTGTCTTTTGAATATCACGAGTTGAATCGAGAAACTCTATATGTTCAGCTAACACATGAAAGTTTAGCTTCTTTAAATGACGACTCATTCCTTCGCCAGTACATTTAATATAGGATTCTTTTAAGGTCCATATTTGAAAAAACCGTTGATATACAGTGGATGGATCAATCCTTTCATTTTCCTGAATCCATTCAATTTCACTTGGCGCTAACACACTATCGACACGCATCCAATCGAACTCACGGTCGACCCGTTCAACATCGACTCCTATTTCCCCTTCTTCAGTCACCGCAAGAACAATAACATCTGCTGAATGACTAAGATTGAAATAAACAGCTTTATTGCCTTGTACAAAAGGTTTGCCGTTAGGTTGTAATTGCATGTTGACCTCATGGGGTGAAATACCCAACTTATCTGCTAAAACAGACTTCGTTAACACACGAGAAATTAAGAAAAGACGTGCAGCCTGAGGACGATATTGATCATATCTCAACTTTTCTGCCGCATTGAGAAAGCTGAGATAATGACTCAATATTAAGTGGTTTTGTGGCACCCGTGAAACTGGGCAGACATAAACCTGTACTTTGGAAATATCAGACATCACTGAGCTGGACTGTGGTGCTGATGTATTTGGTTAGAACTGGTGTGAGATAATCATAAACCGCTTCTACATGGGTAACGTGCGGATTATGGCCTGCGCCAGCAATGATATGTACAGGGATATTAGGATTTATTGTAGTAACAATTGGGTCCTTCTCTCCAACAATGATTTCAACTTTAGAGCCAAGTTCGTTTAACAAAGCTGTTTGA
>NZ_JFYD01000016.1:0-5866 GCF_000588515.1 Acinetobacter sp. 826659 | reverse complement strand
AACCGCACCTGGACCAGCAATAGCCGTAAGGCCAACGATGGCATCACCAAGTATGATGAAACACTGATTGAATATAACCTGATGGGTAAGGAGATTACCCGCCAGACCAATGAGGGCGTCATTCCGACCGGTGCGACTGCGATCAGCTGGAAGACCCTGGAGGAACGTGAAACCCGCTATAACGTGTTTGGTGAGATTACCGGCAAACGTCTGGTCAAGACTGACAGTACCACCAAGAGCACGGACTCGTGGCAGGAAGTGACCGAATATAACAATCAGGGCAAGGTGTGGAAGAGCAATGCCAATAATGGCGTGACCCGTTATTACTTATATGACCGCAATGGCAATGCGACCTTGCAGCTGGATACCACGGGGACAGGCATTAGCGCAAAGAGTGCCGATCAGCTTAAGGATTTGACCGGGGTCAGCTATACCGAAACGGTATATGACAAGCGTAACCAGGTGATTGAGGTGCGGGAGCCGAAGTTTAACCAGGACAAGCTGGACACCAGTTTAAACCTGTTTAACCAGACGATTTCACGGACGGTGGACAAGTCAACGGTGAGCCTGACCGACAGTGCCAGCAAGTTGAGCTTTAATGCCGAGACCCAGAAGCTGAGCATTCAGGCCAATGCCCAGGCGAAGCGGGTGATGATCAAGTACTGGCCAAAGGGCAGTACGGCTACCGCGAGTAATACCCTCACCGTGGATATGCAGGCAACCACCACGGCAGGTCAGTTCGTGCTGGATATCGGGGCGATTCAGGCCAATATCGACTATAGCTATAGTTACAGCAGTAGTGATGCGACAGGTAAGGTACTGGACAGTGGCACAGGGGCGATCAAGCGCTCTGTAAATGTGGTGGATGTATTCTCGGGGGGAACAGTAAGTGCCAATCCGGCTGCCACGGCCACAGGGAACAGTGTGGCGAACACCATGGGCGTGGTGGCAGTTGATGTATTTAATGACTATAAACTACCGATTACGGTGATAGGCAATAAAGCACAGAAAGTTATAGAGAGAAAAGAAGAAACTTTTCAATTTTTTGATGCCGTAATCAAAAAATATACATTTAACTATGAAGAAGGAGTCACTTTTAAGAAGATTCAAGTTGCTCTTCCATCACAGTTAAAAGGCTTTGGGGATGGGGACTTTGAGGTTGAGTTAAGCATTGATGGGCAGGTGTATAAAAAGAGTGTTGCAGCAGGCAGCAGTCTGGTCGAGATTGCGCTGGATAACAATACCGATAAGTTCTTGAGTGGAAAAACTTATACCGTCAAGATTTATAAACGAACCTCGGTGACTACTACCGAGTTGGTTATGAGTAAAACTAATAGTTTACCTAGTAGTAATAGACAAACCTATATTGATTATGGTCATGGTGATTTACCACCAATGCACTACTCTAAAGTAGGAGATCTGTTTGAGTTTGAGGAGCAAAGGGTAAATCAAGAAGGGAGCTTAAATAATTATAGTCATTTAATGATGAAGAATATCCCGACCGGGACCAGTCGGGTTGAGGTGAAATACAAGGTGGCTGGGGCAAGCCAGTGGAGCACCTTAACCAGTAGTGCAGCGTTATATAATAATACCGCTGGGTGGTACACAGCCGGGTTAAATACTTTAGAGAATAACAAGTTATATGACTATCAATATCTGGCCTATAACGCCAAGGGAGACATCTTAGGCGGTGGACAGGGGGTTATTAATACCGCACTGAATCAGGCTACGATCATCCAAAAGGCACTGGCTGCTACAGATTTACCGAGTGTTTATGTAGACAAGCAAGAAACAGTCAATAATAAACAGGATACGGTAAGAACAATATTTACGAAGTCTCAAACAGTTTCAACTAGCTTTGAGGTTGCTGGAGTTCGGGTGGATCAGCCCCTTTTTCTGGATTTCAGGTTTGATAATAGCTGGTTAAAAAATTTTGGAAATAACAAGTTTGTTTTAATAATAAATAATAGTGACAGAATTTCACAGAAGGAGTTTTCTATTTCTACTGATTCCAATATTACATCAGTCAAGATTTCACCTTATTTTCTTCCGGGGAAAAATAATATCAATTTAAAATTAGCTATTATGGAAGGAGCCAGTTTTATAGAAATTGGTAGTGGTTCAGGTTCATTTGATTCTACGTTAGAAGCGGGGCCACAAGGACCACAACCATATAAAGTTATTTATAATTATTCTAGTAAAATTTTTGTACCTAGCTTTACTAATATTCTTTTAATGAATCAACCAGCAGAAACAACACAATTAAGTGCATATTATCGAGAGCTAGGAAGTAATAGTGTTTATACAAAGATAGATGCAAAACTTTTAATGGATGTTTATGGACAACCCATTGCAGGTACATTTGATATCAACTTTAATTCAGTTTTAGATATCACTAAGAAATATGAAATCCAGTATGTGGCTTTAGCGGGTAAAGATATTGTCAACCGCCAGCAGGGTACTATTGAATTTAACAGCGCTGGTATGCAGGTAAATACCACTCCACTCAATTATGGTGGAGATGGCTTTATTTTATTTAGTGGTACTGATGTCCAGTTTATGGACCAGTTTAAACCGGTGACCAGTGCATCCACCTCTGCAAAATTAAAAATCCGAAAAGTCGGCACGGCTGTCTGGGAACAATTTGCTTTAACAGGAACTTCGGATTGGTTTAGCTGGAATGGAAATCAAGGTCGAGATGGGGACTACGAGTTTCAGTTAGATTCATTTAATGGCACCACCCAAACCACGCCATCGGGCAGTATCATCGGTAAATTGCGTTTGGGTAGTCAGCCTAAAGTCCTGAGCTATATTCCTAAATCTTTTGTACAGAACCAGATTACCTTGGCAGGCCAGCCTACTGGCAGCAGTAAAGTGACCGTTAAATATGGTACAGCCGCAGGTTTGCTTAATAAAACTGCAGTATTAACCGTAGGAAGTGATGGTAAAGCCATTCTGGATGCCACCGATCTTGCTGAACAGAACCTGTTAGGCAGTACCACAGTTTACTATAGCTATGAAACCACCGATGCAAACGGCAAACTGCTTAACCGTGCCACAGGCTATGTCAATGTAGGCGTGGGTGCTGGTTCAGGCCAACACACCAACCAGCTGAATGACAGCTGGCTTGACTTCCAGCCTGCCCAGAACAACGGTAGTAAGATGGAGTTGTTCTACCGTAAACGTCAGGTTGATGCGAGCGGCAACTTTGTTTCCGATCTGGTCAGTGCCGATATTAACAGCGATGCTTACTGGGCCAGCAGTAACCAGTTCCAGAAAGTCAGTATCACTTCTTCAAATGGCATCTATCGCTGGAACTTAAATGATCTGGTACCCAAGTCAGGCTTTGAAAACTATGAGTACTTCTACCAGCTCTATGACAGTGCAGGCAAGGTAATTGCCTTTGTACCGGGTAAGCTCAGCATTGACAGTAAGGGTAATGGTAGTAGCCAGCAAAACAAGTGGGTGATTAACGGATCCGGTGACCGTGCCAGCCAGATTGTTAAATCACAGGCCTACAATGCCTTTGGTGAAATCATCAGTGAAACGGATGGGAATGGTAATACCAGTAGCCTGAGCTACAACCCCATGGGTAAACTGACCAAGAAGGTTCTCCCTACAGTGGATATCCGTAAGTCAGATGGTACGGTTACACAAGGTACCCCAACCCTTGAATATGGCTATGACTTAAGTGGCCGCTTACTGACCAGTAAAGATGCCAATGGCAATATCAACAAGCAAAGCTACTTAAACGGGCGTAACCTTGAAACAGGGGATTGGCTGGTTGAGAAAGAAACCCATGCCGATACTGGTGAGGTCAGTAATTTATATGATGTCTATGGCAACCTGATTGAACAGTCCAATGCACTGGGCGTTAAAACGGGTTATAGCTATGATATCAATGGCAACCTGATCCAGATTACCCGTGCAGCACGAACCGCGGGGACAGTAGGTGCGACGCACATTACTTCGGGTGGAGTACAAACCAGCCTCATCGACACCTTCACCTACGATGAGCTGGGGAATCGTCTGAGTGCAACCAATGCACTGAAGAATACCACCACCACAGATTATGATGCCTTAGGCCGTGTGGTGCAGAGTAAAACTGCTGAAGGGGTGACCACCAAAGTCGATTATGTTTACGATGCAAGCATTAGCAATCTAAACAGCAGTAAGGGTGGCATTAAACGCACGGAAACAGATGGACTCGGTAAAACTCTGGTGGATGAACAGGACTACTTTGGCCGGACCATCAAGCATACTGACAAGGGTGCTCATGTCTTTACCTATACTTATAATGCAGGGGGCTGGCTGACCAAACAAATCAATAGCCAGGGCCAGAGCATTGAATATAGCTACTACAGCAACGGTTCGATCAAGGAAATCCGTGATACTGCACTCAACCTGTTAACCTCTTATCGCTACGACAACAACGGTAACCGGATTGAAGAACGCTATCAGGAACTCAATGGTAAGGTGGGTGAGCCACGGGTATTCCAGAATGCCTTGATTAACTACGATAGCTTAAACCGCAAGATCAGTGTGCAGGACCAGTCCTTCAATATTCATTATGAATATGATGGTAATGGCAACATCGTGCATATGCTGGCGAACTACCGTGATGCTGTAAATGCTGCACCGAAGATTCAGGATTTCTGGTACAGCTATGACAGCATGAACCGCTTTACAGTGAGTATGGGGGTACTCAATAGTACAGCGAAGAAAGTAGAACGTGGTAATACCGGTATTGCCATCAGCTATGACAAGCTGGGCCAGCGCCTGACAGCAGACTATGGTAAAGATGCACTGAACTCGACCAAGGCGCATAAAGAAAGCTATAGCTATACCACTGATGGCTACCTTGAGACGGTGAAGAATGCAGATTACTCAAGCACGGGTACTCTAGGTACCCAATATACGGTATCTACCCGTTATAACGATGCCTTGGGCCGGGTAACCAAATATACTGATAACAATGAAAACAGTACGACGGTCTATCAAACCACCACGACTACCTATAGCAAAGATAACCAGATTATCGAGCAGAAAAAAGAAGGTGGTACTGGTGCGGGTACAACGAAATATACCTACCTTGCAGATAAGGCGACCCTCGACAAGACGGTGATGACACCGACTTCAGGTTCCATCCAGACCACTCAATATGCTTATGAATGGTGGGACAGTGCCAAGCAAAGCAAAATCACCACGACGGTGGACAGCTTAAAAGGTGAAACCAGCCTGAGCTATAACATCAACGGTCACCTAAGCGGTTTTGTTGATGACAAGAATGCACAGAATAAACGTGCAGCGACGTATATTAATAACTCACAAGGAATGGTGTTACAGCGAAACGAGCTGATCAATAACACCATGAACCGCTATCGTAACTTCTACTATGTGAACGGACAACGTGTCGGTGACTTGAGTAACGATGGTCCATCGCGTGAGGACTACGTACAGAACCTGCAAAGCAACCGTGCGACAGCTACTCAGGCCAAAGACTTTAAACCGATTTCATCGGCGGACTTTGACCAGAACTTTGAGCCGATTAATGCGCAGTATCCATCGAGTGCATCGACCAGTTATGTGGTGAATAACGGAGATACCTTACAAAGCATTGCCTTATCGGTTTGGGGTGATGCATCGATGTGGTACATGCTGGCTGACGTCAATGGCTTGAGTGCGACGGACAAGTTAACTGCGGGACAGGTATTAACGGTTCCGAACAAGGTCACCAACATCCACAACAACAGTGAGACGTTCCGGCCTTATAACCCGGGAGAGGCGATTGGGAATCCCCAGCCGACAGTACCGAGCCCGCCACCGCCACCGAAGCCGAAGAAGAAGTGTGGTGGTATTGCCCAGA
>NZ_JFYD01000015.1:0-17531 GCF_000588515.1 Acinetobacter sp. 826659 | reverse complement strand
AAGCCGATAAATGGGTTCAAAGTCATCAAGCAGAAACGGCAGGTGCGATTGGTCAAAGTACAGGTCTTAAACCTGCAACCAGTGATTTATTTATTAAACGCCGTCCGCGCCCTTCATCAGCCGCTCCTCTTAACAGCAAAGTGATTGCTGAGCAGCAGCAACTCGCAGACATCTTTACTCAACAAGGCATCATTCCAAAACCAATCAGTATTAAACAAGCTGTTTGGGGCGCCAAGTAATTTCAATAGATATATAGGTAATGCACATGAAAATTTTCTGGTTTATTCCTACCCACGGTGATAGTCGCTATTTAGGTACAAGTAAAGGCGCTCGTCAGGTTGACCATGCCTATATGAAGCAAATTGCTGTGGCAGTAGATAATTTAGGTTACGAAGGTGTACTTATTCCAACAGGTCGTTCATGTGAAGATCCTTGGATTACGGCGGCTAGCTTAATTGATGCAACTCAACACCTTAAATTTTTAGTTGCATTACGACCAGGGGTAACCACACCAGCTTTGGCAGCACGTATGGCTGCAACGTTTGACCGTTTGTCGAATGGCCGTGTGTTACTCAACTTAGTGACTGGTGGTGATGAGGCTGAATTACGCGGTGATGGCTTATATGAAGATCACTCAACGCGTTATCAAACTGCCAATGAATACGTAAAAATCTGGCGTGAGATTTTGACACGCTCACATACAGGTGAAGCTTTTACATTCCACGGTGAACGTTTACAAGTGGATGATGCAAAACTACTTTACCCACCTGTTCAAAAGCCTTACCCACCACTTTGGTTCGGTGGCTCTTCAGACGTCGCTGTCGATTTGGCTGCTGAGCAAGTCGATACTTACCTTACGTGGGGTGAACCACCTGAAGCCGTAAAACAAAAGATCGAACATGTTCGTGCTAAAGCTGAGGCTAAAGGTCGTAAATTAACTTATGGTATTCGCTTGCATGTGATTGTTCGTGAAACCAACGAACAAGCTTGGGCAGCAGCGAACGAGCTTATCCAATATCTTGATGATGCGACTATTGCTGCCGCACAGAAAAAATTTGCACAAATGGACTCTGTAGGTCAACAACGTATGGCAGCTCTCCATGGTGGTAATCGAGACAAACTAGAAGTATCTCCAAACCTTTGGGCGGGTATTGGTTTAGTCCGTGGTGGCGCAGGTACAGCACTTGTAGGCGACCCTGAAACAGTTGCTGCTCGTATTCAGGAATATGCTGATTTAGGTATTGATACTTTTATTTTCTCAGGCTATCCACACCTTGAAGAATCAATTCGTTTTGCAGAGTTAGTATTCCCGTTATTACCAATTGAAACTCGCGCTAAACTTGCTCAGCCAAATTTAACCGGTCCATTCGGTGAAATTATTGCCAACAATTATGTTCCAGACGAGAAGAAGCAAAATAGTTCCGTCAAGGAGCCTGCATGAGCAAAGCTGAAAGTGTTGTTTCACGTGGAACAAAACAAATCGGGCAGCGTTTGCTGCCTTGGATTTTCCCTATTCTTCTATTGGTTGTTTGGCAAATTGCCTCAAGTTCGGGTCTTTTAGAAAGCCGTATTTTACCTGCACCTACTGCTGTTGTTTCCGCTTTTTGGCATCTACTGGTGAGTGGAGAACTTTGGCAGCACGTTAAAGTGAGTGCAGGGCGTGCTTTACTGGGGTTGTTGATTGGTGGCGGTTTAGGTTTGTTATTAGGTCTACTCAACGGGTCTTCGCGTTTCGCCTCTACCCTGCTCGATACGACCTTACAAATGATTCGTAACATCCCAGCCTTAGCACTTATCCCACTCGTCATCTTGTGGTTCGGGATTGATGAAACAGCAAAATTATTTTTAGTCGCCGTAGGTGTTTTCTTCCCCATTTATATTAATACCTATCACGGTATTCGATCAGTTGACCCTCAATTGATTGAGATGGGCAAAAGCTATGGGCTTTCTCGCTGGCAGCTTTACAAAGAAATTATTCTACCGGGTGCGATGCCTTCTATTTTAGTGGGTTTACGCTTTGCTTTAGGTTTGGTTTGGGTATTGCTCATTGTTGCTGAAACCATTTCAGCTCAAGCAGGTATTGGTTATATGACCATGAATGCACGTGAGTTTTTACAAACGGATGTAGTTCTGGTCGGTATTCTTCTGTACGCCTTACTAGGCAAACTGGCAGATGTTTTAGCACAGCTTTTGGAACGCTATTTACTACGTTGGCACTCTGGATATCAGAAATAAGGGAGCTTAGAACATGACAAATCTGAATTTAAATATTAATCAGAATGAAGTGCAGCTCATTCCGGAAGAACCAACAGAATCTCAAGAACCTGTATTAGGTGCAGAGATTCTGATTGAGCAACTTTATAAATTCTATGGCGAGGTAAAGGTCCTCGAAGATCTTGACCTACACATCCAGCCGGGTGAGTTTTTAGCAATTGTTGGCCGAAGTGGTTGTGGCAAAAGTACGTTACTCCGTTTAATTGCTCAACTTGAAAAAGCCAGCTTTGGGGAAATCAAATTTAAATCTGCCCGACATTTACGTGAAGGCATTACGAACGATGATATTCGAGTAATGTTCCAAGATCCTCGTTTACTTCCTTGGAGAAATATTCTTCAAAATGTTCAACTTGGGCTACCAAAATCGCAACATGCTTTAGCAGAAGAATTACTAGAAAAAGTCGGTTTAAAAGAGAAATCAGGACAATGGCCTTCCCAGCTTTCAGGTGGTCAACGTCAGCGTACTGCCCTAGCCCGTGCACTATCACATACGCCGCGCATATTGTTGCTAGACGAACCTTTGGGTGCATTAGATGCGTTAACTCGGCTTGAGATGCAAAGCTTGATTGAACGCTTGTGGAAGGAGCAAGGCTTTACTGCAATTTTAGTCACACACGATGTGAGTGAAGCAGTGCAATTAGCTGACCGTATTATTTTATTAGATAAGGGTCAGATTGCTCAAAGTTTCCAAGTTAATTTGCCGCGCCCGCGTAAAAAAAGTATTACTTTTGCTCAGCTTGAACAACAAGTACTCGATGCGGTTTTGGCAACTTAAGGTTGCGATGAGTAATGAGAACTGTTCAACCAAAAAATGCCCAATTTACGAGCAATAAAACTGCTGTTTTATTGCTCTTTTTTAGGGCGAAAATAAAAAAATATTTTTAAGAATAACAATAAACTAGTGAATCTCTCTATTTTTTGCACAATAGTATATCTATTACACAAATAAGTAGCCGTTTTTTGATTAAAAAAGCAAGACACCTGTGCACAAATCAAACAATTTCCCTTACAATGGGAATACTATTTTTTTAATTATGCAGCAGATGGAACAAAAAAAGAGTACCCAAAAGCGCAATCAGCTTCTTGCTGCGGCCCTTGACGTATTTTCAGTCTATGGGTTCAGTGGAGCAAGTCTGGATGAAATTGCCCAACTCGCCGACATGCATAAGTCGAATATTTTCTATTACTATGAAAATAAAGAGTCTTTATATGTAGAAGTGCTCACAACCGTTTTACAAAAATGGTTGGCCCCCTTACAAACTTTAGAAGCTGAATTAGAACCAGCCGAAGCCTTATCTCACTATTTAATTCAAAAAATCGAACTGTCTCGTAGCCAACCGAAAGCATCTAGATTGTTTGCACTAGAAATTATTCAAGGCGCTCCACATATTTTGCCTATACTGAAAGGGCCTTTGAAAAAGCTATTTAAACGCAAAGCTAAAGTCATTCAGACTTGGCAAGAAGAAGGAAAGATTTCCCCAGATATCGACCCTGAGTTATTAATACTCAATATTTGGGGCCTTACGCAAAACTATGCAGATTTTGCAACTCAAATGGAAATGGTGACCGGTAAAACGCTTCGTAACCGCAGTATGTTCCAGCGTTCGATTGAGCATACGGTACATATGATGCTATACGGCGTATTACCTCGCTAAAATAAAAAAGATCGGCAAATTTGCCGATCTTTTTTTAGAAATGGTTTTGATAAAGGGCTAGGAGTTTCTGAGCGCCTAACAATAAATTTTCTTCCCAATCCAAATGTGCAGTGTCATCTGCCCCATCAGTAATATACTTCACAGAAATTAATCGTACACCTAACTTATGGCACACTTTAGCTAAAGCATAGCCTTCCATATCAACCACATCACAAGCTACTTTTGGCTGACCTGTTTCAAATGAATCACCAGTTCCACATACTGCTTTTGGCAAATCAATAAAATGTGGTTGAAGATGAATCTCTGCCGCCAAATGATCATCTAACGGCGTTACACCGACTTCAAAACCTAGGGGTGAAACATCCATATCCCGTTGTACAAAAGTTTTTACTTCGACTAAATCATGTCGATTAAATGCAGAGCTTCCCGCTGTACCTAAATTAATTAGAGTTTTACAGCCTGTTTTTTGAATAACTTCAAATGCTTTAAACGCAGCATTAATCTTACCAATACCACTGTAATGGACTTCAACACCTGCTTGTTCAAATAAACCCTTAGATTCATTAGGAAGCGCCATAATCAAAGCAATATCAGTGTTCATTCAAAAAGCTCAAATCAAAATTAAATAAGTTAGAAAATAAGTATAAATCAGGTGCAAAAGCTTTTTGCACCTTTTCTTCATTACTGCACTTTTTGTTGTAAAGCGATTAAACACGGTGAGAAGAACAGTTGGCCGCTATATGCGCCTGCAAGCGTTTTCTTCATTACAACGCCCCACATCGTCAATAACAGAATACTCAATGCGACAGCAACGTATTGTAAGAATACAATTTCAACCTGATGTCCTAAATTAAATAATGCGAGAATAAATACACCTAATGGAAAGGTTAAGCCCCACCAGCCCAAGTTAAATGGAATACCTGTCTTTGCGTGACGGAGCGTTGTTAAAATCGCAAGACCAAGCCACCATAACCCAAAGCCTAAAATTACAAGACTGCCTACAACTCCTAAAGCTTGAAAGACATTCGCAAATTGGTGAAATCCTACGTTTGGCGCCACTCTTTGTGCCTGCTGCCCTAATAACAATAAACCTAATGCACCTGTACCAATCGGGCCTAAAGAGAGCCAGCTAGAAATAGCGACTTCTTTTTCAGGTAACTGATGCAAAGCCATACGTAACATTAAAATTGTCAGAATAGCGAATGCTGGTAAAACAGAGATTCCCCAAAGTACATAGCCAGCCATTAATAAATGAAAGCTGTGCACATCTGCTGGTAAATGTGCAACCAACATGCCCGCAGAACTTGCCGCTACTTCACAAGCAACCACCGGTAAAAGCCAGATTGCAGTCATCGTATGTAGCTGATGGTTCTGACGACTAAACATACAAAATGGCACGATCCACGCAATGGCCAATGCTAAAAAGACATCGATGTACCATAAAGCTTGAGCAATATGGATAGCCACTTCACCGTAAAGCCCGACACCGAAGCTTAAAAAACCATTTAATATCGTTGCAAGCCCCATCGGGATAGCCCCTAAAAACAAGCTCATATTTGGATGATTAAATATTTGCTTCGCTTCATGAGGGAAAAGAAACCACCGCAATAAATAAAGAACTGAAAAAACGCTGAATAAAACAATATTAAATTGCCATAACCAAGTAGCTAGCTTGAATAAAAATGATTGAGCAAAGGGCAGCTGGATTAAAATCATACTAACCACGCCAGTACCCATAGTCGCTGTAAACCAATTTGGGGTAAAATGTCGTATAACATCTTTGCTTTGATTTAATTGGTAAAAGGGTTTTTTCATCTTAGTTCTCTAATCAAAGAGTGGATAAAGACATAGTAGAGCAAACCATTAATAAGAAAAATTGATTTATTTTTATTTAAATCATCAATATTTTAGATATGCAGATATTCTATTGAAAAATAACTGAGTAAAAACACAACAACAAGACGAATCTGTGAGATTATGGCAATATATAGCCCTTGCAAAAATAGCCATATTTTAAGTTCATGAAACTGCTTCGTCTTAATGCGTTATCGCCCAATTTTCAGTTACCTCAAACAGCGGTAACTATTGGTAATTTTGATGGTGTCCATTTAGGCCACCAAGCGATGATTGCTCAACTCAAAAACATTGCTGCAGCACAAGGCTTAAAAACACTGGTCATGATTTTTGAGCCACAACCTCTTGAATTTTTTAAAGGTTATGATGCACCTCCTCGTATTAATTCATTACGGGAAAAAGTTGAATACCTAGCTGAGCTTGGCGTTGACTATATTGCGGTTGCTAAATTTGATGAACATTTCCGTAGCATGAGCGCATCTGCCTTTGCAGACTTATTAAAAGATAAATTAAATGCGCAGTCTTTGGTTTTAGGAGATGACTTTCATTTCGGTAAGGACCGCCAAGGCAACAGTGAATTTTTAAAAGATTATGGCTTCCAAGTAACAAATTTACATACCATTGAACTTGAAGGTGAACGCGTCAGTTCAACCCGTATTCGCCAAGTACTTCAAGTGGGTAATCTCGCTTTAGCAGCTAAATTATTAGGCCGTCCGTACAGTATTACTGGACGTGTCCAATATGGCGATCAAATTGGACGAACTCTTGATTTTCCAACCATTAATGTTCGACTCAATCGCCACAAACCTTGTTTAAACGGTATTTATGGCGTTGAAGTCATTTGCGAAACAACTTCACTCACTGAAAAAGTGCGCCAAGAAACACCAGAGAAACCGGGAATTGCCGGATATCATGAAAATAGCCTCTATGGCGCAGGTCATGTTGGTACACGTCCCGCCATTCAGCAAGAACATCCAGAATGGAGATTAGAAGTACATTTCCCTGATGTTTCTGCTAATCTGTATGGCTTATTTATGCGGGTGACTTTTCTTCACTATCTTCATGGTGAATTGAACTACCCTTCGCTTGAAGCACTTAAGGCTGGAATTGATAATGACGTGCAACAGTTACGACAATATCGTAACGACACGACACAATTTCCTTTTTAATTCGAATTTTGATTGTAAAACATGTCAGCTCCCAAGCTGATTAAACTGGAAGAAAACTTGCATGAGCGATAAGCAAACTCCTGAGAATGCAGTGGACTACAAAGCCACGCTAAACCTGCCGGATACTCAATTTGCAATGAAAGCAAATTTGGCAGTACGTGAAGTGAAATGGTTAGAAGAGTGGTATACCGACAACATTTATCAGCAGATTCGTGCATCGCGTATTGGCAAGAAAAAATATATTTTGCATGATGGCCCTCCATATGCGAACGGTACAATTCACTTAGGCCACGCAGTCAATAAAGTACTCAAAGACGTTATTGTAAAAAGCCGTACGCTTTCAGGTTTTGATGCACCGTATGTTCCGGGTTGGGATTGTCATGGCTTACCAATCGAACTAAAAGTCGAAGAAAAAGTAGGTAAAGTGGGCGAAAAAGTTGACGCAGCAACTTTCCGTAAACTTTGCCGTGAATACGCACTAAAACAAATTGATTTACAGCGTACTGACTTTAAACGTCTTGGTATTTTAGGTGATTGGGATAATCCTTATCTCACCATGAATTACAAACAAGAAGCCGATATTGTTCGTGCTCTAGGTCTCATCCAGAAAAATGGCCATATCCAGCCAGGCTTAAAGCCAGTGAACTGGTGTATGGACTGTGGTTCAGCTCTTGCTGAAGCAGAAGTTGAATACGAAGATAAAAAATCTGACGCAATTGACGTTGGTTTTGGCGTTGTCGATCTCAAAGATTTAAGTGTCCGTTTAAACGTAGAAGTTCAAGATCCGACAGATATCGTGATCTGGACCACTACACCATGGACATTACCAGCTAACCAAGCCGTTGCGTTGCATGCCGAAATTGAATATCAATTGGTGCAAGTGACAACTGAGCGCGGTAAGCAAAACTTCATTCTTGCTAAAGACTTAGTTGCTTCAGCGATTGAGCGTTACAAGCTTGAAAACCCAGTTGTTTTAGCTGATTTTACTGGTTCGGCTCTTGAAAACCTTACCCTACAACACCCTTTACTTACTGATCGTCAAGTTCCGGTTATTTTAGGTGAACACGTTATCGCAACAAGCGGTACAGGTGCCGTACATACAGCGCCTGGCCACGGTGCAGACGACTATAAAGTAGGTCTTCAATACAACCTTAAAGTAGATAACCCAGTAGGTGGTAACGGTGTTTATCTTCCAACTGCTCCAATCTATGCTGGTGAGCACATCTATAAAGCCAATCCAAAGATTATTGAAGCTTTGGGTGCTGTAGGCCGTTTATGGGCTCATCAGCCAATTAAACACAGTTACCCACACTGCTGGCGCCATAAGACTCCAATTATTTTCCGTGCTACACCACAATGGTTCATTAGCATGGATCAAAAAGGTTTACGTGAAGGTGCGCTTAATGCCATTGAAAATGATATCGAGTTTGTACCGAACTGGGGTAAAAACCGTATTGAATCAATGATCGAAGGTCGTCCGGACTGGTGTATTTCACGTCAACGTACTTGGGGTGTTCCAATTCCATTCTTCGTTCATAAAGATACGAACGAATTACACCCGCGTACACCTGAACTCATCGAAGAAGTTGCTCAACTGATCGAAGAAGAAGGCATCGAAGCATGGTTCAAACGTGAAGCAAAAGACTTCATCGGTGAAGATGCTGAACAATATAACGCTGTTCGCGATACACTCGATGTATGGTTCGACTCTGGTACAACGCATTACGCTGTACTTGAGCAACGTGATGAATTAGAAAGCCCTGCTGACTTATATTTAGAGGGTTCAGACCAACACCGTGGCTGGTTCCAATCTTCTTTATTAACATCTATGGCAATTCACAATCGTGCGCCATATAAAGCCTTGTTAACTCATGGTTTTACAGTGGACGAAAACGGTCGTAAATTGTCGAAATCTTTAGGCAACTATATCCCGCTTGAAGAAATCATCAAACAGCTTGGTGCAGATGGTTTACGACTATATGTAGCGTCTAGCGACTACCGTTATGAAATCGCAGCATCGAAAGAAATCTTTAGCCGTGTAAGTGATAGCTATCGCCGTATTCGTAATACCCTACGCTTCTTGCTTGCGAACCTAAATGGTTTCAAACCAAGTACTGATGCTCTGGACGTAGATGACCTTATCGCTCTAGATCAATACATCTTACAGCGTGCGAATGAAGTACAACAAACCATTATCACTGCCTATGAAGAAATGAACTTCCATGTGGTGTGTAGTGCGTTAACAAGCTTCTGTATTAATGATTTAGGTGGTTTCTACCTAGATATTATCAAAGACCGTCAATACACCACTAAAGCAGATTCTCAGGCACGTCGTTCTGCACAAACAGCGCTTTATCATATTGTCCAAGCATTTATCCGTTGGATGAGCCCAATCTTAAGCTTTACCGCTCAAGAAGCTTGGCCACTGATTCCAGAACAAACTGAAAAGTATGTATTTACATCAGAATGGTATGACTTGCCTGTTTCATCAAAAGCAAACTTGCTTTCTGAAGAAGATTGGCAAACATTGATTAGCGTAAAATCTGCAGTAAATAAACAGATTGAAGCAGCGCGTAACGCTAAACTTGTCGGCAGTAATCTTTCAGCCAAAGTTGAACTTTGGGCAAGTGAATCATTACAAACAGTTTTAAACCAACTGGCTGATGAACTCCGTTTTGTTCTTATTACTTCGCAAGTAGTAGTACATCCATTTGCTGAGCAAGGTGAAGCAACTGAAATGGAAGGCTTACGTGTACAAATATCTGCAGCTGAAGGTGAAAAATGTGCACGTTGCTGGCACGTCCTTCCAGATGTAAATACACATGCCGATCATCCTGGTTTATGTGGTCGTTGTATTGTGAACGTCACTGGTCGTGGCGAAGTGAGAAAATATGCCTAATTCACAAGCTAAAAAAGGCTTATTCCAGTTTTATCCACATAATCTGATTTGGCTTGGACTTTCAGTCCTTGCCATTGTATTGGATCAATGGACAAAATGGATTGCGAGTACACATCTAAACTATGCAGATCCTGTACCTGTACTTCCATTTTTAAACTGGACACTATTGCATAACTATGGTGCAGCTTTTAGCTTTTTATCTGATGCGGGAGGATGGCAGCGCTATTTCTTCACATCTTTAGCGGGCTTAGTTTCAATACTTTTTGTATTTTGGTTAATGCGTATGCCCAAAAAAATGGTGGTGCTACCTGTAGCCATCGCTTTAATTTTAGGTGGAGCTTTAGGCAATTTAATTGACCGTATTACCCTAGGTTATGTGGTCGATTTCATTCATGTTTATTACCAAAATCATCACTTTCCAGCTTTTAATATTGCGGACAGTGCCATCACTCTAGGTACAATTTTGCTACTCATTGATACATTCTTCCTTGAGAAGCAACGTAACCAAAATTCGGATGCATAATATGACCGAAATTATTCAACCTAACGAAGAAATTCGTATCCAAGAAGGCTCTAAAGTCGACCTACACTTTTCTGTAGCTATCGAAAATGGTGTAGAAATTGACAATACACGTAGCCGTGAAGAGCCAGTTAGTCTGACTATTGGTGACGGAAACCTTTTACCAGGTTTCGAAAAAGCATTATTCGGTTTACGTGCAGGTGACCGCCGTACAGTACACCTTCCACCAGAAGAGGCTTTTGGTCCGTGGAATCCAGAAAATGTTCAAACTTTCGATACAGTTAAGTTTGAGCAACGCCCTATTCCTGGTCATATGATCGAGTTTGAAGATAAGGCAAAAACCACCTTATTCGGTGTAGTAAAATCAGTTAATGATGACATTACAGAAATTGATTTTAATCACCCATTAGCAGGGAAAAATATTACCTTTGAAGTAGAAATATTTAAGGTTACTCCTGAAGGCCAACAAGGCATTAAGCTAATGTAAATAAAAAAGCCCTCTAAATGAGGGCTTTTTTATGATTCAATTTTTATTAGTGACATAAGAATCCTTACAAATTCTATATTCTCTCCTACCTATAGAATGAATTAAGTTATAAAGATAAAAATTCTTAGGAAAAATACATGCTGGTCTATATTATCGTAGGAAGTGTTCGTGAAGGACGTACAGCAATTAAAGTTGCCAATTGGCTAGAATCCACAATTCCATCATTTAATCTAGAAGATTTTCAGACAGAAATAATTGATTTAAAAGAGTGGAATTTACCGTTATTTTCAGGCTCTCACCCACCTGCTACTGGGGTTTATGATCAACCTAAACAACAAGAATGGGCAGACAAAATTGCTCAAGCAGACGCATTTATCTTTATTAGCCCAGAATACAACCATGGTTACAGCCCAGCTTTAAAAAATGCACTTGATTATGTCGGTAAGGAGTGGGGTGGTAAACCTGCTGCATTTATTGGCTATGGTTCAACAAATGGCTCTCGTTCTATTAGCCAAATACGTCAAGTCACCTCAAGTTTAAGTATTATTGACCCGAATGCTGTAATAGAGATAAGAGATATATTTAAACGTAATAAAGATGAAAAATTCGAAGCTAATGAGTTTGAAGTAAAAGGTCTTCAATCAATTATTGAGAAACTACAGAAATATCATTTATCTTAAATTGAACAAAAGGCCTCTTTTCTAAAAAAAAGAGGCCTTTAATTCTATAAACTATTTAAATACTCCACTACATCAGCATTACCTGCCATTTCTGCAAGCTCTAATGCTGTGTATTCACTTTTGTAAGTGACATGCGCACCTTTTTCAATTAAGAGTTGAACTATCTCTAAATGATCATTTTCAGCAGCTGCTTGTAGAGCACTATAGCCTTCATCATCTGCCTGATTGGGATCTTGCCCTTCTAAAAGCAATTGCTCTACCTGATCTAGGTCCCCCAAAGAAGCCCAATAGACTAATTCAGGAAGAGAGAGTTCTTCATTATCTTCAGGTAATGAAGAGAAAGAATTGATTTTCATGGACGTACCCAAAAATAATAGAGTTCATCATTATATTCATAGAATACAGCCAGAATACAAATCTAATTTTGGAACTATCTTTTATTAAAAATTAAATTCCGCACATAAAAAAACACCCCCATTCATTAGAACGGGGGTGTTTAGAATAATGAGCTGGCGATGACTTACTCTCACATGGGTAACCCCACACTACCATCAGCGCTAAGAGGTTTCACTTCTGAGTTCGGGAAGGGATCAGGTGGTTCACTCTTGCTATGGTCGCCAGCACAACTGTTTATGGATACTTGCTTCGTTTTATTCACTGTGTGATACGTTGCGTTTTCCAAATCTTTACAGATGGGCTGATTGGTCTGATTTTCGTTGTTCATTTTAGCTAAGTGTTTAACTAAATCAAGTTGCTTTGCATATTTATGAATTGATTGATGCTTCATATACAACTGCTTGGGTGTTGTATAGTCAAGCCTCACGAGCAATTAGTATTGGTCAGCTTCACATATCACTATGCTTCCACATCCAACCTATCAACGTCCTAGTCTCGAACGGCTCTTTAGAGGAATAAATTCCTAGGGAAATCTTATCTTGAGGTAGGCTTCCCGCTTAGATGCTTTCAGCGGTTATCCCTTCCGAACATAGCTACCCGGCGATGCGACTGGCGTCACAACCGGTACACCAGAGGTTCGTCCACTCTGGTCCTCTCGTACTAGGAGCAGATCCTCTCAAATTTCCAGCGCCCACGGTAGATAGGGACCGAACTGTCTCACGACGTTCTAAACCCAGCTCGCGTACCTCTTTAAATGGCGAACAGCCATACCCTTGGGACCTGCTTCAGCCCCAGGATGAGATGAGCCGACATCGAGGTGCCAAACACCGCCGTCGATATGAACTCTTGGGCGGTATCAGCCTGTTATCCCCAGAGTACCTTTTATCCGTTGAGCGATGGCCCTTCCATACAGAACCACCGGATCACTAAGACCTACTTTCGTACCTGCTCGACTTGTGGGTCTCGCAGTTAAGCGCGCTTTTGCCTTTATACTCTACGCGTGATTTCCGACCACGCTGAGCGCACCTTCGTACTCCTCCGTTACTCTTTAGGAGGAGACCGCCCCAGTCAAACTACCCACCAGACACGGTCCTCGTCCCGGATAACGGGACAGAGTTAGAACCTCAACATTACCAGGGTGGTATTTCAAGGACGGCTCCATTGGAACTAGCGTTCCAACTTCAAAGCCTCCCACCTATCCTACACAAGTAAGGTCAAAGTTCAGTGTCAAGCTGCAGTAAAGGTTCACGGGGTCTTTCCGTCTAGCCGCGGGTACACTGCATCTTCACAGCGATTTCGATTTCACTGAGCCTCTGCTGGAGACAGCGCCGCCATCATTATGCCATTCGTGCAGGTCGGAACTTACCCGACAAGGAATTTCGCTACCTTAGGACCGTTATAGTTACGGCCGCCGTTTACTGGGGCTTCGATCAAGAGCTTCGCTTACGCTAACCCCATCAATTAACCTTCCAGCACCGGGCAGGCATCACACCCTATACGTCCACTTTCGTGTTTGCAGAGTGCTATGTTTTTAATAAACAGTTGCAGCGGCCTGGTTTCTGCGGCTGTCGTCAGCTCAGGAAGCAAGTTCCATCACCAACAACAGCGTACCTTCTCCCGAAGTTACGGTACCATTTTGCCTAGTTCCTTCAGCAGAGTTCTCTCAAGCGCCTTGGTCTACTCGACCTGACCACCTGTGTCGGTTTCGGGTACGATTCCTGTGTAACTGAAGCTTAGAGACTTTTCCTGGAAGCATGGTATCAGCCACTTCGCTGTACAAGTACAGCTTGCTATCGGATCTCAGTATAGAGTACCCCGGATTTGCCTAAGATACATACCTACATCCTTCCACCTGGACAACCAACGCCAGGCTGACTTAACCTTCTCCGTCCTCTCATCGCATTACACAGAAGTATTGGAATATTAACCAATTTCCCATCGACTACGCCTTTCGGCCTCGCCTTAGGGGTCGACTCACCCAGCCCCGATTAACGTTGGACTGGAACCCTTGGTCTTTCGGCGAACGGGTTTTTCACCCGTTTTGTCGTTACTCACGTCAGCATTCGCACTTCTGATACCTCCAGCATACTTCTCAATACACCTTCATCGGCTTACAGAACGCTCCCCTACCACTTGACTAATGTCAAATCCGCAGCTTCGGCACATAGTTTTAGCCCCGTTACATCTTCCGCGCAGGCCGACTCGACTAGTGAGCTATTACGCTTTCTTTAAAGGGTGGCTGCTTCTAAGCCAACCTCCTAGCTGTCTATGCCTTCCCACATCGTTTCCCACTTAACTATGATTTTGGGGCCTTAGCTGGCGGTCTGGATTGTTTTCCTCTTGACTACGGACGTTAGCACCCGCAGTCTGTCTCCCGGATAGTACTCATAGGTATTCGGAGTTTGCATCGGTTTGGTAAGTCGGGATGACCCCCTAGCCGAAACAGTGCTCTACCCCCTATGGTATTCGTCCGAGGCGCTACCTAAATAGCTTTCGGGGAGAACCAGCTATCACCAGGCTTGATTAGCCTTTCACCCCTATCCACAAGTCATCCCCTGGCTTTTCAACGACAGTGGGTTCGGTCCTCCAGTTAGTGTTACCCAACCTTCAACCTGCTCATGGATAGATCGCCTGGTTTCGGGTCTATACCCAGCAACTAAACGCCCTATTAAGACTCGGTTTCCCTACGGCTCCCCTATACGGTTAACCTTGCTACTGAATATAAGTCGCTGACCCATTATACAAAAGGTACGCAGTCACACCACGAAGGTGCTCCCACTGCTTGTATGCATGCGGTTTCAGGATCTATTTCACTCCCCTCACAGGGGTTCTTTTCGCCTTTCCCTCACGGTACTGGTTCACTATCGGTCAGTCAGGAGTATTTAGCCTTGGAGGATGGTCCCCCCATATTCAGACAAGGTTTCACGTGCCTCGCCCTACTCGTCATCATTATGTGTGCCCTTTCGTGTACGGGAATATCACCCTCTACGTTCGCACTTCCCAGAGCGTTCCACTAAAACACACATAACTTAATGGGCTGATCCCCGTTCGCTCGCCGCTACTGAGGGAATCTCAATTGATTTCTTTTCCTAAGGGTACTGAGATGTTTCACTTCCCCTCGTTCGCCTTGCAACACTATGTATTCATGTTGCAATACCTACCTTAAAGTAGGTGGGTTCCCCCATTCAGAAATCTCCGGATCAAAGGATATTTGCCGCCTCCCCGGAGCTTTTCGCAGGCTATCACGTCTTTCATCGCCTCTGACTGCCAAGGCATCCACCACATGCACTTAATTACTTGACTATACAACCCCAAACAGTCGTCAACACCTACAAGTGAGTGTTGTCCGTGCGATTCTTCATCGCTACTATCTGTTGTCTGTGTACTTAAACACTGTACAGCTTCAATCTAAATTCATATACCAAAACGCTTGATTCAGTTAATTTGCTAGTTCTCAATTCATCTAGATTAATTGCTTAATCTAAACTCTTGAGTGAACAATTTATTTCAGACTCAATTTTGCCAATCTGTTAATGAATAAACACGCCTTCGTCAGGTCATGCTTAATACCGTGATACTTAAATCACAGAAGTTAATAAACCAAGACCGAAATCTCTATTTACTAATTTCTGTAATCCGAACTTCTCTTAAGTTCTGGTGGAGACTAGGAGAGTCGAACTCCTGACCTCCTGCGTGCAAAGCAGGCGCTCTACCAACTAAGCTAAGTCCCCAGCTTACATCATCAGTCATGTATCTTTTATCTATAACTTCAACCAGTCAAAGTCATGGTGGGTCTGACAAGACTTGAACTTGTGACCCCACGCTTATCAAGCGTGTGCTCTAACCAACTGAGCTACAGACCCTCAGATACATCTATGAAGAACAACTTGTTGTGGATTCTTACCAATCGTCAATCTTTCGTTAAGGAGGTGATCCAGCCGCAGGTTCCCCTACGGCTACCTTGTTACGACTTCACCCCAGTCATCGGCCACACCGTGGTAACCGCCCTCTTTGCAGTTAGGCTAGCTACTTCTGGTGCAACAAACTCCCATGGTGTGACGGGCGGTGTGTACAAGGCCCGGGAACGTATTCACCGCGGCATTCTGATCCGCGATTACTAGCGATTCCGACTTCATGGAGTCGAGTTGCAGACTCCAATCCGGACTACGATCGGCTTTTTGAGATTAGCATCCTATCGCTAGGTAGCAACCCTTTGTACCGACCATTGTAGCACGTGTGTAGCCCTGGCCGTAAGGGCCATGATGACTTGACGTCGTCCCCGCCTTCCTCCAGTTTGTCACTGGCAGTATCCTTAAAGTTCCCGACATTACTCGCTGGCAAATAAGGAAAAGGGTTGCGCTCGTTGCGGGACTTAACCCAACATCTCACGACACGAGCTGACGACAGCCATGCAGCACCTGTATGTAAGTTCCCGAAGGCACCAATCCATCTCTGGAAAGTTCTTACTATGTCAAGGCCAGGTAAGGTTCTTCGCGTTGCATCGAATTAAACCACATGCTCCACCGCTTGTGCGGGCCCCCGTCAATTCATTTGAGTTTTAGTCTTGCGACCGTACTCCCCAGGCGGTCTACTTATCGCGTTAGCTGCGCCACTAAAGCCTCAAAGGCCCCAACGGCTAGTAGACATCGTTTACGGCATGGACTACCAGGGTATCTAATCCTGTTTGCTCCCCATGCTTTCGCACCTCAGCGTCAGTGTTAGGCCAGATGGCTGCCTTCGCCATCGGTATTCCTCCAGATCTCTACGCATTTCACCGCTACACCTGGAATTCTACCATCCTCTCCCACACTCTAGCTAACCAGTATCGAATGCAATTCCCAAGTTAAGCTCGGGGATTTCACATTTGACTTAATTAGCCGCCTACGCGCGCTTTACGCCCAGTAAATCCGATTAACGCTTGCACCCTCTGTATTACCGCGGCTGCTGGCACAGAGTTAGCCGGTGCTTATTCTGCGAGTAACGTCCACTATCTCTAGGTATTAACTAAAGTAGCCTCCTCCTCGCTTAAAGTGCTTTACAACCATAAGGCCTTCTTCACACACGCGGCATGGCTGGATCAGGCTTGCGCCCATTGTCCAATATTCCCCACTGCTGCCTCCCGTAGGAGTCTGGGCCGTGTCTCAGTCCCAGTGTGGCGGATCATCCTCTCAGACCCGCTACAGATCGTCGCCTTGGTAGGCCTTTACCCCACCAACTA
Organism: Acinetobacter sp. 826659; assembly: GCF_000588515.1. NCBI lineage: Bacteria > Pseudomonadati > Pseudomonadota > Gammaproteobacteria > Moraxellales > Moraxellaceae > Acinetobacter > Acinetobacter sp. 826659. The sequence goes on along the minus strand of NZ_JFYD01000015.1, from coordinate 379 downwards.
GCTAATCCGACTTAGGCTCATCTATTAGCGCAAGGTCCGAAGATCCCCTGCTTTCTCCCGTAGGACGTATGCGGTATTAGCATTCCTTTCGAAATGTTGTCCCCCACTAATAGGCAGATTCCTAAGCATTACTCACCCGTCCGCCGCTAAGATCAGTAGCAAGCTACCTCTCTCCGCTCGACTTGCATGTGTTAAGCCTGCCGCCAGCGTTCAATCTGAGCCATGATCAAACTCTTCAGTTAAAATCATTTTGTACCTTATTTAAAGACAAGGTACCAATTCTGGCTCATCAATTACTGACTTAAATTTCGCTCAAATAAACTTCGAGTAATTTAAACCAATCAATCAATGAAAATTATTTCGATTAATCAATCAGTAA
>NZ_JFYD01000014.1:0-22201 GCF_000588515.1 Acinetobacter sp. 826659 | reverse complement strand
TCGCTACACTATGTTGCCCTGTCATGCTCCATTTCACTTCGCCAACGACATTACTATTTTCGAGTACTTTAAAATGGCTACCATCAATTGAAATGAGTTCGGCAGACAGAGCAGCTTTTTCATTTGTCTCTAAACTTGTACGAATCACTGGTGTCCAGCAACCCATTTCAAGCACTTCATCAATATGAGTTTCAGTAATTGGCGCAATAATACGGCCTTCACTTGGAATGGTACGCACAAGATGATGGAACTGTTTTTGAATCGCTGCTAGGTCATCAAAAATATCGGCATGGTCAAATTCAAGGTTATTTAAAATCGCCGTTTTTGGGTGATAGTGAACAAACTTAGAACGTTTATCAAAGAAAGCAGAGTCATATTCATCGGCTTCAACACAGAAGTATTTTCCACCGCCTAAACGAGCACTTTCACTAAAACCAAGTGGAACACCACCAATTAAAAAGCCCGGATTTAAACCAGCTTGATCAAGTACCCAAGCCAACATGGTCGTAGTAGTAGTTTTTCCGTGAGTACCTGCTACGCCAAGTACATGCTTACCTTGTAAAACATGATCGGCAAGGAACTGTGGCCCAGAAATATATGGTAGGCCTTCGTTTAGCATATATTCAACAGCATCAATACCACGTTTCATGGCATTGCCGACAATAACCAAGTCTGGATGAGGCTGTAAATGACTACGGTCATAGCCTTGCATGAGTGTAATGCCTGCATTTTCTAACTGGGTAGACATCGGTGGGTAAACGTTTAAATCGGAACCAGTTACCTTATGTCCTAAATCACGAGCCAAAAGTGCTAAAGAGCCCATAAAAGTGCCACAAATACCCAAGATATGCAGATGCATTGCTCGCCTTCTCCACTGCTTTTGTACACAACATTAAAATGAATTGCTGTGTGTGCATTATTGATAAATTTGCCAGCAACGATAGCAAGGCTAAACTCGAAAAGATAGTCAAAAATCGTTGTTGTTCTATGTGTTTGAGACCCTAATAAAACTACAGCTTTATTTTTTAGATTTAAGCTGAATTACAGTTTTATCTTTTATAATGTTTTGTATCGTTAAAATACTTAAATCATCGTGATGATGAAGGATGTGCCTTTGAGCCCAACGGTTTTAGCTTTTACGCTATTAATTATTTCTAACTGCTTTATGACACTTGCATGGTATGGGCATCTTAAATTTTTGCACCACGCTCCACTTTGGCAAGCGATTCTATTCGGTTGGATTATTGCCTTACTTGAATACAGTTTTATGATTCCAGCCACTCGTATGTTAAGCGTGCAAGGCTGGTTACTCGGTGAAATGAAGATCACTCAGGAAGTGGTTACATTGGTAGTGTTTGTACCTTTTATGATTTTCTTGTTTAAGCAACCCTTTAAACTCGATTACTTATGGGCGATGTTATGCCTATTTGGTTGTGTTTATTTCGTATTTAGAAGCCAGTAAGCTCCTATGGCTTGTGAATTAAATGATTTATTTTATTTAATAACAAGCCATAGTTAGTAGACATAACTATTTATTTAGTTGAATACTTACATGCTTTTTTTAGAATTTTAGAAAATTGCTGATCTCTTGGCGTTGGGTCTTCATAGTCAAAAGCATAATTACTGTCTGTTGTAGTTAAACTTAAGGCGCCATCAGGCTCAAAATTAGACATGGCAAAACCATAGGTGTGATCGTCACAGTAAATGCGATATTCAGTAATTGAATATAAATTTCCTACCTCAGTTGCTCCAAGATAATAACCAGTCATCAGAACTGGTTCTCTCTCATCAGTAGCAGATGTTCCAGTAACAATAAATTTCTCTTGGACTTTACCAGTTAATGCTCCACTTTTGATTTCTCCGTTATAACCTTTTTCTTTATTTAAAGTTTTAATGGTTTTTTGAAATTCATCGATGTTTAAATTTACTAAAGCCGCGTAACTCGTTGTTGTGCAAAGTGTGAGTGTTAGGAATCCAAGAAATTTTTTCATTATTAAGCTCTTATTGATTTGATTAAGCGCGTTATATTAATAAAAATTGAGAATGTGTCACTGTTAAACCATGACATTTTTTGATGATATTAAAAATATTCACAGAGCTGGTCAGTTAAATTTTCGTGAGATGAAAAATCAGTCTATAATAATGGGCTTCCGAACCATTTAAAACTTGGCTCTCGTCGAGATTTATCTTCTTTTACTTTTGTCTCTGGAACATTAGCAATGAATGCGGCCGCAGCACAAGACGCTCAACCTCTCGTTGGAATTATTATGGGTTCTCAATCTGATTGGGCAACTCTCGAAAACACAGCCAATATGCTTAAACAGCTTGGTGTCCCATTTGAAGCGGAAGTGGTATCTGCTCATCGTACTCCAGATCGTTTATTTGAATATGCAGAAACTGCACGCGATCGCGGTATTCAAGTGATTATTGCCGGTGCAGGCGGTGCAGCGCATTTACCTGGAATGTGTGCCGCAAAAACTGATTTACCTGTTTTAGGTGTGCCAGTTAAATCATCAATTTTAAATGGCGTAGACTCTTTGCTTTCAATTGTACAAATGCCAGCAGGTATTGCAGTTGGTACTTTAGCGATTGGTCCAGCTGGTGCAACGAATGCGGCAATTATGGCTGCACAAATCTTAGGTTTAACTCGTCCTGAAATCGCAAAAAATGTTGCTGATTTCCGTGCTGCGCAAACTGATAAAGTTGCAAGCAAAAATATTCCGGGTCAGGTGTAAGAGGCTGAGATGGATAAAACTATCGGTATTTTTGGTGGTGGGCAACTGGGCCGCATGATGGCTCAAGCAGCGTTACCATTAAATATTCAATGTACTTTTTTTGAAGCAAATACAGATTGTCCAGCAGGTGTTTTAGGCCAGGTTTTTTCTAGCCAAGATGAGCAAGGTTTAAAGCAGTTTATTGAAAGTGCTGATGTTTTCAGTCTTGAATTTGAAAATACGCCAGTTGAAGATGTTGATGTTTTGACACAAACCAAAGCATTGCGCCCTCCCCGTGTTGCTTTAGCAACTGCGCAAAATCGTTTGTCAGAAAAAGCATTGTTTGATGAGCTTACTATTCCTGTTGCGCCGTATCGTGCTGTAGATAGCTTAGAAAGCTTGAAAAAGGCTGTTGTTGAGCTTGGTCTGCCGATCGTGCTTAAGACTGCAACTGGCGGATATGACGGCAAAGGTCAGTTTGTACTTCGTTCAGAAGACCAGATTGATACTGCTTGGGCTGAACTTGGTCCTGCAAAAAGTCTAGTTGCCGAAAGCTTTGTTAAATTCTCTCGCGAAGTTTCAATTATTGCGGTGCGTGGCCAAAATGGTGAAGTAAAAACTTGGCCATTGGCTGAAAACCATCATCATAATGGTATTTTATCGCATTCAATTGTTCCTGCACCGAATAGTGAAGCTTTGCAACCCGTTGCTCAAGACTACATTACTCGTTTGTTGAATCACCTTAACTATGTTGGTGTGCTGACTCTCGAGCTATTTGTAACAGAACAAGGTTTGTGTGCAAATGAGATGGCACCGCGTGTGCATAACTCAGGCCACTGGTCAATTGAAGGCGCGGTTTGTTCTCAGTTTGAAAACCATATTCGAGCTGTTGCAGGATTACCATTAGGCTCAACAGAAGTTGTTCGCCCAACGGTTATGATCAATATTATTGGTCAACATCCTAAAACTGAGGATGTACTTGCCTTAAATGGTGCTCATCTGCATCTTTATAACAAGTCAGAACGTGCTGGCCGTAAATTAGGTCATATCACTTTAATGCCTGTGGATAGTAATGAATTGACAAATTTATGCCGTCAATTGGCGGAAATTTTGCCAGAACCACTCGCTTTAACAGCAGATATGACCCTCTAAAAGTATTTTTAATTCTCTAAAAAGCGATCTTCGGATCGCTTTTTTTTATCTTTTAAATTTAAAAAATAATAGAACATACATATTTTAGGGTTGTGGATAACTTTAATTGGAACTTTTGAATTTAAAAAAGCTACTGTAATTTGAATTTAAAACTATAAATGACTGTTTTGGGGATTTTGAATTTAAAATTAGTTATCCACAAAAGTATTTTTAAATTTAAATGATAGGGTTGGATGTGCCTTTTTAAATTCAAAAATAGAAGTCTATTGGTATGGGGTTTTGAATTTAAAATTTTTGGCTGATCTTTAAATTTAAAAAAATACGAATTTCTGTGGTGATTGGCTCCAACCTATAATAAATAATAAGGTGATATAGAATAGGATTAAGAAATAGAAGTGTTTTTGCTCTGTTGTGGATAAAGTTATCCACAATAAAGAAGGGCTTGTAGTTTAAATTTAAAGAGTTACTTTTGAATTTAAACTTGAGTATTGGTTTTGAATTTAAAACTAATAATTTGGATCTAGAGAATTTTAAATTCAAAAATAAAGTGGAAATTTGAATTTAAAACATGGGAAATGAATTTAAAGTAGAGATTATGAATTCAAATTTACGTTTTCTCTCTGAAATTTTGGACTCATAATGGTATGGTACTTACAAATTTAAATTTAAAAATCGAACTAGGATAATATGCGACGTTTTTCTTGTATTGTTGGCTCTGTATTTTTGGCGATGACTCAGGCTCAAGCAGAGCTCGTAATTAATGGTTCTACAATATCTAGCAGTGCTACTGTTCCAGTAGTGACGAGCGAAGATTATACGCCTAATAATAATTTCCAAAGCTGTTTGGCAAATTTACGTTCTCAAGCAATTGCTGCTGGAGTATCGGGTACAACTTATGATCGTTATACCCAAAACTTGACCCCAGATTATTCAGTTATTGATAAATTAAACTATCAACCAGAATTTTCGACACCAATTTGGGATTATCTTTCTGGTCTAGTTGATGAAGAGCGCGTTGAGCTTGGTAAACAAAAACTGGCGCAACATCGAGATGTTTTAAACCGTGCTTCTCAAACCTACGGTGTGCCGCCGGAAACAATTGTAGCAGTGTGGGGTGTTGAAAGTAATTTTGGTGATATTTCTGGAAAATATCCTTTATTACAAGCACTCGGGACTTTAAGTTGTGAAGGGCGTCGACAAAATTATTTCCGCACTGAGTTTTTTGCCACTATGCGTATTTTACAGCGTGGTGACTTAACCGAAGATCAGCTGAAAGGTTCATGGGCTGGGGCATTTGGTCATACTCAATTTATGCCATCTACCTATGAACGTTTAGCTGTTGATTTTGATGGTGATGGCCGTCGAGATTTAGTGTCGAGTACAGCTGATGCACTGGCTTCAACGGCTAATTTCTTAAATAAAGCAGGTTGGCAAACAGGAATACCGTGGGGTTTTGAAGTTAAAGTACCCCAAGGTATATCAATTGATGGAGAAGGGCGACGTTCAAAGAAAGCTTTAAGTAGCTGGAGTGCACGAGGGGTGACCCGAATTGATGGTTCTCCACTTGTTCAAGGGGCTTTATCTGGCAATACTTCAGCGGGTTTAATGGCACCTGCAGGTGTAAATGGTCCAGTATTTTTAGTATTTAAGAATTTTGATGCTATCTACAGCTATAACGCTGCGGAAAGCTATGGACTTGCGATTGCACATTTATCTGATCGTTTAAAAGGTGCTGGTCCATTTGTTGCGTCTTGGCCAACTGATGATCCGGGAACTTCACGTGCAGAACGTCGTGAAATCCAACAGTTTTTGATTAATCGTGGCTATGATATTGGTGCAGTTGACGGCCTTATTGGAGATAAAACCCGCGTAGCTATTCGTCAGGAGCAGACTCGTTTAGGTTTAAATCCAACAGGACGGGCAGGGCAACAAATTTTACGTGCATTCCGTCAAGAACAAGCTCAGAAAATGATGCAATAAACTGGAAATAATAAAAAAGGTCTGCTCATGCAGACCTTTTTTATAGGTACTTATATAAGATAATCACTCTAATTTAACTGCTTCCAAAATATCAAAAATAACTGACGTAACATCTTGGCTTAAATCACGATCATTAAAGATTTCATACGCAGTGATCGTGACATCAGTATCACTTGGTAATTGCTTTTGCTCTTCTTCAATTAAATGTTCAATCGGTAACAGAGTCTGTTTTACTTCAAGATGGAGAATATCTTTATATTCGATATTTTCATCCTCAAGCTCGATTTCATGCTCATTGAAAAAGGGAATTAGAATAGAATGAAGATACGGTTTAATTTCAATAATATCAAACAGTTCAATGTCGCGAGTCTGTTCAATTGTGCTGATATGATCATTTACTTCAATCAGGATATGATAATAACTCATCTTGATCTCCATTCTATTTTCGTTAGCTCTTATGACCACAATAACATGACTTTGATACCAATTTCGATGTATCTACATAGAAATAGATACATCATTTTATATCAAGCTCTTAATTATTGAGGTAAAGCACTTAATAGATCACGGTCAGCATCAGTAAGTCCAGTGATTTTTTTGTCACCATCTTTACGTACTGAGTACATCAATGCATTTGGTTGATCACTATGTTTTAAACCAAGTGCATGTCCTAACTCATGAGCAATCGTTAAGCGTAAATCATCAATAGACTTAAACTCATAAATCACAATTTGTTTGCCGTTATAGATACCTTTTTTAAAGACATCCGCTTGAGCATTTTGCTTAAATTGGTTCAATGAATTATTAAACTCATTATTAATCTGATTAAAATGAGTCACTTTGACATTTAAGTCTTTAGCTTGCTGATTATATGCAGCAATTTCTTTCTTTAAAGCAACAGTTTGTTTTTGCAAATCTTTCTGAGTTTTAGCCAAAGATTTAGCGCTGTATTCAGGTGCTAATTTGCCTTGGTTAAGCTCCATCATTAGTTGGTCAAGATTTTTCAATTTGCCATTCAAAATCTGCTTCTTATTTTCAAGCTCAGACTGAGTTTGACCAAGGGTTTGCTTCAATTGCTTAATTTGTTGCTGTTCATTAATTACACGTTGCTGTTCTTGTTGGAACTGAGCTGCGATTTTTTGACGCTGTTCAGAACGGCTTTGACTATTATCGTAAACTAAACGAATTTCTAACTTTGCATTTGGATCATAAGTAAAATAATCCTGTCCAGTACCTTGTTTCCAAATGTCCGCAGCTTGTTGACTAATTTGAATTAATTGGTCTTGGCTTAAACCAAAACGTGGATCAATATCAGCAATTTTATAAGTCAAATGTTGACCTGTTTTTTGCTGGATTTGAGTATGTGCTGGAGTTGCAAGATTAGCATTAGCCTGAAAATTAGAAAAAGCAAAGGCTACGCCTAATAACAAAGATGTTAAACGCATAATCGAAGGGGGGAGATTTTAAAAAAAACGTATTATAAGAATATAAAATGAAAAATCAATCAAAAAACGTACAAATCAGAAAAATAAATGCGACTTTAGTCTCATTATTTTTTACCAAATGCCAAATTATTTTTTAGAAAAAATTTAATATATTTGGTTTTATTTAGTTTTTTTAATTATTTAACTTTAACGATTTTTCCTTAATTTGGTCTATAAATTGAACTTAATAAATCTAAATCTGAATCTGTTAGTTTAAAGTTATGAATATCTTGCTCTTTTAACCGTGGATACATTAATGATTTAGGATCAGTAGTATGTTTTAGTCCTAATGCATGGCCGAACTCATGAGCAAGGGTCAAACGTAAGTCATTTAAAGAAGCATAGCCGTAAATCTGGATTTGGTTTTGACTGAATAAACCTTTATGGAAGGGTTGAATACTATTTTTCTGCTCTAGTTTGAATTGTGTTTTTAAAGCGCTTAAATCACTTTGCTCTCGATTTAGCTCTTTAATTTTTAAGTTAAGTGATTGAATCTTAAGATTTAGAGTGTTGGATTCATTTTGTAAATCTTCCGATTTTTGCTTTAGTTGTTTTTGCCATTCTTTTAAATTATTGGCACTAGAGTACAGCTGTTCTCCTTGATTAAAGCGCGTTACATCTTGTTGATATTGTTCAAACTCCGCTTTTAGATTGGCCTTTTTCTTGTTCAAATCAGTTGATAGTTGAGCAACCTCTTGTTTATTTGAAACAATTTCTTCATTTTTAATGTGCCAAGCTTCCTGCTTTTGCAAAAGTGCATCCAAATTGTTTTGCTGTTCATCTTTAACCAGTTGATGATCATCATAGATTAAGTTAATTGACAATTGAGCCTGTGAATCATAAATAAAATAGGTCTTCCCAGTTTCTTTTTGCCAGATTTCAGCAGCTTGCTGACTTACCTCGACTAATTGTTCTTTAGTAAGTTGAAATCGTGGATCAATAAAAGCAATTCGGTATTTTAAAGGCTGATGAGATGAATTAATTGGCAGATTGCTTTGAGCAAAAAGTGTTGTTTGTAAGCCCATGCATAAGCATAAGCTCAATCCCCACCATAGAAATTTTTTCATGGCAAAATAAAAAATATAAATAAATCTTATTGTTAGCTACTTAATTTAATTCGTCAAAACGATAAAAATCTCAATAGATTAGGTGAGGTTTGTGATATTGGTCGAAAAATTAAAAAAGATGTTCTCAGACTTGGCAATAATCAAATAATTAATGTAGTAAATAACAGTGGTTTTTTAACAAAAAAATATTATTTAAAATTAAATGTTTAGTTTTTATCATTGATCTTTCTGACAGAAATTTTTGAATAATATCATTAAAAAACTTATTGTTACTTTTTGTAAACAATAAAAAACCGCGCCTAAGCACGGTTTTTTATTAAAGAAACAAATTATTTTTTGTCATCTTTAACTTCAGTGAACTCAGCGTCTACAACACCATCATCTGCTTTTTGTTGACCCGCATCACCACCTTGGAATGCATTTGGATCAAAGCCTTCAGCACCACCAGCTTGTTGCGCTTGTTCATAAGCACGTTGAGTGATAGGCATCAAGATGTTTTGTAAAGCTTCAGTTTTCGCTTTGATATCTTCTACATCATTTTCTTTTGTTGCTGCTTCAAGTTCAGAAACGGCAGTGCTTACAGCTGTTTTTTCATCTTCAGTAACTTTATCACCAAGATCTTTAACAGCTTTGTTCGAGCTTGAAATTAATGCATCAGCTTCGTTACGCGCTTTTGCAAGTTCTTCAAACTTACGATCTTCTTCAGCATTCGCTTCAGCATCTTTAATCATTGCTTCGATTTCAGCATCAGACAAACCTGAGTTCGCTTTAATCTGGATCGATTGCTCTTTACCAGTGCTCTTATCTTTAGCAGATACTTTCAAGATACCATCAGCATTGATGTCGAAAGATACTTCAATTTGTGGCACACCGCGTGGAGCAGGCGGAATGTCACCTAATTGGAAGTTACCCAACAATTTGTTTTGTTGAGCCATCTTACGTTCACCTTGGTAAACAGAAATGTCTACAGCAGGCTGGTTGTCAGCAGCAGTAGAGAACACTTGTGATTTCTTCGCAGGAATCGTCGTGTTTTTCTCAATGATTGGTGTTAATACACCACCCATTGTTTCAATACCTAAAGTTAATGGAGTTACGTCTAATAAAAGAACGTCAGTTTTGTCACCAGACAATACCGCACCTTGAATCGCAGCACCGATTGCAACTGCTTCGTCAGGGTTCACGTCTTTACGTGGCTCTTTACCAAAGAATTCTTGTACTTTTTGTTGTACAAGTGGCATACGAGACTGACCACCAACCAAGATCACGTCAGAGATGTCTGAAGTCGAAAGACCAGCATCTTTAAGTGCGATTTTACAAGGCTCAATAGTGCGAGCAACTAAATCAGCAACTAAACCTTCAAGTTTCGCACGTGTTACATTGATCACTAAGTGTTTAGGACCAGTTGCATCAGCAGTGATGTATGGAAGGTTGATTTCAGTTGCATTTGATGAAGAAAGCTCGATTTTTGCTTTTTCAGCAGCTTCTTTCAAACGTTGTAACGCAAGTGGATCATTTTTCAAGTTCACACTTTGTTCTTTCTTAAATTCTTCAACTAAGAATTCAATTAATGCGTTATCAAAGTCTTCACCACCAAGGAAAGTATCACCGTTTGTTGATAACACTTCGATTTGTTGGTCGCCATCAAGGTCTGCGATTTCAATGATTGATACGTCAAAAGTACCACCACCTAAGTCGTAAACTGCAACTTTACGGTCGCCTTCTTTTTTGTCCATACCGAACGCAAGTGCAGCAGCAGTTGGTTCGTTAATGATACGTTTAACGTCTAAACCAGCGATTTTACCCGCATCTTTAGTTGCTTGACGTTGAGCATCGTTAAAGTAAGCAGGAACAGTAATAACTGCTTCAGTAACTGTTTCACCTAAATAGTCTTCTGCAGTTTTCTTCATCTTTTTCAAGATTTCAGCAGAAACCTGTTGAGGCGCTAATTTTTTATCGTTTACTTCAACCCAAGCATCGCCATTGTCTGCTTTGATGATTTTATAAGGTACAAGACCGATATCTTTTTGTACCGCTTGATCTTCATAACGACGACCGATTAAACGCTTGATAGCGAATAATGTATTTTTCGGGTTAGTTACTGCCTGACGCTTAGCACTTTGACCTACTAAGATCTCGCCATCTTTATAAGCAATGATCGATGGAGTTGTACGTGCGCCTTCAGCGTTTTCGATTACTTTTACTTTATCGCCTTCAAGTACAGCAACGCATGAGTTGGTAGTACCTAAGTCAATACCAATAATTTTTGCCATGTGACGTTTTCCTCAAAAATTCTTTTGCAATGTTTTTGCTTGTTATCCGATATGAGAGTGAATCTATTTTTTTCAAGCGTTTTAGCGAAAAAAAATCTAAAAACTCTCAAAAAATTATTTATTGACCAACCATAACCATAGCAGGGCGCAATAAGCGACCATTTAATGTATAGCCCTTTTGTAAAACGCTACCGATTTCATTTGCTTTAGCATTTGGGTCAATACCGACAGCTTGATGTAAATCCGCATTGAAGCCATTTTTCGTATCAGCTTCTACAACACCAAATTTTTCAAGTGTGGTTAACAGCGACTTCAAGGTCAGTTTAATACCTTCAAGTACTGGCGTTTCTTCATCGCCAGCTGCTTGAATTGCACGCTCTAAATTATCAACAGAATCTAGTAATTCTTTTGCAAATTTTTCAAGCACAGTCTCTTTATGCTTGTCAGACTCGCGTTGAATACGCTCTACACTTTTTTGTGCTTCGTAAACTGCATTCGCAGTACGTGCTTTTTCAAGTTTTAGGCTTTCTTCTAATTTGGTGATTTGCGCTTGTAAAGATTCAACGGTAACGTCGTTTGCTTGCTCTACACCTTCAGCCTGAGTTTGCTCATTAGATTGCTCTGCTTGCTCGTGTTGAATGTCTTGAGCTTGCTCATTTTGCTCATTAGCCATTGATGATCTCCGTTTAAATGGGTTTTTAAACATGTACAGTCCTTTTGGCATCAGCATTTACTGGGTAAAACCTGAACTGCCATGCATATGCTGTAATTCATTAATAGGGATGAAGTATGGGCATTGCCTAAAAATTCAAGCGTACACGGCAATTTAAAACTTTTAATTTTGCGGTTTTAAGTAAAAATCTAAATTTTCGATCATAAAAGCAATAAATTCCTGGGTTATTTTGGGCAAATGTTGTCTTGAAGCATATACCACCGACAAACTTAATTCGGGAGCCGAAAAGTTTTTAAATAAAGGCACTAACCGTTTTTCTTTTAAATCTTTATTAACTAATAAGGTCGGTAACATTGCCACACCTTGAGCATGTACACACATGTCATAAACAGCATTTACATCATTACTTTTAAAGGTGACGTTTAAAGGATAATTCTGCGGTTGCTGTTCAGTATCAAAAAGTGTCCAAAATTGATGTTGGCTATGGTGAGCTAAACATTCATGTTGAATCAGTTGCCTTGGATGGGAGAGGGGGCTGTGTTGCTTTAAATAATCAGGATGAGCGCAGAAAACGGACTCGATTTGACAAACAGGTCGTGCAATTAATCCATCTGCAACTTTTTGCGTTATACGTAAGGCTAAATCGACCTGAGCATCAATTAAGTCCATTGTATTTTCAGTCAGATATACATCAAATTGAATATGCGGATGTTGCTGTTTAAATTGGCGAATACATTCTCCAACCCCTAATTGAAATAAAAATAAACCGCAGGTAAAACGAATCGTACCATTATGTTGTTCAGGTGCGGCTAACTCTTGTAGAAGTTGCTGTTGTTGTAAAATATTTTCGCAGTAGAGGAGGGCTTTTTCACCTGCTGGTGTGAGAGATATTTTTCGTGTATTTCTTTGAAATAGTCGAGTTGAGAATGTGTACTCTAGGTGCTCAAGATAGCGTGAAACCATCGCACGGGAATAATTTAGATGTTCTGCGGCTTTGGTTAAATTGCCATGTTGAGCAATAGAAACAAAGACGTGTATGGCTTTTAATGTGTCCATATACTTTATCATTGTTACAATATGTGCAACAGTTTATCTTAATTTAGTGCATTTACCTTACAAGAATTGCAATTTAAAGTATTTCTCATGAATTTGGAGAATACATAATGAAATTTTTTAAATTAACTGCTTCAGCCCTAGCAACTGCCACTGCTTTAACGGTAGCTTCCTCAGCTTTTGCGCAAGATTTGAAGATCCAAAGTTTTCTGGCTAAACCCGAACATTTCGGCGTGACTTCTACTTTAATTGAAGGCGATAAAGAAGTTCTGTTGGTGAATGCACAATTCTCGAAATCTGAAGCATTACGTATTGCTGCAGATATTCTCGATAGTGGTAAAACACTAAAGACAATTTTCGTAAGTTATGGCGATCCGGACTACTACTTTGGCTTAGATGTATTTAAACAATACTTCCCAAATGTACAAATCATTGCAACACCAGAAACTGTTAAACATATCCAAGATACTCAAGCACTTAAAGTGAAATATTGGGGCCCACAAATGGGTGCAAATGCGCCTAGCCAAATTATTGTGCCTCAAGTTTATACCGCTAAAACTTTAAAACTCGAGAATGAGTCGATCGAGATTAAAGGTAAGAAAGAACTTACTTATTTATGGATTCCTTCTTCAAAAGCAGTTGTAGGCGGTATTCCAGTATCTTCAGGTATTCATTTATGGATGGCAGATACACCAAAAGTTAAAGATCGCAATGAAGTGATTCAAGCTTTAGAAAGTATTAAATCACTCCAACCTCAAACAGTTGTCCCAGCTCATATGGTTGAGGGAGCTGCACAAGGTTTAGATGCGGTTAACTTTTCTATCGACTATCTCAAGAGCTATGAGAAAGCGGTCAAAGTAAGTAAAAATGCGAGTGAGCTAAGTCAGTTCATGCAGAAACAATATCCAACATTGAAGAGTGTGGATAGCCTAGAACTAGGTGCAAAAGTTGTAAAAGGTGAGATGCAATGGCCATAATTAAAATCGAAACACCATAAATTTTCTAAAAAGCCGTGGTCTATCCCCGGCTTTTTTTATGAAATAAGGCATTTTCAAGTAAAAAGTCTCTGTAACATTCTACGTGCCTTATATAGCGTTTCTATGAAGAGAAAATTTTTAACGAGAGTAAAAGGCTAAGATAAAAATTAGAAATTGATAAAAATAAACAAAAGCTTAAGTTATAGCTTCTATATAAAAGGTAGAGGTGAGGCTAAGGAAGAGGTTTTAATAAAAAATTGCACAATTTGTACTTCTATTACTACAAAAGACAACCAATGATACGCACGCCAGAAAAAAAAATTGTGAATTATAGGCAGCGCGAAGATGAACTTTGCATTTAAATGTTTGTCGTAATGAAAGGAAAGTGATTATGAAAAAATTAGGTCTTATCTCTGTAGTACTTGCTGGTGTTGCTTTTACAGCTGTTGGTTGTGCATCTGAAGCTGGTTTAAATGCATCAGGTTCAGCTCAAACTAGCGCTAGCCCATCTGGCGTACAAGCTGGTGTTGGTGTAGATGCAGGTGTTTCTGGTCAAGCACAACCAGGTCAAGTTGATGCTGGTGCTTCTGGTTCTGTTTCAGGTTCTGCAACTGCTCAGTAATTCTTAGCGATAAGAACAGTTAAAAGATTATAGAGTACATATATTCAAGATGCCGATTTATATATGAAATGAGCTGCTACTCATTATTCTATAGTCAAGAGAATGTGAATTTCTCAACAAAAAAGCCCCAAGAGTTTTTCTTTGGGGCTTCCATATTCCAATAGATTTTAGTCATCATCATGATAATCTCTATGATTGTGATCACGATCTTCTAATCTTTTCTTCTCCCATTCACGGTGTCTTTTTTCCCACTCACGACGATTTCTATCCTGTTCGCGAGCATCTTTACGTTGTTGTTCGTATATTCTCTTACGCTCTTCCCAACGTTTTCGTTCCCAGTCACTATAGCGACGTCCATCATTGCGGTCATAGCGATCATCATCATGATCATGGTAACCATAACCACTGCGGTAATAAGGATCATCTGTATAAGCAACACAACCTACAGTTAAAAGACTGGTTGCTAATAAAGTAACAACTAGTTTTGCTGACATAGCACAATCTCCTTTTGTCTGTTAACAATAATTGGCAAAAAAGTCCTGTTTTAAACGACAGATTTGTTAATGACATTTGCTATAAATCAGATTAGCGTAGATTGGTTTTTACCTTTGTATCTTGATTACATGAGTTGTATGCGAATATAGTCAAACAACAAAGAATTCTGTAGAAAATATGAAGGATAAGAGGAATTCATGGAGATAGGCATGACAGCATTTAATCAAAAAATTCAAACATTGCTAGATAAGGGCCAAGGGCCTGCTGCTCGAGCTCTTGATAAGTTACCTCGATTAGCTCAAGAATCACTTGCCAAAATCCTTGGATATGCCTACCAATACCCAGAGCTCGACTCGTTTACTAAATGTATGATGGCCGTACAAATTAAACAGGGACGTATTGGTTTCATTGGTTCAGATCCTATTGAGTCTAGACGGCAGTTTGATACACAAATGTTGGCTATACGCCAGAAATCAACTGAAATTGAGTCAGTGGAAGACATTCGTTTGCCGCTTCAAAGTGGAACTGTTTTCGCAAGACACTATCATCCGTCACCGAATAAAAAATTACCTCTGATTGTTTTCTATCACGGGGGAGGGTTCGTTGTAGGTGGTTTAGATACTCATGATGAGGTTTGTCGTATATTGGCAAAATATGCAAAAGTACAAGTACTCAGTATTGATTATCCACTTGCACCTGAGGTCTCACCTCAACATTTAATCCAATCATGTGAAGATGCATTAGCTTGGGTATATCAAAATCGTAGACAATTAAAAATATTAAAAAATCGTATTGCTGTAGCAGGGGATAGTGCAGGGGGGAATATTAGTACGGTTGTGGCTCAACGATCAGTAAACAAACCTTATGCTCCACAAGCACAGCTTCTCATTTATCCTACAGTTGATTTTAAAAGCCGACATCCTTCTTTTTATGCTTATAACGAAGGATTGGTTTTAACAGATAATGATATCAATTATGTCACTCAATATTATGCAACTCAGCATAATGTAGAATTAGATGATCCAATTATTTCTCCAACCTATGGTAATTTGAAAAAGAACCCGCCAGCTTTTGTGATTACGGCTGGGCATGACGTACTGCATGACGAAGCGAAAATTTATAGCTATAAGCTAAGACAAAATGGCGTCAAAATGCATTATGAAGAATATCCAGATCAAACCCATGGTTTTATAAATTTGACACCTATTTCTAAAAAGGCAAAAAGATATACTATCGAGATCAGTAAGAACTTCAGAAAGTTCTGGGATAAAAATAGTTAAATAAAAGTTTAGTCCATGTTTCACGTGGAACGTGGACTAATACTCAAATCTAAAATATAAAGTACTAAATAAAAGATAATAAATACTCACTAGAATTCTTTTATATAGATGATTAAATTTATCCTTCATTAAGTTTTGCATTTTATTGTAGGAAAATATGAAAAAATTATTAATGTTATGTTGTTTGGGTATAAGCAGCCATTCAGTCTGGGCTGACACTTTAGTTGAAATGCAAACAAATTTAGGCAACATTGAAATACAACTTTATGATGATAAAGCACCAAACAGTGTGAAGAATTTTAAAGACTATATAAAGTCAGGCTTTTATAAAGATACGATATTTCACCGCGTAATTCCTGGTTTTATGGTGCAGGGCGGTGGACTTACTGCAAATATGCAGGAAAAGACTACGCGAGCACCTATCAAAAATGAAGCTGGAAATGGAATTGCTAACACACGCGGAACGTTGGCGATGGCTCGTACTGCAAATCCTGACTCAGCTACTAGTCAGTTTTTCATAAACGTTGCAGATAATAATTTTTTAAATCGTTCTGCGGGTAATGCGGGTTACGCAGTTTTTGGAAAAGTAATTAAAGGAATGGAAGTGGTTGATCGTATTGTTCAGGTCCCTACATCAAACTATGGCATGCATCAAAACGTACCAAAACAGGCTATAAAGATAGTAGATATAAAGTTTAAAACTCTTCAAAAATAAATTAACCATATAAATCATACATTTGTTTGTTTTTGAGATTTTTTTTGGCTGAAAAAGAACCGGTCGAACGTGCATATTTATAAAAGTGCTTGCGTACCAGTTTTTTTTCCCTATAATGCACTCATCCCGACGCGATACACGAGAATATCTTAGCTTACAGGGTTAAGATGAAAGCTTAGTATTGCGTTGAATTCTGTCTCTGACGAAGAGCAGAAAAATCATTAAGAGAATTGAAGAACAACTTGTGTGGATTTTTACTGATTGATTAATCGAAATAATTTTCATTGATTGATTGGTTTAAATTACTCGAAGTTTATTTGAGCGAAATTTAAGTCAGTAATTGATGAGCCAGAATTGGTACCTTGTCTTTAAATAAGGTACAAAATGATTTTAACTGAAGAGTTTGATCATGGCTCAGATTGAACGCTGGCGGCAGGCTTAACACATGCAAGTCGAGCGGAGAGAGGTAGCTTGCTACTGATCTTAGCGGCGGACGGGTGAGTAATGCTTAGGAATCTGCCTATTAGTGGGGGACAACATTTCGAAAGGAATGCTAATACCGCATACGTCCTACGGGAGAAAGCAGGGGATCTTCGGACCTTGCGCTAATAGATGAGCCTAAGTCGGATTAGCTAGTTGGTGGGGTAAAGGCCTACCAAGGCGACGATCTGTAGCGGGTCTGAGAGGATGATCCGCCACACTGGGACTGAGACACGGCCCAGACTCCTACGGGAGGCAGCAGTGGGGAATATTGGACAATGGGCGCAAGCCTGATCCAGCCATGCCGCGTGTGTGAAGAAGGCCTTATGGTTGTAAAGCACTTTAAGCGAGGAGGAGGCTACTTTAGTTAATACCTAGAGATAGTGGACGTTACTCGCAGAATAAGCACCGGCTAACTCTGTGCCAGCAGCCGCGGTAATACAGAGGGTGCAAGCGTTAATCGGATTTACTGGGCGTAAAGCGCGCGTAGGCGGCTAATTCAGTCAAATGTGAAATCCCCGAGCTTAACTTGGGAATTGCATTCGATACTGGTTAGCTAGAGTGTGGGAGAGGATGGTAGAATTCCAGGTGTAGCGGTGAAATGCGTAGAGATCTGGAGGAATACCGATGGCGAAGGCAGCCATCTGGCCTAACACTGACGCTGAGGTGCGAAAGCATGGGGAGCAAACAGGATTAGATACCCTGGTAGTCCATGCCGTAAACGATGTCTACTAGCCGTTGGGGCCTTTGAGGCTTTAGTGGCGCAGCTAACGCGATAAGTAGACCGCCTGGGGAGTACGGTCGCAAGACTAAAACTCAAATGAATTGACGGGGGCCCGCACAAGCGGTGGAGCATGTGGTTTAATTCGATGCAACGCGAAGAACCTTACCTGGCCTTGACATAGTAAGAACTTTCCAGAGATGGATTGGTGCCTTCGGGAACTTACATACAGGTGCTGCATGGCTGTCGTCAGCTCGTGTCGTGAGATGTTGGGTTAAGTCCCGCAACGAGCGCAACCCTTTTCCTTATTTGCCAGCGAGTAATGTCGGGAACTTTAAGGATACTGCCAGTGACAAACTGGAGGAAGGCGGGGACGACGTCAAGTCATCATGGCCCTTACGGCCAGGGCTACACACGTGCTACAATGGTCGGTACAAAGGGTTGCTACCTAGCGATAGGATGCTAATCTCAAAAAGCCGATCGTAGTCCGGATTGGAGTCTGCAACTCGACTCCATGAAGTCGGAATCGCTAGTAATCGCGGATCAGAATGCCGCGGTGAATACGTTCCCGGGCCTTGTACACACCGCCCGTCACACCATGGGAGTTTGTTGCACCAGAAGTAGCTAGCCTAACTGCAAAGAGGGCGGTTACCACGGTGTGGCCGATGACTGGGGTGAAGTCGTAACAAGGTAGCCGTAGGGGAACCTGCGGCTGGATCACCTCCTTAACGAAAGATTGACGATTGGTAAGAATCCACAACAAGTTGTTCTTCATAGATGTATCTGAGGGTCTGTAGCTCAGTTGGTTAGAGCACACGCTTGATAAGCGTGGGGTCACAAGTTCAAGTCTTGTCAGACCCACCATGACTTTGACTGGTTGAAGTTATAGATAAAAGATACATGACTGATGATGTAAGCTGGGGACTTAGCTTAGTTGGTAGAGCGCCTGCTTTGCACGCAGGAGGTCAGGAGTTCGACTCTCCTAGTCTCCACCAGAACTTAAGAG
The DNA here is from genome assembly GCF_000588515.1 of Acinetobacter sp. 826659. Classification (NCBI taxonomy): domain Bacteria; kingdom Pseudomonadati; phylum Pseudomonadota; class Gammaproteobacteria; order Moraxellales; family Moraxellaceae; genus Acinetobacter; species Acinetobacter sp. 826659. Next base: position 3,512 of record NZ_JFYD01000014.1, on the reverse strand, counting down.
AAGTTCGGATTACAGAAATTAGTAAATAGAGATTTCGGTCTTGGTTTATTAACTTCTGTGATTTAAGTATCACGGTATTAAGCATGACCTGACGAAGGCGTGTTTATTCATTAACAGATTGGCAAAATTGAGTCTGAAATAAATTGTTCACTCAAGAGTTTAGATTAAGCAATTAATCTAGATGAATTGAGAACTAGCAAATTAACTGAATCAAGCGTTTTGGTATATGAATTTAGATTGAAGCTGTACAGTGTTTAAGTACACAGACAACAGATAGTAGCGATGAAGAATCGCACGGACAACACTCACTTGTAGGTGTTGACGACTGTTTGGGGTTGTATAGTCAAGTAATTAAGTGCATGTGGTGGATGCCTTGGCAGTCAGAGGCGATGAAAGACGTGATAGCCTGCGAAAAGCTCCGGGGAGGCGGCAAATATCCTTTGATCCGGAGATTTCTGAATGGGGGAACCCACCTACTTTAAGGTAGGTATTGCAACATGAATACATAGTGTTGCAAGGCGAACGAGGGGAAGTGAAACATCTCAGTACCCTTAGGAAAAGAAATCAATTGAGATTCCCTCAGTAGCGGCGAGCGAACGGGGATCAGCCCATTAAGTTATGTGTGTTTTAGTGGAACGCTCTGGGAAGTGCGAACGTAGAGGGTGATATTCCCGTACACGAAAGGGCACACATAATGATGACGAGTAGGGCGAGGCACGTGAAACCTTGTCTGAATATGGGGGGACCATCCTCCAAGGCTAAATACTCCTGACTGACCGATAGTGAACCAGTACCGTGAGGGAAAGGCGAAAAGAACCCCTGTGAGGGGAGTGAAATAGATCCTGAAACCGCATGCATACAAGCAGTGGGAGCACCTTCGTGGTGTGACTGCGTACCTTTTGTATAATGGGTCAGCGACTTATATTCAGTAGCAAGGTTAACCGTATAGGGGAGCCGTAGGGAAACCGAGTCTTAATAGGGCGTTTAGTTGCTGGGTATAGACCCGAAACCAGGCGATCTATCCATGAGCAGGTTGAAGGTTGGGTAACACTAACTGGAGGACCGAACCCACTGTCGTTGAAAAGCCAGGGGATGACTTGTGGATAGGGGTGAAAGGCTAATCAAGCCTGGTGATAGCTGGTTCTCCCCGAAAGCTATTTAGGTAGCGCCTCGGACGAATACCATAGGGGGTAGAGCACTGTTTCGGCTAGGGGGTCATCCCGACTTACCAAACCGATGCAAACTCCGAATACCTATGAGTACTATCCGGGAGACAGACTGCGGGTGCTAACGTCCGTAGTCAAGAGGAAAACAATCCAGACCGCCAGCTAAGGCCCCAAAATCATAGTTAAGTGGGAAACGATGTGGGAAGGCATAGACAGCTAGGAGGTTGGCTTAGAAGCAGCCACCCTTTAAAGAAAGCGTAATAGCTCACTAGTCGAGTCGGCCTGCGCGGAAGATGTAACGGGGCTAAAACTATGTGCCGAAGCTGCGGATTTGACATTAGTCAAGTGGTAGGGGAGCGTTCTGTAAGCCGATGAAGGTGTATTGAGAAGTATGCTGGAGGTATCAGAAGTGCGAATGCTGACGTGAGTAACGACAAAACGGGTGAAAAACCCGTTCGCCGAAAGACCAAGGGTTCCAGTCCAACGTTAATCGGGGCTGGGTGAGTCGACCCCTAAGGCGAGGCCGAAAGGCGTAGTCGATGGGAAATTGGTTAATATTCCAATACTTCTGTGTAATGCGATGAGAGGACGGAGAAGGTTAAGTCAGCCTGGCGTTGGTTGTCCAGGTGGAAGGATGTAGGTATGTATCTTAGGCAAATCCGGGGTACTCTATACTGAGATCCGATAGCAAGCTGTACTTGTACAGCGAAGTGGCTGATACCATGCTTCCAGGAAAAGTCTCTAAGCTTCAGTTACACAGGAATCGTACCCGAAACCGACACAGGTGGTCAGGTCGAGTAGACCAAGGCGCTTGAGAGAACTCTGCTGAAGGAACTAGGCAAAATGGTACCGTAACTTCGGGAGAAGGTACGCTGTTGTTGGTGATGGAACTTGCTTCCTGAGCTGACGACAGCCGCAGAAACCAGGCCGCTGCAACTGTTTATTAAAAACATAGCACTCTGCAAACACGAAAGTGGACGTATAGGGTGTGATGCCTGCCCGGTGCTGGAAGGTTAATTGATGGGGTTAGCGTAAGCGAAGCTCTTGATCGAAGCCCCAGTAAACGGCGGCCGTAACTATAACGGTCCTAAGGTAGCGAAATTCCTTGTCGGGTAAGTTCCGACCTGCACGAATGGCATAATGATGGCGGCGCTGTCTCCAGCAGAGGCTCAGTGAAATCGAAATCGCTGTGAAGATGCAGTGTACCCGCGGCTAGACGGAAAGACCCCGTGAACCTTTACTGCAGCTTGACACTGAACTTTGACCTTACTTGTGTAGGATAGGTGGGAGGCTTTGAAGTTGGAACGCTAGTTCCAATGGAGCCGTCCTTGAAATACCACCCTGGTAATGTTGAGGTTCTAACTCTGTCCCGTTATCCGGGACGAGGACCGTGTCTGGTGGGTAGTTTGACTGGGGCGGTCTCCTCCTAAAGAGTAACGGAGGAGTACGAAGGTGCGCTCAGCGTGGTCGGAAATCACGCGTAGAGTATAAAGGCAAAAGCGCGCTTAACTGCGAGACCCACAAGTCGAGCAGGTACGAAAGTAGGTCTTAGTGATCCGGTGGTTCTGTATGGAAGGGCCATCGCTCAACGGATAAAAGGTACTCTGGGGATAACAGGCTGATACCGCCCAAGAGTTCATATCGACGGCGGTGTTTGGCACCTCGATGTCGGCTCATCTCATCCTGGGGCTGAAGCAGGTCCCAAGGGTATGGCTGTTCGCCATTTAAAGAGGTACGCGAGCTGGGTTTAGAACGTCGTGAGACAGTTCGGTCCCTATCTACCGTGGGCGCTGGAAATTTGAGAGGATCTGCTCCTAGTACGAGAGGACCAGAGTGGACGAACCTCTGGTGTACCGGTTGTGACGCCAGTCGCATCGCCGGGTAGCTATGTTCGGAAGGGATAACCGCTGAAAGCATCTAAGCGGGAAGCCTACCTCAAGATAAGATTTCCCTAGGAATTTATTCCTCTAAAGAGCCGTTCGAGACTAGGACGTTGATAGGTTGGATGTGGAAGCATAGTGATATGTGAAGCTGACCAATACTAATTGCTCGTGAGGCTTGACTATACAACACCCAAGCAGTTGTATATGAAGCATCAATCAATTCATAAATATGCAAAGCAACTTGATTTAGTTAAACACTTAGCTAAAATGAACAACGAAAATCAGACCAATCAGCCCATCTGTAAAGATTTGGAAAACGCAACGTATCACACAGTGAATAAAACGAAGCAAGTATCCATAAACAGTTGTGCTGGCGACCATAGCAAGAGTGAACCACCTGATCCCTTCCCGAACTCAGAAGTGAAACCTCTTAGCGCTGATGGTAGTGTGGGGTTACCCATGT
>NZ_JFYD01000013.1:0-31266 GCF_000588515.1 Acinetobacter sp. 826659 | reverse complement strand
ACATGGGTAACCCCACACTACCATCAGCGCTAAGAGGTTTCACTTCTGAGTTCGGGAAGGGATCAGGTGGTTCACTCTTGCTATGGTCGCCAGCACAACTGTTTATGGATACTTGCTTCGTTTTATTCACTGTGTGATACGTTGCGTTTTCCAAATCTTTACAGATGGGCTGATTGGTCTGATTTTCGTTGTTCATTTTAGCTAAGTGTTTAACTAAATCAAGTTGCTTTGCATATTTATGAATTGATTGATGCTTCATATACAACTGCTTGGGTGTTGTATAGTCAAGCCTCACGAGCAATTAGTATTGGTCAGCTTCACATATCACTATGCTTCCACATCCAACCTATCAACGTCCTAGTCTCGAACGGCTCTTTAGAGGAATAAATTCCTAGGGAAATCTTATCTTGAGGTAGGCTTCCCGCTTAGATGCTTTCAGCGGTTATCCCTTCCGAACATAGCTACCCGGCGATGCGACTGGCGTCACAACCGGTACACCAGAGGTTCGTCCACTCTGGTCCTCTCGTACTAGGAGCAGATCCTCTCAAATTTCCAGCGCCCACGGTAGATAGGGACCGAACTGTCTCACGACGTTCTAAACCCAGCTCGCGTACCTCTTTAAATGGCGAACAGCCATACCCTTGGGACCTGCTTCAGCCCCAGGATGAGATGAGCCGACATCGAGGTGCCAAACACCGCCGTCGATATGAACTCTTGGGCGGTATCAGCCTGTTATCCCCAGAGTACCTTTTATCCGTTGAGCGATGGCCCTTCCATACAGAACCACCGGATCACTAAGACCTACTTTCGTACCTGCTCGACTTGTGGGTCTCGCAGTTAAGCGCGCTTTTGCCTTTATACTCTACGCGTGATTTCCGACCACGCTGAGCGCACCTTCGTACTCCTCCGTTACTCTTTAGGAGGAGACCGCCCCAGTCAAACTACCCACCAGACACGGTCCTCGTCCCGGATAACGGGACAGAGTTAGAACCTCAACATTACCAGGGTGGTATTTCAAGGACGGCTCCATTGGAACTAGCGTTCCAACTTCAAAGCCTCCCACCTATCCTACACAAGTAAGGTCAAAGTTCAGTGTCAAGCTGCAGTAAAGGTTCACGGGGTCTTTCCGTCTAGCCGCGGGTACACTGCATCTTCACAGCGATTTCGATTTCACTGAGCCTCTGCTGGAGACAGCGCCGCCATCATTATGCCATTCGTGCAGGTCGGAACTTACCCGACAAGGAATTTCGCTACCTTAGGACCGTTATAGTTACGGCCGCCGTTTACTGGGGCTTCGATCAAGAGCTTCGCTTACGCTAACCCCATCAATTAACCTTCCAGCACCGGGCAGGCATCACACCCTATACGTCCACTTTCGTGTTTGCAGAGTGCTATGTTTTTAATAAACAGTTGCAGCGGCCTGGTTTCTGCGGCTGTCGTCAGCTCAGGAAGCAAGTTCCATCACCAACAACAGCGTACCTTCTCCCGAAGTTACGGTACCATTTTGCCTAGTTCCTTCAGCAGAGTTCTCTCAAGCGCCTTGGTCTACTCGACCTGACCACCTGTGTCGGTTTCGGGTACGATTCCTGTGTAACTGAAGCTTAGAGACTTTTCCTGGAAGCATGGTATCAGCCACTTCGCTGTACAAGTACAGCTTGCTATCGGATCTCAGTATAGAGTACCCCGGATTTGCCTAAGATACATACCTACATCCTTCCACCTGGACAACCAACGCCAGGCTGACTTAACCTTCTCCGTCCTCTCATCGCATTACACAGAAGTATTGGAATATTAACCAATTTCCCATCGACTACGCCTTTCGGCCTCGCCTTAGGGGTCGACTCACCCAGCCCCGATTAACGTTGGACTGGAACCCTTGGTCTTTCGGCGAACGGGTTTTTCACCCGTTTTGTCGTTACTCACGTCAGCATTCGCACTTCTGATACCTCCAGCATACTTCTCAATACACCTTCATCGGCTTACAGAACGCTCCCCTACCACTTGACTAATGTCAAATCCGCAGCTTCGGCACATAGTTTTAGCCCCGTTACATCTTCCGCGCAGGCCGACTCGACTAGTGAGCTATTACGCTTTCTTTAAAGGGTGGCTGCTTCTAAGCCAACCTCCTAGCTGTCTATGCCTTCCCACATCGTTTCCCACTTAACTATGATTTTGGGGCCTTAGCTGGCGGTCTGGATTGTTTTCCTCTTGACTACGGACGTTAGCACCCGCAGTCTGTCTCCCGGATAGTACTCATAGGTATTCGGAGTTTGCATCGGTTTGGTAAGTCGGGATGACCCCCTAGCCGAAACAGTGCTCTACCCCCTATGGTATTCGTCCGAGGCGCTACCTAAATAGCTTTCGGGGAGAACCAGCTATCACCAGGCTTGATTAGCCTTTCACCCCTATCCACAAGTCATCCCCTGGCTTTTCAACGACAGTGGGTTCGGTCCTCCAGTTAGTGTTACCCAACCTTCAACCTGCTCATGGATAGATCGCCTGGTTTCGGGTCTATACCCAGCAACTAAACGCCCTATTAAGACTCGGTTTCCCTACGGCTCCCCTATACGGTTAACCTTGCTACTGAATATAAGTCGCTGACCCATTATACAAAAGGTACGCAGTCACACCACGAAGGTGCTCCCACTGCTTGTATGCATGCGGTTTCAGGATCTATTTCACTCCCCTCACAGGGGTTCTTTTCGCCTTTCCCTCACGGTACTGGTTCACTATCGGTCAGTCAGGAGTATTTAGCCTTGGAGGATGGTCCCCCCATATTCAGACAAGGTTTCACGTGCCTCGCCCTACTCGTCATCATTATGTGTGCCCTTTCGTGTACGGGAATATCACCCTCTACGTTCGCACTTCCCAGAGCGTTCCACTAAAACACACATAACTTAATGGGCTGATCCCCGTTCGCTCGCCGCTACTGAGGGAATCTCAATTGATTTCTTTTCCTAAGGGTACTGAGATGTTTCACTTCCCCTCGTTCGCCTTGCAACACTATGTATTCATGTTGCAATACCTACCTTAAAGTAGGTGGGTTCCCCCATTCAGAAATCTCCGGATCAAAGGATATTTGCCGCCTCCCCGGAGCTTTTCGCAGGCTATCACGTCTTTCATCGCCTCTGACTGCCAAGGCATCCACCACATGCACTTAATTACTTGACTATACAACCCCAAACAGTCGTCAACACCTACAAGTGAGTGTTGTCCGTGCGATTCTTCATCGCTACTATCTGTTGTCTGTGTACTTAAACACTGTACAGCTTCAATCTAAATTCATATACCAAAACGCTTGATTCAGTTAATTTGCTAGTTCTCAATTCATCTAGATTAATTGCTTAATCTAAACTCTTGAGTGAACAATTTATTTCAGACTCAATTTTGCCAATCTGTTAATGAATAAACACGCCTTCGTCAGGTCATGCTTAATACCGTGATACTTAAATCACAGAAGTTAATAAACCAAGACCGAAATCTCTATTTACTAATTTCTGTAATCCGAACTTCTCTTAAGTTCTGGTGGAGACTAGGAGAGTCGAACTCCTGACCTCCTGCGTGCAAAGCAGGCGCTCTACCAACTAAGCTAAGTCCCCAGCTTACATCATCAGTCATGTATCTTTTATCTATAACTTCAACCAGTCAAAGTCATGGTGGGTCTGACAAGACTTGAACTTGTGACCCCACGCTTATCAAGCGTGTGCTCTAACCAACTGAGCTACAGACCCTCAGATACATCTATGAAGAACAACTTGTTGTGGATTCTTACCAATCGTCAATCTTTCGTTAAGGAGGTGATCCAGCCGCAGGTTCCCCTACGGCTACCTTGTTACGACTTCACCCCAGTCATCGGCCACACCGTGGTAACCGCCCTCTTTGCAGTTAGGCTAGCTACTTCTGGTGCAACAAACTCCCATGGTGTGACGGGCGGTGTGTACAAGGCCCGGGAACGTATTCACCGCGGCATTCTGATCCGCGATTACTAGCGATTCCGACTTCATGGAGTCGAGTTGCAGACTCCAATCCGGACTACGATCGGCTTTTTGAGATTAGCATCCTATCGCTAGGTAGCAACCCTTTGTACCGACCATTGTAGCACGTGTGTAGCCCTGGCCGTAAGGGCCATGATGACTTGACGTCGTCCCCGCCTTCCTCCAGTTTGTCACTGGCAGTATCCTTAAAGTTCCCGACATTACTCGCTGGCAAATAAGGAAAAGGGTTGCGCTCGTTGCGGGACTTAACCCAACATCTCACGACACGAGCTGACGACAGCCATGCAGCACCTGTATGTAAGTTCCCGAAGGCACCAATCCATCTCTGGAAAGTTCTTACTATGTCAAGGCCAGGTAAGGTTCTTCGCGTTGCATCGAATTAAACCACATGCTCCACCGCTTGTGCGGGCCCCCGTCAATTCATTTGAGTTTTAGTCTTGCGACCGTACTCCCCAGGCGGTCTACTTATCGCGTTAGCTGCGCCACTAAAGCCTCAAAGGCCCCAACGGCTAGTAGACATCGTTTACGGCATGGACTACCAGGGTATCTAATCCTGTTTGCTCCCCATGCTTTCGCACCTCAGCGTCAGTGTTAGGCCAGATGGCTGCCTTCGCCATCGGTATTCCTCCAGATCTCTACGCATTTCACCGCTACACCTGGAATTCTACCATCCTCTCCCACACTCTAGCTAACCAGTATCGAATGCAATTCCCAAGTTAAGCTCGGGGATTTCACATTTGACTTAATTAGCCGCCTACGCGCGCTTTACGCCCAGTAAATCCGATTAACGCTTGCACCCTCTGTATTACCGCGGCTGCTGGCACAGAGTTAGCCGGTGCTTATTCTGCGAGTAACGTCCACTATCTCTAGGTATTAACTAAAGTAGCCTCCTCCTCGCTTAAAGTGCTTTACAACCATAAGGCCTTCTTCACACACGCGGCATGGCTGGATCAGGCTTGCGCCCATTGTCCAATATTCCCCACTGCTGCCTCCCGTAGGAGTCTGGGCCGTGTCTCAGTCCCAGTGTGGCGGATCATCCTCTCAGACCCGCTACAGATCGTCGCCTTGGTAGGCCTTTACCCCACCAACTAGCTAATCCGACTTAGGCTCATCTATTAGCGCAAGGTCCGAAGATCCCCTGCTTTCTCCCGTAGGACGTATGCGGTATTAGCATTCCTTTCGAAATGTTGTCCCCCACTAATAGGCAGATTCCTAAGCATTACTCACCCGTCCGCCGCTAAGATCAGTAGCAAGCTACCTCTCTCCGCTCGACTTGCATGTGTTAAGCCTGCCGCCAGCGTTCAATCTGAGCCATGATCAAACTCTTCAGTTAAAATCATTTTGCACCTTATTTAAAGACAAGGTGCCAATTCTGGCTCATCAATTACTGACTTAAATTTCGCTCAAATAAACTTCGAGTAATTTAAACCAATCAATCAATGAAAATTATTTCGATTAATCAATCAGTAAAAATCCACACAAGTTGTTCTTCAATTCTCTTAATGATCTTCTTCCTGGTTCGTCACCAGCAAGCTAGGTCGGCTATATTACTCTTAATCTCTTAAAAGTCAACAGGTAATTTCGATATTTTTAAAACTCATCTCTCAAACCAACTTACCATCAAATTCATCACTTAAAGTAATCAACTTAATCACAAGTAACTGTTTTTCAACAAGTTTCTATCTACATCACCGCCGATGGATGTGCATTATAGACCATCTCATTCCCTTTGCAATACCTTTTTTAATATTAGTGCAACAACAGTTCGCTTTTTAATCAAAAATGATAAAAATAGTTATTTTTTATATAAACATGGTTGTAAAAGCATCAATTTATCTAAAATTTTCTCGTCTTGATTCTTTTCTTGCCATCTAAGTGGGCGACAATCAATATATTCACAGTACCCACCCTCTCCTTGCAGACACTGCTCATTCCAGCTTAATTGATATTGAAAGCTTCCCACATATCCCGCCGCCAAACCAAACTTATAGTCACCTCGGCTTTGTGCATAAAGTTCAAAAATTATTTTTCCATTTTTCTCACATTGCCAAGAAAACTCCCTAGGCAAGTACATCTCTTTACCATTCGGTGTTTTAACCTTTGGATAAACTCGGTGGATATGTAAATTTACGTCTTCTGTAAAACTTTCAACAGGCTTCCCAAATTCTTGAATATCTAATCTTGAACATAGGATGATATTCCACTGATTTCTTATTTGTAAGAATGTAAGCTGCGTCGTTTCATTTAAGTTAATAATTTGGCATGTATAGAAACATAAAGATAAGAACGGCAAGTGCAAAGCTCGCGCGTGTTTAAATCGTCCCAACCCTTCAATTTGATATTTATGTCCTTTATAAAAAATTTCACCTTCACATATACATATTGTTGACCAATAGTCAGAAACACCCCACTGCAAAGCAGAGGCATTAGATATATTTTCTGGAATCTGAATTGTAAGATCACATCCCATTTCTGGATCTAATCGCTGAAGGCGAATCATGGGAATTTGCCATTGAATCAGGTCGGTTTTATCAAATTGATATAGCGTCGAATCAAACTGGCATTGGCGTCGAATAGAATATGTTTTTAAATGTCCCACACTATGTTGGCTATTACTTACAAGCACTGTTGCAGTGTCGATAGCTGAAGTTGTAATGCTGTGGGTGTTATAACACAGAGGAATACGTGGCTGTCCCACTAAACTAATATAATTAAAATAACGAAGTGGGGTTGGTAAATTTGGAAGGATCAAGCCTTGATAAACAATTTTAAAAAAGCCACGAGAAGGTTGATAAACAACCCCCTCTTTAGCATTAGGGCCCAGCTGCTGTAATTGATTAATTTCACTTATCAACTTAGGCATACTGAACCTCTTCTATTTTATGTTTTTAGTGTTTCATTACTCTTGCGTGCAAATAAAGTCGTAACAAAACCAGATAGAGCATAGATAATTGAAACTGTCAAAATGCCCATTGGAATATTATAAGTGATTGCCGCAAAAATCAGTACTACTGGCAACATAACTACAAAAGGAACGCGTTTACGATCCATCTGCTTGAAAGAATAATATTTAATATTGGAAATCATGAGTAATCCCACAATTACCATAAGAACAGCATTAATAGTTTGAATCGCAATATCACGTAAATCAAAAATGAAAGGATAATCGCGAGCAACCCAGACGAGTGAAATAATGATAATAGCAGCGAGTGGACTTGCAATGCCGATAAAATAACGCTTATCAACAACGCCAATTTGCACATTAAAACGCGCTAGTCGGAAGGCTGCGCAGGCTGTATAAACAAAACAACAAGCCAAACCAATACGGCCTAAATCATGCAAACTCCAGCTATACATCAGCATTGCTGGAGCCACACCAAAAGCTAACAAGTCTGAGAGAGAATCATATTGTTCGCCAAAAGCACTTTGTGCGCCAATTGCTCGAGCAACTCGACCATCTAAGCCATCTAATAGCGCTGCAATAAAAATGGCATAGATCGCTTGGTTAAAATCCCCATTCATACTTGCAATGATGGAATAAAAACCGGACAACAGAGCAGCGGTTGTAATTAAGTTAGGCCAAAGATAAATACCTCGGCGCTTCACTTTTTGTCCTTCCGGATTATCTTCTTCTTCAACCACTTCAAATGTAATCCCATCAAATGAATGTTCATTATGAGTTAAATCTTGCTCTGGTTTAGGCGCATTTGTCATTATTTTCTATTCCAAACATGTGCATTGATTTAAGTTAACTGTTACTCACCTACCAACCAGCGAACAGCAGCATGACCACCAGTTTCTTGCATGCGAAGATGCGGGAATAACCACTGTAGTGCTTGGTCTGCTTGTTCAGAGAACTGCCAAGGTGGGTTAATCACTAATAGACCACAACCATTTAGACCCACAGGTGTGTCATCTGGCCACACACAAATTTCACAAACTAACTGACGGCGAATACCCGTTTTAAACATTTTCTTTTCAAAACGTTCAATCATCGCTCGGTCTTTGATTGGATACCAAACTGCAAAAACGCCTGTTGGCCATTTTTTATAAGCTTGTTGTAAAAGTTCAACTAATTGCGGAAAGTCTTTACGTTCTAATTCGTAAGGAGGGTCGATCATAACAAGACCGCGCTTTTCTTTTGGCGGAATTACGCCGAGCAAGCCTTCATATGCATCACGCTCATGTAAACCTGCACGTTTATCACGAATGTTATGACGTAATTGCTGAAATACATCGCGCTGCATTTCAAAAATTGTTGCCTTATCAATTTCACGCATGCCTTGCAGGGCAAACCAAGGAGAACCTGGATAGCTTCCCTTACCTTCTTCAGAACGCAATTGTTCGACTAACTTCAAATATTGTTGGATTGCTTCAGGTGCCTGACGCTTTTCCATTTCAGATAGTTGAACTAGACGATGAATGCCTGTGAGAAATTCTCCAGACTTTTGTGCAGGTGCCAGAGATAAATCATATTTGCCGGCCCCTCCATGCGTATCGATATAACGATAAGGTTTATCTTTAGCATTTAAACGGTTGAGAAGCTGTAGCAAAAGCACATGCTTCATAACATCTGCAAAGTTGCCCGCATGGAAATGGTGACGGTAATTCATGTTGACTTTAATTCCTCAATTCAACAAATAGTTTAACATGAAAAAAATATTCTTTCGTAAGGTTGTGATCATCTAAAATAGAGCTGCTTGATATTTTTACGATCTACTCGAGGTTATATGCGTTCCCACTCACTTCCTGATTCATGGAATTTAGATCAAATTTTAGATGATTTAAATGCGCATGGCTTTGCCATTATAAATCAAGCATATCCAGATCAATATCGCGCACAGGTTTCTCAAGAATGTAGCCATCATATGGATGAATTTAGAGAAGCAGGCATTCAAAACGGCGTTGTAAGCAATATTCGTAGCGACCATATTCTCTGGATTAATGATCAGCTCCCTATTGCTCAGCAACATATTGAAACCTTAACTTTATTTTCACAAAGTCTAAATCAAGCATTCTATTTAGGGATTAAAGAGGTTGAAGCTCATTTTGCTCGTTATAATTTGGGTGAATTTTATGCTTTACACCGAGACAATCCTCAACAAAAAAATGATCGTATTATCTCAACTGTCTATTATCTACATCCAGAATGGCAAGAGGATTGGGGTGGGCAATTGCGACTACAAGATAAAAACGAGAAATGGCATATTGTTAATCCCGAACCCAATCGACTGGTAATATTTCAAAGTGATTTACTACATGAAGTATTAATTTCAAAACAGCAAAGACTCTCTATTACAGCTTGGCTTCGTAGCGGAAATTCTATTTGGGTTTAAAGGTTACTCTTTAAATTTGATAAATGAACCCGATATAAGAGCTATTGATTAAAAAAGGTGATGGCGTATGTCTATTGAAAGTAAAACAATTGTGAACCGAATTGGTGAAACAGACCAACTTTATTTGACTGAAAATACGCCTGAGCTTGCTTTAGAGCGTGCTGAGTTACGCATGCAACTTGTAGTATTAAGTCGTGTTCGCCAAGAACAACTTCATTTTCTACAAGAAGCTATTGTCTTGCTTGAACAAGCTCGCATGGAATATGAAGAAATGCCATTGAGCTTATACCTTAATTTGTCTTTACACTTAGCCAAAGCGTATATGCTTTACTTTGAACTAAATAAAGAAAAACGTTTTGCGTTGATTACTCAACAAATTTTGAAGCCATTAGCACATCATGAACATGCTGATATCTATTTCTTCTTGGCATATGCGTCAGCAGCACGACAAGAGTCAGCATTAACAAGACATTGGTTAACTAAATATTTATCAACGTCTACATGTGATCTTGAATTGCTTCATGGCCAACCTGTATTTGACCTTGTACGTCATGAGCCATGGTATAAAGATAAATTAAAAGTAAAAACACATTAAACTCTTAATGTAATAAAGCCTGTTTTACATATTACTTGTAAAACAGGCTTTATTTTTTTGAAATTATTTTTTCACACTGTCTTCATGCAGTTGTTCATTAAGCTCATCAATAACCACAATCCATTCATCATCTTTTTCCCAATGACTCTTCAAAAAATCGCTTTGACCTTTTGACCAAAAAGACGCTTCATGTAATTTTTGCTCGGCTGGCAATTGATGTGTTTTGATAAAGTTTTCAATACTTGCTTCATCAGAATCTAAACCCAACTGATCAAATAAAAGCTCTAAAGTCGGTTGCTGTTCAAACATTGTTATTCTCCTATAACTTCTTTTAAATCATCTATTAACTAATCTAACAATAAAACGTTTTTACTTGCATGATAGTGTCTATATTTTCTTGTTGCTTTTTGTGTTTGCTTTTTCAGGATTCAATAAAAAAGCACTCTAAAGAGTGCTTTTTTTAACTCATCAAGCTGATGAATTATTTTACCATGTCAGCAATTGCTGCACGTTCTTCTTCAAGCTCGTTTAGAGTGAAGTTGATACGCTCACGGCTGAATTCATCGATTTCTAAACCTTGAACGATTTTGTATTCACCGTTTTCAGTTGTAACAGGGAAACCGAACATAACGCCTTCAGGAATACCATAAGAACCATCAGATGGAATACCCATAGTTACCCATTTGCCGTTTGTACCAAGCGCCCAGTCACGCATATGGTCAATTGCAGCGTTAGCAGCAGAAGCAGCAGAAGACAAACCACGCGCTTCGATGATCGCAGCACCACGTTTACCAACAGTTGGAAGGAATACGTCTTTGTTCCAAGCTGGATCGTTGATTTTGTCTTTTAAGCTTTCGCCATTTGCAGTTGCAAAACGGTAGTCAGCATACATTGTTGGAGAGTGGTTGCCCCAAACTGTTAAGTTTTCGATGTCAGCAACTGCAACACCAGCTTTTTGAGCAACTTGGGTCAACGCACGGTTGTGGTCAAGACGCAACATAGCTGTGAAGTTTTTCGCTGGAAGATCTGGAGCAGATTTCATTGCGATGTAAGCGTTAGTGTTTGCAGGATTACCTACAACTAATACTTTAACGTTACGGCTAGCAACTTCGTTTAATGCTTGACCTTGGCCGATGAAAATTTCACCGTTAACTTTTAACAAGTCAGCACGTTCCATACCAGGACCACGTGGACGAGAACCTACCAATAATGCGTAGTCAGCATCTTTAAATGCAACTTTCGGATCATCAGTCCCGATCATGCCAGCCAATAAAGGGAAAGCACAGTCATCAAGTTCCATCATTACGCCTTTAAGCGCTTGTTGTGCTTTTTCAACTGGAACTTCAAGCAATTGTAAAATAACAGGTTGATCTTTACCTAACATTTCACCGCTTGCGATACGGAATAATAAGCTGTAACCAATTTGACCTGCAGCGCCAGTCACGGCAACACGAACGGGTTGCTTCATGTAATTGTCTCCAATGAGTGTCCTTAATCGGGCTAAATAGGAATTCCATCTAACCAAATCATCATAAACGGCAAAGATTGTACTCTAAAGATTTGGCAGATGCATGTAAAAGCGACTCATTTTCACCAAAAGTCTGATAGAAAATACAAATTAATCTTTACAAATAGATTCAATGTATGGTCAGCATTTTCTTACGAAATGTTGGTAAGCTTTAATAACTACCTTTAATCATGATTTCACCAGGGCAATTCGATACCACATGATTTGCACACTGTTTATATTGACCCTTTACCGTATAACAAACTTTCACTTCCGTTAAGACCACATCTGAACGTGATAATTGACAACTAAAACGGATACCATTTTGAGGTAAGCTCGGATTAAGGCGTACAAACTGCTGTCTTAACGCGGATTGCTGCATTTCAACATTTGTTGAACTTGTGAGACTAGCCGGAATTTTTAAACGTTCAGCAAAATTAATAACCGTACGGAAATATTGGCTTGCATTCATAGGAACGCATCCGCCTACACTTTTCCATAGCTGTACACGAGCATTATTATCAGGCATAACCCGAGCTACGACTTTGGCTTGCAATGGAGACAAGGTTGCAGAACTGTCTGTTGAGCAGTTACTTTGGTTTGTTTCTGGCATGAGACCTGTAATTGTCAGTGAATATCCTTCAAGACATTTACGCTGTTTTTGTTTAGAGGGATCTAATGCACATGCGGCAGGTGTCATTTGCACATGCATAACATACCCTTGTAAATTAACAGGTTCGGCATGTAAAACGGAACTCATCAACCCTACTCCCGCACAGATGAGCCACCATGCAAGTTGTAAAATTGAACGAAGTTCCAAATATCTATATTTCATTTAATTAAAACTTGAATATGCCAATTAAAAGAAGATCCATCATCAACTACCTTAAAGTTAAGGCGACGTACGCATTGGAATGACTTTCATACGCTGCGATAACGACTGGGCGCCTTGACCCAATATTACGCCGTAATGTGTTGCATTCGTCATAACGTGCTTGACGTAGTCTCTGGTTTCTAACAATGGAATTGTCTCAGTATATTGGTCAGCCGAAATTGATTGATAATCCGGTTGCCAACGTCTAGCCCGATTAGGGCCCGCATTATAACCTGCTGTCGCCAAAACAGGGTTATTGCTTAATTGTCCCTGAATCATCGACAAATAAAATGTTCCATATCGAATATTGGTATTCATTTCATTTAATGCAGCCGGATTATAAGTTTCACCCATTTGACGTGCAATCAACTTCGCCGTATCAGGCATAATTTGCATAAGACCGCCCGCCCCAACGTGAGAACGCGCAGAAGTAACAAACCGACTTTCTTGACGCATTAAACCATAAGCCCATGCAGGATCAATTCCTGCATTGTAACTATGACTTACGACATTAGTCTTATGAGGAGTCACATAGCGATAAGTATCATTATGCTTATTTGTTGTACGATCTGCTGCATAAATTGCACGGTCATACCAGCCCATGTCATGAGCACGCTTTGCCGCAGCTAAAAGTAAACCATCATCGTGCTGAAGATATGCTTGACGAACTGCCCAATTCCACTCTCGATTCGTATAAGTTGGATTTGCATTAATACGTCTTAAAGTAAAAGCACGATTAAAGTGAATATTCTGATCTAAACGTCTTAAATCACTTGCTGTCGGCTGATCATCATAAGGTTGATGGTTATAACGTTCACCTAAGCGATCTTTTGCTAAAAGGTTATGATAGTCATCACCAGCCTGAGCCAGTTTTCTATAAATTTGTTGTGCTGTTGCTTTAGAAGCACTATCCCCACGCTGCTCTGACGCACGAGCAAGCCAATATTGCCAACGGTCTTCTTGTTTTTGGGTTACCGTCATACTATCAATAGCGCGAATTAAACTTTCCCACGCCCCAAAACGAATCGCCTGACGCGCATAAATTTCAGCTTCTTCCGGACTTAATGGATAACCATAACTTGCGTCAAAATATTGAAGAACTTCACGATTAAAATTATTTTTCATTACCGTGGTGCCACCAATATAGGCTACCGTACGATATAAATATTTTTGTACATTTTGTGGCGTACCTTGGGCAACACGCTGCACATTTGAAAAAGCATTACTTAAGTCATTATTAGCTAAACGCCCTAACGCAAAAATCAAATAAGCATAATCTGCATCATTTGTTTTAGGCGCACTCCATAAATAATTGAGTGGGTTGGCCTGAATTTGGTTAAGCTGAGCCAAAGACAAATTCAAACCCAAAGTTTGTGCTGTCGCGAGCGCCTGCCCAGACAGACCTGCACGCAATTGTACCCATAGACGCTGTTGTTTATCTTGTGCACTCATTAAAGGGCTAGATAACATCATGCGCCCTAAACCTAAGCAAGATTCTGGTTGTGACTCAGTTGCTAACCAAACATCTTTATATTCAGCAAAAACTAATGCATCACCACTTTTCGCCCGTACCTGTGCCAAAGCACAATTTTCGGCTTGGTCAGGGTTGGTGACATAAGATAAGACGGGTTGTGCAGATGCAAAGTCAGCTTGTTTAACTTTTTCTTCAACATAATCGGCTGCTAATTTTTCAGCCATTGCTGATTGTGGATAGCGTTGAGCAAAGCTTACGATAGAGGCAGTAGGTTGAAAGCCAAGGTTTGTATTAAGTTTCCAATATTCTGGATAGTATCCCAACACATCATTTTGCATAGCAAGCTGATATTGGTCTAATAACGCGGTATTACCACTATTTGCAGCATTTAGTGCATCATTAAACTGCTCTTCGGCAGCATAGGTAAATGAACAACCAAGTAAACACATAGCTCCTAACCAGCTACGATGCATATATTTATTTTTCATTACACGACTATGGATTGATGAGCTCTTTCTACTTGGTCTCATATATGTGCTAAACCCTGACTATTCACCTTCAACGCATAGTTTAATTATTCTTCGTGCTTTCTTTTGTTGTGTTATGTAACTCTATGATTCAACATCATTAAAATTCACCTAATTTACTTCACAAAAACCGTGTCATGTTCTGAAAGTTTACTGTTATCGGTTCAGCTCAAATACTGCTATAATAGGTGGTTTGACCCATTTTGGGCCAATTTATTCTTTTTTAGATCGATCTGTTAGGAGCCTGCATGACGGTTCAAACCTTCATTCCCAATGGTGCCAAAGCTGCCTCAGAAAACACTGTTACCCAGCCAACGCACACCACTGATGTTTCAATAAAAAAACTTTATATTGAAACTCAAGGGTGTCAGATGAATGAGTATGACAGTCACCGTATGGCAGACCTTTTAGGGGATTCTCACGGCTACGTTTTAACGACCAACCCTAATGAAGCAGACATTCTGCTCATGAATACGTGTTCTATTCGTGAAAAAGCGCAGGAAAAAGTATTTAGTGAATTAGGTCGTTGGCGCAAACTAAAAGACAAAAATCCTGATCTTGTGATTGGTGTCGGTGGATGTGTTGCATCTCAAGAGGGTGACAATATTCAAAAACGTGCGCCTTATGTAGACATGATTTTTGGTCCACAAACATTACACCGTTTACCGCAAATGCTTGATCAACATAATGCTCAAGTAGAAAAACCTAAAAAAGATAAAATCAAACTGGTTGATATTTCTTTCCCAGATATTGAAAAATTCGACTTTTTACCCGAACCACGTGTAGAAGGCTTTAAAGCATTCGTTTCTATTATGGAAGGCTGCTCTAAATACTGTTCTTTCTGTGTAGTTCCTTACACACGCGGTGAAGAAGTTTCTCGTCCATTAGATGATGTACTTGCAGAAATTGCAGGTCTTGCGGAAAAAGGTGTCCGTGAAATTTCACTTCTGGGTCAAAATGTAAATGGATATCGCGGAGAAACCTTTGAAGGTGGTATCTGTACCTTCCCTGAATTGTTACGACTCGTTGCAGAAATTCCAGGTATTGGACGTTTACGTTATACAACATCGCATCCACTTGAGTTCTCTGACGAGCTAATTCAGTGTTATGAAGATTTGCCTCAAATGGTGTCGCATTTACACTTACCTGTTCAAAGTGGATCAAATGATGTTTTACAGGCAATGAAGCGAAATCATACGATTGATGTTTATATCGACAAGATTGCCAAATTAAGAAAAATACGTCCAGATATGCATTTATCGAGTGACTTTATTATTGGTTTCCCTGGTGAAACCGATGAAAACTTCGCCGAAACACTTCAATTTATCAAAGACTTAGATTTTGATCACTCGTATAGTTTTGTTTATTCAAAACGTCCAGGTACACCTGCATCAGACTTGCCTGATACTACGCCTGAGCACGTTAAGAAAGAGCGTTTAGCTCAAGTTCAGAAAGTGATTAAACAGTCTAGCATTGAAAAAACTGATGCAATGCTTGGCAAAATTGAACGTGTTCTTATTGAAAAAGTTTCGGACCAAGACCCTAATATTTTACTAGGTACAGCCGATAATACACGTCTAGTTACTTTTGTAGGTGATGCTTCTTGGGTAGGACGTTTTGCAGAGATCGAGATTACTGAAATTAAAACTTTAAATTTAGTTTACGGTGAGCTCTTGAATCTTGAGCCTGACGTGGCGTAATGTAGAGGTATTCTAAAGTCTACTGAAAGGTTTTCTCTTGACTGCAGCGATTCGACGTACCGTAACATTTCCTGAAATTTCAATGGAACGTTTAAAGAGCATCTTGGGTGCCTATAATGGGCACCTTAAGCAAATTGAACAGCGTTTAGATGTCAAAATTACTCATCGTGGAGATGTTTTTCATATCGATGGTGAGATAGATGCTGTTGGGAGAGCCGAGGCATTATTGCAACGACTCTACGAAGAGTCTGAGGTATCCCAGCAAATCAGTGCGGATCTGTTGCATCTGTTAATCCAATCTTCTCAAACTGAACGTAATTTCGAGTTAGTTGGAGAAGAAATGGATGAACATGATGCACCAATGGATGTCTATTTCCAAACCCGAAAAGGTCGTATTAACCCACGTGGTGCTAATCAAAAACGCTACGTACAGCGTATTTTGCAAAGCGATATTTCTTTTGGGGTGGGCCCTGCGGGTACAGGTAAAACCTATTTAGCAGTTGCCGCCGCAGTAGATATGCTCGAACGTAATGAAATCCAACGGATTTTACTTGTACGTCCTGCTGTAGAAGCTGGAGAAAAGCTAGGTTTCTTACCAGGTGATTTAACTCAGAAAATCGACCCATACCTACGCCCTCTTTACGATGCTCTTTACGAAATGCTTGGCTTTGAAAAAGTTGCCAAGTTAATCGAGCGTCAAGTGATTGAAGTTGCACCTCTTGCATATATGCGTGGTCGCACACTTAACCATTCATTTGTAATTTTGGATGAAGCTCAAAACACAACGCCTGAACAAATGAAAATGTTCTTGACCCGTTTAGGTTTTGGCTCTCGTGCAGTGATTACAGGTGATATTACCCAAGTAGATTTACCTCGAGGCCAACAATCTGGTTTGGCACATGCCCTACGTGTACTCGAGAACATTAAAGAAATTCATATTACCCGTTTCCATTCCCGTGACGTTGTACGTCATCAACTTGTTCAAAAAATTGTTGAAGCGTATGAAGGTTGGGATGGTGAACAACAGCGTCTTAATGCTGAAGCACGTGCTGAACGCAAAGCACGTCAAGAAGCATTAGTTGCTGAAAACGATACAGCAGCAGACTTGCAACATCAGGATGCTTAAGGATTCATTTTGAAAATCAGTTTAAGTTTACAACAAGACTTTCAATCACCTGAGTTAGAGCTCAAACGAGCTCAACTCAAAAAAATTATTGAGACAACTTTACGCCACGTTGGTTATAAAGAAGATTGTGAAATTGGGGTTGCTTGCGTTGATTTGGACGAAAGCCAGCAACTCAATTTGCAATACCGAGAAAAAGATAAACCGACTAATGTTTTATCTTTCCCAAGTGATATTCCTGAAGAAGTTTTACCAATGCTAGATGCCTTACCACTAGGTGATTTGGTTATTTGTATTCCAGTGGTATTACAAGAAGCATTAGAGCAGAAAAAAACTGCCCAAAATCATTTTGCACATCTGTTAGTACATGGTGTTTTACATTTGCTTGGTTATGACCATGAAACCAGTGATGAAGATGCCGAAGAGATGGAAAGTTTAGAAATTGAAATTTTAGCAAAACTCAATATTGCTAACCCTTATCAGGAATAATGTGATCATTAGTAAGATGTGGATATCCTAAAAGTTATCCACATCTTTTAATTAATGAACCTCAAATTCAGCTTCAGCTGGGTCAAAACGCCAAGTACGTACAATACGCAACTCTGAAATATCTTTCATATTGGCATCAAAATGCCCGAATGGTGCGCCGCGGCGTACTGAAGACTTCGCTGCTTCATCTAGAACTGGATGACCTGAGCTTTCAAGCAAGCGAATTGCACGAATTCCCCCTTGAGCATTCAAAATTACCATAAGGCGAACTTCACCTTTTAACTGCTGCTGTTTCGCTTCTTCTGGATAATAACGGTTGCCATAAAGCTCTACTTTTCCACGAAATTTATCTAAATAAATAGCTGAAGCATCTTTCTTTGCTTGAATACCATCTACTGTTTTGATTTTTTGCTGACGGCTGAAATCTTGTTGGCGTTGCAAATATTGTGCTTCAAGGCTTGCAACCATCGCAGCTTTTGCCTGAAATTGACTTTGTAGTTGTTCTAGTTCTTTTTTTCTTTGGCTTGCATCCGCTTGTTTCTGCCAACTCAAAACCGTCATTAAAACTTTTTCTTCAAATTTAAGTTCTCTTTGTTGCTGAATCTTTTGCAAACTTTCTAACTCAGTATCTCCAGTTGAAGCATCATTGAGCATCGGATTTGGAGTATCACTAGAAGTCCGATGAGCTTCACGAAATGCGCCCGAGCCTTGCTGATCTGCTTGCGCTAAAAAATCTGCTTGGTGAACTGGCTCATTGCTTGGCCGAATTGAAATTGCAATTTCTTTAGTAGATTGCTCTGAGGGGCTAGGCATGGCAAAGTGAATGAGTAATACAAAAATATGCAGTAAGATTGCCAATATTGTTGCAGCAATAAAGACTCGGTCTTGCCACCAATGATGAAAAGGCTCTATGGATAAACTTCTTTTGTTCAACATAATCTTAAAAGCATATAAATGCCTTTTCCCCACGGTTTAATACCGAATAAAATACAAACTGATATTCAAATATGGATAAAAGTGTGATTCACTTCAAATATAGGATTTTATCCATTTTCATTTTGTCAAAATGTATCAAGTAAATTTGCTACACTGCAATATCAAAACCCGTTTTTTATCATAATAAAGATTGTGTGGGCTCTTTAGTAAATTATCTTCTGGAAGTTCTTTTATGCAAACGCTATTTTCCTCATTAGTCAGACGCCTTCAAAAAGTCTATAAAAAAGCAGAAGCATTCATTGAGGAAGAAAGAGATTTTACATTATCGCAAACCTTTCTGAATGCCACTTTGCAACGTTATGTCACCAATAATGTTGAGTTTTTAGATGACCTGCATGCAGATCTTTATCATGACTGGTTAAGATTATATGCAACCATGCATGTAAAAGGTTTAGAAACCACACTATCGGTTGATTTAAAACTGATCCAGATGGAATTTAATAAAGAACAGCAACTTTTAGTTTTTGAACAAATTAGTAATACACAAATTATTGAAGCGAAATATAAAAACTTTTGGCAAAAGATCGCCGTAAAAGCCGCAATTTTTTATTACCATAAAATTTTGAAAAAAGATCCTTTGGGGATGATTCTTGAACGTTTTAATGTAGCAGAAGAACGCGATGAACTTATATTTCTTGATCTCAACCGTTGGTTTGGCAAAAAAGCCAGCATCATCGAAACATTAGGCAAAGTACATATAAATTACGCACGAGTTCGTGAAGCTGAGTTAGTTGTATTTGGAAATGTGAATTTAGCAGCCTTACTTTCTCGTGATCAGGACGACGATTTTGAAGAAGAATTCGCAGATTCTGAAATAACGCCAATTCAGCAAAAAGATGAATAAACGGTTTATAAATGAAGATGAATTAACTGCCAAAAAACACAAATAGATTACACATTTAGCATAAATCCTGATTTTTTCTCCATGATCAACAGGCATAATATGTTTAAGTTACAGATGCATCAGCACTGACTTTTTAGTCTGTACAAGGATATTTACTTATGGCAACAAAATTTCTGAAATCGTTTGGCATCGCAACAGGTATTTCAACAACTTTGCTTTTTGCAGGCTTCTCAAGCCATGCACTTGCCATGAGCCCATTTCAGGCGAATTATCAGTTTACTTACAATAATAAAGGTATGGGATCAGCTACACGTGCCTTAAGCCAGCAAGGTAATAACTGGACTTATAAATTCACTGCAAAAGCAGGTGGAATTGCGTCCGCAAGTGAAACAAGTAAATTTAGTTTCACCAATGGTAAAATTGGGTCTCAAAGTTTTAGCCGTACCAGCAAAATTTTGATTCATAACAACACCATGAGTATTAACTTTAATCCAAATAGCAAAACTATCTCTACCAAGAAAGATGATAAAGCTCGTTCATTTGCTTGGCAGGCAGGCGTTCTTGATGAGTTAAACGCAGAGTTACAACTGCGTGAAGACTTAAAAAATGGTTCACTGAAGTCCTCTTATCCACTTGCAGATGCAAAAGAAGTTGAAAATCGTCGATTTGTAAAACAAGGTAATGAGAAAATTAAAACCTCTTATGGAACATTCGATACCATTAAAGTGGTTTTACAACACAACAAACCTGAACGCAGTACAATCTTTTGGTTAGCTCCGAAATTAGATTATTTACCAGTTAAAGTCAGTCATATTGATGGTAAAACTTCTTATGGATTGTTATTAACAAGTTATACAGGTAAGACGAATTAAAGCTTGCATTTTTTTGGATGCTTTTTAAAATACGCATTTGCTTTAAAAAGCATCCGTCTAGAGGATTCTCCCGTGCACGCACTAGAACAGAAAATCTTAACAGAAGGTATCGTTCTATCTGATCAAGTCTTGAAAGTCGACGCTTTCTTAAACCACCAAATTGATCCTGTATTAATGCAGCAGATTGGTAAGGAATTTGCCGCTCGCTTTAAAGATGCAGGGATTACCAAGATTATTACCATTGAAGCATCAGGTATTGCACCTGCAATCATGGCAGGTTTAGAACTTGGTGTACCTGTAATTTTTGCTCGCAAATATCAGTCATTGACTTTAAAAGATGACTTATATCGCTCTAAAGTATTTAGTTTTACTAAACAAACTGAAAGCACGATTGCGATTTCAAATAAACATCTTCATTCAACTGATAAAGCATTAGTTATTGATGACTTCTTGGCAAATGGTCAAGCAGCATTAGGCCTGATTGATTTAATTCACCAAGCAAATGCAGAAGTTGTAGGTGTGGGTATTGTGATTGAAAAATCATTCCAGCCAGGTCGTGATTTATTGCTTGAAAAAGGCTACCGTGTTGAATCATTAGCACGTGTTCACTCTCTTACAGATGGCAAAGTTACTTTTGTAAAAGAATAAAATGTATATCTAAAAAAGAGCGGATATCCGCTCTTTTTTATTTGTTCAAAATTAATCTAAAAGCTTTTTAGCAATCTCTCCTAAACGTTTGCCTTGAGCTTCACACAAAATCTTTTCGTCCTGACTTAAGTTCTGGTCATGACGCGGTCCACTTACATGGCTTGCGCCATAAGGTGTTCCACCTGTTTTAGTATTAGATAACGCTGGAATTGCATTAGGTAATCCCAAAATCATCATGCCATGATGAAATAACAGCGGCAGCATAGTCAGCAAAGTACTTTCCTGCCCACCATGCATTGAACCAGAAGAAGTAAAAACGCAAGCAGGTTTATTATGTAATGCCCCGTTGAGCCAAAGACTGGTTGTTTGATCCCAAAAATATTTCATTTCACTTGCCATATTGCCAAAGCGAGTTGGAGAACCTAATGCCAAGCCTGAACAATTCGCTAGATCATCTAACGTACAATAGATATCACCTTCTTCCGGAATGCTTGGCTCGGCTATTGTGACAGCTGGAGCAATATTTGGTACTGTCCGAATTTTCACTGACATACCCGCAGACTCAACACCGTTGGCAATTAAATGAGCCATTTCTTTAGTAGAACCATATTTGCTGTAATAGAGTACAAGAATGTAAGGTTGCATCGGTTTCATAAATTTTGTTAAAAAGAACACTATACGGGATTTTTTATTTTTTTGGCGCAACCAATTTTATGAAATTCTAGAGGTGATTGATGAGGTAGCACAAAAGATAATGCGAGCAAATTTCTCGGACTCATTGAGTAAAAAGTTTATCTACTTTTGGTAAACCCTTGCTCAGACAACAGAAAGCCTACTTTTTTGAAAAAAATTTATGGCTACAATTCTTTCTATAGCACCTAGTAAACTTACAGAACGACTTTAATTCTATAAGTTATTATTTTGCTTTAATCTACGATTTGAGTTCTTAAGCTCATACTTTGATAAGCTATCAATCGCCCAACATGATGATTAAAAAAATCGGGATAGACGACGCATGTTACAACGTTTTTTAAGTAAGCTTCCTTTTTATAATAAAACCTGGTTTCAGTTCGTTTTATATGTATTTAAGCGTTTTGAAGCTGATCGGTGCCGTGAACAAGCTGGCTCTCTCACCTATACAACGCTATTCGCAGTTGTGCCGATGTTAACAGTTTTTTTAGTAATTATTTCTTCAATCAAAGCGTTAGAACCCGCAAGACAACAGCTGCAACATTTAATCTATAGTAACTTTTTACCAAAGAGCACGATCGCATTTGATAAAGCGCTAAATGCTTTTACAGAAAAATCTAGCAACTTAACCGTTATTGGTGTGCTGTTTTTATTCGTTACTACTGTCTTAATGCTGACCTCAATTGAAACCGTCTTTAACCGTATTTGGCGTGTAAAAGAAACACGCAGTGGCATTATGGGTTTTATGCGTTATTGGACGATCATCTCTTTAGGTCCGATTATTTTAGGCAGTGCATTTGTTATTTCATCAACAGTTGCATCGATGAACTTATTAAGCAATAACTTCACAGGTTATCAACTTGATGGGGCGTTTTTACTCTGGCTAATTTCTTTTGTACTTACTATTTTAGGTTTTTTCATTTTATATTGGACCATTCCCAATCGCACAGTCCCAGTTTATGCAGCAGGAATAGCGGCTTGTTTTAGTGCTGTACTATTTGAAATACTCAAAAATTTCTTTAGCTTTGTGATGTCAAATTTCACTAGTTATGAAATTATTTATGGTGCATTTGCAGCAGTACCAATTTTCCTTCTATGGATCTTCCTGTCATGGAACATTATTTTACTTGGCGTAGAAGTAAGTTTTGCTCTAACTGCTTTTCATTCAGGTAAAGAGCAGAAACGTCATCCTGTTTTAATGCTATTAGATATTCTCGAGCTGTTTTATAAAAAACAGAAACTCGGTGAAAGTGTAAGTGACAAAGAAGCTTTAGAAATTTTAGGTCGCGGAGAAATTGGCCGCTGGCCAGCTTATGTACTTTTACTTGAAGAGCAAAATTTGGTTAAACGTACCGATAAAGATGAATATGTTCTCGCGCGCAATTTATCCCAAGTTGACTTCTGGAGCTTTTTCACTGCTCTTCCATACCCTCTGCCATTACGTGAAGATGTTCTAAATGTACACGATGACGATGAATGGATGGAAAAAATAGGACCTGCCTTGGTCGAATCTAATGATTATTTAGCAGCAAAACTTTCTATTCCGCTCTCAACAATTTTTGAAGAGAAATAAGAAAGTAGAACTCTTCAATAGTATAGACACTCTTTCCTACCCAATAAAAAACCCTATTATTAAAAAAATAATAGGGTTAAAAATTGGCAATTTTAGGAGTGGGTTATGCTTTTACAAAAGTTTCCCATGCAAAATCTTGCGTTGCACCTTTTAATGTCATTTTCAACTGATCACCTGCATGTAATGGTCCAACCCCAGCAGGTGAACCTGTCATAATCACATCACCTGGCTCTAGTGAAAAAACCTGATTAATGTCAGTTAACAGATCACCAATAGTAAACATTAACAGTGCAGTATTACCATCTTGACGCAATTCATCATTAATATGGAAAGTGAATTTGGTCTCTTGCCAATTTGTAATTTCTTTTGTATCAACCCAATCTGCCAAAACACAAGCACCATCAAAAGCTTTAGCTCGCTCCCATGGGTGGCCTTTACTTTTCAGATCATTCTGTAAATCACGCATTGTTAAATCAAGACCTAAAGTTACTGCTCCAATCGCTTTTAAAGCTTTTTCAGGGTCAGTTTCACCTTTCAAAGGTTGATCAATACGTAAAACTAACTCACACTCAAAATGGCAACTGCCCCACGCTGGATTCCAAGAAATACCGTCATTTAAACCAATCAAACTACTCGGTGGTTTAATAAATAATATAGGGCTGTCAGGCATAGCATTATTTAATTCTTTGACATGATCGGCGTAACTTCTGCCCACGCAAACGATTTTTGAAGGACGTGTATTCATGAGGCTTCCTTTGTTGTTGCGGCTAATAATTCCAATAATTTATTTCTTAAATGTATTTTCAAATATAGTTTGATCTGAAACCTGTGCAAATGCGCGCTTTGGTACAATAATTACAGTTTTATTCTTTAGCTCAAGCATGTAGGTCAATTTACCTTTAGCAAAAGTTTGCACATCCGTATATTGCATCACCTGCTTACGACCATTGGCATAAAGCTCAAAGTAATCTTGATATAAGTCGATTCCCTGCTCACTCTTTCCAAACTGGTAACGAACAAATTGACGCTTAAATAACATAGGTAAAAGCCAGTAACGCATCAGGCCTTGCATCACCAGAAAAAATACGCCTAACCCGACATAATATCGTCCAACCCCAGAGAGACCTAAATAAAATCCCCAAATAATAATTGCAATACTAATTGCAGGTGTAAGAAAACGGGTAAATTGCTTTTTCCCAAATGTCACTAATGAAAACCCATCTTGTGACTCTTCTAAATTCAAATAGTAACGTAAAGATAAAGCTGTTTTTTGCTCAGTCATTGCACTGCATCAATACTCAATAAATCGAAACTATTAGAGCATATTCATTTCAGCTTTAAAATGAATCAAAGGCTATTTTTTATTTTGTTTAAAAGTAGAGCTTATGATGAGATTCGAAAATCAACTACGTTGCATATATAGAACGTAGATTCATATTTTTTGAGCTTATTTCAGTTTTTAAAATTTCTACAATAAGAGCATTACCTTCTTAGTGAAATGTCTCATGTCTTTCTTTGCAAAATTATTTGGCTTAAATCAAAAAGCAACAGTCTCAAAAGATGTGGTTACTCAAGCCACTCAAGAGTCCCCTCTTTTCAATCAGCCAAGCTTTTTAGAATTAATTAAAAAACGTCGTTCTATTTATTCGATCGGGAAAAACTTACAACATACTCCTTCGGAGATTGAAGGATTAATTCAAGAAGCGGTCAAACATAGCCCCTCAGCATTTAACTCTCAGTCATCTCGCGTTGTAATTTTATTTAATGAGTCTCATCAAAATTTCTGGAATATTGTTTTAGATGTATTAAAAACGATTATTCCTGCCGAAGCACTGGCTGGAACTGAACAAAAAATTCAAAGTTTTGCAGCGGGTGCTGGTACAGTTTTATTTTTTGAAGACCAGGATGTGATTAAAGGTCTACAAGAGCAATTTGAATTGTATGCTGATAATTTCCCAGTCTGGTCTGAACACTCAACAGCAATTGCACAATTTGCAGTATGGAATGTATTGGCTGAACAAGGTATTGGTGCTTCTTTACAACATTACAATCCAATTATCGATGAGAAAATTAATGCTGCTTTTGATATTCCTGCTCAATGGAAACTAAGAGCCCAATTAGTATTTGGTTCAATTGAAGGCGAAGCAGGTGAAAAAGCTTTTATTGAAGGCGAAAGCCGTTTTAAAACATTTGGCTAATTTTTTTCAACTTCAAATCATTTAAGAGCTGGTTGCCATGAGTACTAGCTTTTAAATCGAACTAATAAAAAACAGGTACAAAAAAACCGCTATATATAGCGGTTAATTCTTCAAGTGGTGCGCTCAGAGAGATTCGAACTCCCGACCCCTTAGTTCGTAGCCAAGTGCTCTATCCAGCTGAGCTATGAGCGCGTACTTGATGTTGCGCATTATACGCATTTTTTAAGGCTTAGGAAGCCTTTTTTCATCTTTCTGTCATCAAACGTCTAGTTCTTAGCCATCACTCTAGTTTACATAGCTTTATAGCTAAAATTATTGAAACTTTGCTCACCAAAGATGTATCTGAAATATTTTTTTTCAAATAAGTTTTATAGAGTTTTTGAAGCTTTTTGCCATCTATCTAGAAGATAAAGGCTACTATTTTAGTCAACATTATATAAATAATATATTTCTGGTTGAACCTAACCATTATAAGACTGTTTGAAATTTAACTAAGATAATGCTTCAAATAAGTGAAAATATGATTAAAAAAATAATTAGTTAAAATTATATAATATAAAAATTATTATTATTTTTATGTCTAAATTAAATAAATTATTATTTCTTTAAATATTATTTAATAACAAAAAATGTGACTAAAAATACACATTGACAGCTTTTGAGATCTAACCAATACTAAATCGCAATTATTGAGATACACATCTCATTAATTATAAAGCGCAATAAATAATACTTACTTAAAAATACAAAATTATATAGGAAATAGACCAACATGTTCTTACTAACAAACCTCGTATCTTCGATATCAAAAATTACTCAAGATTTGGGTAATATTGTATCGGTGAACACTACTGTAACTGGTAGCTCTTCAATTGAAGGCCAGATATCAACTTCTGGTTTACTTTCAGATACTCTATCTACAGTAACAAATACCCTTACAACAACCACAACAGGCCTTGTTTCTGATGCCGTTGGTACTGTTACTGGCAGTATCGGTTCTACAAGTCCTGTAGACACAGTAACTAATATTATTGGCGGAGTAACTGGCGGTATTGATCTTGGAACCTCTCCAATTGCTCCAGTTATTGACGTTGTTCAAGGTGGTATCGACATTCTTCAGGGTGTTGAAAGCCTCAAAACTGAAATCATCAACACAGGTATCGACACTGTTGCTGATACTATCATTGGTGTTCTTCCTCAAACTGAACACCCTGTTTCTGAAATTGCTGATCTTGGCACTCTAACTTTCGAAACTTCTCGTGACACAGTAAATGGCACGCTTGAAGTCATTTCTGATCTAGTGGGTGGAGACATTCAAGGCGCAACTGAGTCTGCTACTGGTGTCGTTGAAACATTAATCACTAATGGTACAACTGCGACAGGTATTGTTACTGACGTTGTCGGAAGCATTACAGACGTCGTTGGTGGTGTAACTGGTGGCGTTGATGGCAACCCGCTTGAAGTAATTACCGATATTATCGGCGGCGTAACTGGTGGCGTTGACGGTAACCCTCTTGAAGTAATTACTGACATTATCGGTGGTGTAACTGGTGGGGTTGATGGTAATCCGCTTGAAGTAATTACTGATATTATCGGCGGCGTAACTGGCGGTATCGGTGATGGCACATCTCCAATCGCTCCAGTGATTGATGTCGTTCAAGGCGGTATCGATATTCTACAAGGTGTAGAGAGCCTAAAAACTGAGATCATCAATACTGGTATCGACACTGTTGCTGATACTATTATTGGTATTCTTCCACAAACTGAATATCCTGTTTCAGACCTAGCAGATCTTGGCACTTTAACTTTCGAAACTTCTCGTGACACAGTAAACGGTGCACTTGAAGTTGTTTCTGATTTAGTCGGTGGTGATATTCAAGGTGCCACTGAATCTGCTACCGGTATTCTCGATACACTGATTACAAATGGGTCAACTGCTACTGGAATTATTAATAACATTATCGGCGGCGCAACAAGTGGTGATAGCCCACTTGGCGTGGTAACCGACATTATTGGTGGTGTAACTGGCGGTGTTAGTGGTAATCCTCTTGAAATCGTGACTGACATTATCGGCGGTGTAACTGGTGGTGTTGACGGTAACCCGCTTGAAGTAATTACTGACATCATCGGTGGTGTAACTGGTGGTGTTGATGGCAACCCACTTGAAGTAATTACTGACATTATTGGCGGTGTAACTGGTGGTGTTGATGGTAATCCACTTGAAGTAATTACTGACATTATTGGCGGTGTAACTGGTGGTATCGGTGATGGAACTTCTCCAATCTCCCCAGTGATTGATGTTGTTCAAGGCGGTATTGATATTCTTCAGGGCGTAGAAAGCTTAAAAACTGAAATTATCAACACTGGCATTGATACAGTTGCAGATACAATTATCAGCATTCTTCCACAAGCAGAACATCCTGTTTCTGAACTTGCAGACCTCGGCACATTAACTTTCGAAACTTCTCGTGACACAGTAAATGGCACGCTTGAAGTCATTTCTGATCTAGTGGGTGGAGACATTCAAGGTGCTACTGAATCTGCTACCGGTATTCTCGATACGCTAATTACAAATGGCACAACTGCTACTGGCTTAGTAACAGAAATCATTGGTGGATTGACAGGAACTATTGGTGGGGTTACTGGTGGAGATAGCTCACTAGGCTTAGTCACTGATTTACTTGGCGGTTTAACTGGTAGCGTAGATGGTGATAGTCCTCTTGGCTTAGTGACCGACCTTCTAGGCGGCTTAACTGGTGGCGTTACTGGCGGTACAGACAACCCTATCGGCATCGTAACAGATATCGTGGGTAGCTTAACGGGCGGTGTGACTGGTGAAGGCGGATTAGATGTTATTTCTAATTTACTAGGTGGATTAACTGGTGGTAGCTTACTTGGTGGTGTAACTTCGACAGTATCAAGCGTAACTAATACAACGCATACTATCGTACCTACATCATTACTTACCGATAACTTCTTAGAAAACTCTTTCAATACTGTTTAATATAAGTCATTAAAATAAAGCCACTTATTACAAGTGGCTTTATTTATTAATATATCTTTAAATATTAATTCACTTCTTCCCATCTATAATATTTCTTATGCGCCAGCTCTAACATTGCATAATCATTAGGTGTATCACCATAAGCATAAATTGTAGAATACTGAGTTAAATCATATTTGTTTTTTATTCTATTTACTTTTTCTAAATAACCACAATCACCATTAATAAAATCACCTGTCAAAATACCATCACGTATTTCAAGTTGATTACATATAACGTCTAAATCTAAAGATTGACACCAGCTTTCTAAATAAACGCCTAATGATGCAGATACAACAACAATCTGATCACCTTGTTGTTTATGCCAGAGAATACGTTCCAAAGCATTTTGACGCACACAGGTAGGAAGGACACTTTTAGCAAACTCTTGTCCCATATATTTTAGGGAATCCGCATCATAGCCCACGTATCCCACTTGGCAGAGTTTAGTTCGAATAGTTTTATCGGTTACCCATCCAAGCTTATAACCCGCTATATAAGGTGCAAGTCGAATACCACCTAGTATTTGAGTTTTTTTATTTAAAGAAAATTTAAGGAATAGACTGAATGTATCGCTGTGAGTGATCGTGCCGTCAAAGTCAAATAAAGCTAAGTTCATTTATGATTATCTCTAATATAATTAAAAAGTTATAAATTTAGATTTTTTAAAGTACTAAAAAACAGGCACAAAAAAACCGCTATAAAAGCGGTTAATTCTTCAAGTTGGTGCGCTCAGAGAGATTCGAACTCCCGACCCCTTAGTTCGTAGCCAAGTGCTCTATCCAGCTGAGCTATGAGCGCGTAACTTGTGTGCCTTTCAGCGATTCGTTCTATTTTACTTGGTGCGCTCAGAGAGATTCGAACTCCCGACCCCTTAGTTCGTAGCCAAGTGCTCTATCCAGCTGAGCTATGAGCGCGTAACTTGTGTGCCTTTCAGCGATTCGTTCTATTTTACTTGGTGCGCTCAGAGAGATTCGAACTCCCGACCCCTTAGTTCGTAGCCAAGTGCTCTATCCAGCTGAGCTATGAGCGCATTAAGTAAATGGCGGTGAGAGAGGGATTCGAACCCTCGATACCAGTAATAGGTATGCTTCCTTAGCAGGGAAGTGATTTCAGCCACTCATCCCCCTCACCGGAACGAGCCGCCATAATACAAACTAAAACCCTATTGTTCAAGTCATCATAGTGAAATTTTCTTGTTTTTTAGTTCAATGAATTATTTTTTAAGCAATTTTCTCATTATTTTCGTCTTTTTCGATCAAACGCTTGTTAAGATAGATATTATTTCTTCATCAAAATACTGTAGTGCATAACACATTATTGCAAACCTAAACGTGCAGTTCGGGTCTGCATGACTTATGCTAAACTTATCTGCCAAGCGTGAAACCAAACGACATGACAAAAAACTGGGCTGACCCCGAAGCGAAAGCTGAAGCTGAACGTTATGACAATCCTATTCCAAGCCGTACTCTTATTTTAGATACATTGGAACAATTGCAGACACCGCAATCTCATGCAGAACTTGTCGATCATTTTAATATTCATGACCAAAAAAGTATTGAAGCACTCAGTCATCGCTTAAGTGCTATGGTCCGTGATGGTCAAATCATGAAAGACGGGTTTAAATTTCAGTTGGTGGCAGATCAACCGACCTATGAAGCAACTGTTTATATCAATAGCAAAGGTTTAGGCACAGCACATATTGATGGTCAAAGTGACCTTTTACTTCCTGAACGTGAATTACGTTTAGTCTTTAACGGTGACCGAGTTAGAGTGCGACAGACTTCGGTTGACCGTAAAGGCAAACCTTGGGGTTTTATCACAGAAGTTTTACAACATCGTGTTAAACAATTAATTGGTAAATTGTCGGTTCACGATGGCGAATATTTTATTCAGCCCAACAATCCAAATCAGCACCAACCTATTCCTTTAGAAAAAGAACTGGTAACACATGCTGAAGCAAATGTTGGCGATATGCTACGTGTCGCAATAGATAGTTATCCAACTCGTGAAGAGTTTGCGACGGCGCATATTATTCAATCTATGGCCGACAAAGCTGATACAGAAATTATTATTCCACAAACCATTCTTGAATTTGGTTTGCCATATGAGTTTCCAGATCAGGTCTTAAAAGAAGCTGAAAGTTTTAAAGAACCATCTGCTCAAGATCGTGAAGGCCGCATTGATTTACGAGATTTAGCATTAGTTACGATCGATGGTGAAGATGCTCGAGATTTTGATGATGCGGTTTATGCTGAAAAACGTCCAGGTGGCGGTTATCGTGTAGTTGTCGCAATTGCTGATGTTAGCCATTATGTACGCTTAGACTCAGCCCTCAATGAAGAAGCTGAGGAACGTGGTACTTCGGTATACTTCCCGCATTTCGTATTACCGATGCTACCAGAGGCATTGTCAAATGGCTTATGCTCTCTAAACCCTCATGTAGACCGTTTATGCATGGTCTGTGACTTGAAAATCTCTCGTACAGGCCGTGTAACTGGTTACGATTTTTATCCATCAGTGATGCATTCAAAAGCACGTTTGACCTATACACAGGTAGCACAATATTTTGACGGCGCAACAGATGCAATTCCAAAAGACCGTGATGTTCATAAATCGTTAAATACGCTTTTCCAGCTTTATCAGATTTTGAAAAATTTACGTGCTGATCGTCATGCAATGGAATTTGAAACCATTGAAACTTACATGACTTTTGATGAGTTAGGCGGGATTAAAGAAATTTTGCCACGTACACGTAATGAAGCACATAAACTTATTGAAG
>NZ_JFYD01000012.1:0-40581 GCF_000588515.1 Acinetobacter sp. 826659 | reverse complement strand
TTACTGATTGATTAATCGAAATAATTTTCATTGATTGATTGGTTTAAATTACTCGAAGTTTATTTGAGCGAAATTTAAGTCAGTAATTGATGAGCCAGAATTGGTACCTTGTCTTTAAATAAGGTACAAAATGATTTTAACTGAAGAGTTTGATCATGGCTCAGATTGAACGCTGGCGGCAGGCTTAACACATGCAAGTCGAGCGGAGAGAGGTAGCTTGCTACTGATCTTAGCGGCGGACGGGTGAGTAATGCTTAGGAATCTGCCTATTAGTGGGGGACAACATTTCGAAAGGAATGCTAATACCGCATACGTCCTACGGGAGAAAGCAGGGGATCTTCGGACCTTGCGCTAATAGATGAGCCTAAGTCGGATTAGCTAGTTGGTGGGGTAAAGGCCTACCAAGGCGACGATCTGTAGCGGGTCTGAGAGGATGATCCGCCACACTGGGACTGAGACACGGCCCAGACTCCTACGGGAGGCAGCAGTGGGGAATATTGGACAATGGGCGCAAGCCTGATCCAGCCATGCCGCGTGTGTGAAGAAGGCCTTATGGTTGTAAAGCACTTTAAGCGAGGAGGAGGCTACTTTAGTTAATACCTAGAGATAGTGGACGTTACTCGCAGAATAAGCACCGGCTAACTCTGTGCCAGCAGCCGCGGTAATACAGAGGGTGCAAGCGTTAATCGGATTTACTGGGCGTAAAGCGCGCGTAGGCGGCTAATTAAGTCAAATGTGAAATCCCCGAGCTTAACTTGGGAATTGCATTCGATACTGGTTAGCTAGAGTGTGGGAGAGGATGGTAGAATTCCAGGTGTAGCGGTGAAATGCGTAGAGATCTGGAGGAATACCGATGGCGAAGGCAGCCATCTGGCCTAACACTGACGCTGAGGTGCGAAAGCATGGGGAGCAAACAGGATTAGATACCCTGGTAGTCCATGCCGTAAACGATGTCTACTAGCCGTTGGGGCCTTTGAGGCTTTAGTGGCGCAGCTAACGCGATAAGTAGACCGCCTGGGGAGTACGGTCGCAAGACTAAAACTCAAATGAATTGACGGGGGCCCGCACAAGCGGTGGAGCATGTGGTTTAATTCGATGCAACGCGAAGAACCTTACCTGGCCTTGACATAGTAAGAACTTTCCAGAGATGGATTGGTGCCTTCGGGAACTTACATACAGGTGCTGCATGGCTGTCGTCAGCTCGTGTCGTGAGATGTTGGGTTAAGTCCCGCAACGAGCGCAACCCTTTTCCTTATTTGCCAGCGAGTAATGTCGGGAACTTTAAGGATACTGCCAGTGACAAACTGGAGGAAGGCGGGGACGACGTCAAGTCATCATGGCCCTTACGGCCAGGGCTACACACGTGCTACAATGGTCGGTACAAAGGGTTGCTACCTAGCGATAGGATGCTAATCTCAAAAAGCCGATCGTAGTCCGGATTGGAGTCTGCAACTCGACTCCATGAAGTCGGAATCGCTAGTAATCGCGGATCAGAATGCCGCGGTGAATACGTTCCCGGGCCTTGTACACACCGCCCGTCACACCATGGGAGTTTGTTGCACCAGAAGTAGCTAGCCTAACTGCAAAGAGGGCGGTTACCACGGTGTGGCCGATGACTGGGGTGAAGTCGTAACAAGGTAGCCGTAGGGGAACCTGCGGCTGGATCACCTCCTTAACGAAAGATTGACGATTGGTAAGAATCCACAACAAGTTGTTCTTCATAGATGTATCTGAGGGTCTGTAGCTCAGTTGGTTAGAGCACACGCTTGATAAGCGTGGGGTCACAAGTTCAAGTCTTGTCAGACCCACCATGACTTTGACTGGTTGAAGTTATAGATAAAAGATACATGACTGATGATGTAAGCTGGGGACTTAGCTTAGTTGGTAGAGCGCCTGCTTTGCACGCAGGAGGTCAGGAGTTCGACTCTCCTAGTCTCCACCAGAACTTAAGAGAAGTTCGGATTACAGAAATTAGTAAATAGAGATTTCGGTCTTGGTTTATTAACTTCTGTGATTTAAGTATCACGGTATTAAGCATGACCTGACGAAGGCGTGTTTATTCATTAACAGATTGGCAAAATTGAGTCTGAAATAAATTGTTCACTCAAGAGTTTAGATTAAGCAATTAATCTAGATGAATTGAGAACTAGCAAATTAACTGAATCAAGCGTTTTGGTATATGAATTTAGATTGAAGCTGTACAGTGTTTAAGTACACAGACAACAGATAGTAGCGATGAAGAATCGCACGGACAACACTCACTTGTAGGTGTTGACGACTGTTTGGGGTTGTATAGTCAAGTAATTAAGTGCATGTGGTGGATGCCTTGGCAGTCAGAGGCGATGAAAGACGTGATAGCCTGCGAAAAGCTCCGGGGAGGCGGCAAATATCCTTTGATCCGGAGATTTCTGAATGGGGGAACCCACCTACTTTAAGGTAGGTATTGCAACATGAATACATAGTGTTGCAAGGCGAACGAGGGGAAGTGAAACATCTCAGTACCCTTAGGAAAAGAAATCAATTGAGATTCCCTCAGTAGCGGCGAGCGAACGGGGATCAGCCCATTAAGTTATGTGTGTTTTAGTGGAACGCTCTGGGAAGTGCGAACGTAGAGGGTGATATTCCCGTACACGAAAGGGCACACATAATGATGACGAGTAGGGCGAGGCACGTGAAACCTTGTCTGAATATGGGGGGACCATCCTCCAAGGCTAAATACTCCTGACTGACCGATAGTGAACCAGTACCGTGAGGGAAAGGCGAAAAGAACCCCTGTGAGGGGAGTGAAATAGATCCTGAAACCGCATGCATACAAGCAGTGGGAGCACCTTCGTGGTGTGACTGCGTACCTTTTGTATAATGGGTCAGCGACTTATATTCAGTAGCAAGGTTAACCGTATAGGGGAGCCGTAGGGAAACCGAGTCTTAATAGGGCGTTTAGTTGCTGGGTATAGACCCGAAACCAGGCGATCTATCCATGAGCAGGTTGAAGGTTGGGTAACACTAACTGGAGGACCGAACCCACTGTCGTTGAAAAGCCAGGGGATGACTTGTGGATAGGGGTGAAAGGCTAATCAAGCCTGGTGATAGCTGGTTCTCCCCGAAAGCTATTTAGGTAGCGCCTCGGACGAATACCATAGGGGGTAGAGCACTGTTTCGGCTAGGGGGTCATCCCGACTTACCAAACCGATGCAAACTCCGAATACCTATGAGTACTATCCGGGAGACAGACTGCGGGTGCTAACGTCCGTAGTCAAGAGGAAAACAATCCAGACCGCCAGCTAAGGCCCCAAAATCATAGTTAAGTGGGAAACGATGTGGGAAGGCATAGACAGCTAGGAGGTTGGCTTAGAAGCAGCCACCCTTTAAAGAAAGCGTAATAGCTCACTAGTCGAGTCGGCCTGCGCGGAAGATGTAACGGGGCTAAAACTATGTGCCGAAGCTGCGGATTTGACATTAGTCAAGTGGTAGGGGAGCGTTCTGTAAGCCGATGAAGGTGTATTGAGAAGTATGCTGGAGGTATCAGAAGTGCGAATGCTGACGTGAGTAACGACAAAACGGGTGAAAAACCCGTTCGCCGAAAGACCAAGGGTTCCAGTCCAACGTTAATCGGGGCTGGGTGAGTCGACCCCTAAGGCGAGGCCGAAAGGCGTAGTCGATGGGAAATTGGTTAATATTCCAATACTTCTGTGTAATGCGATGAGAGGACGGAGAAGGTTAAGTCAGCCTGGCGTTGGTTGTCCAGGTGGAAGGATGTAGGTATGTATCTTAGGCAAATCCGGGGTACTCTATACTGAGATCCGATAGCAAGCTGTACTTGTACAGCGAAGTGGCTGATACCATGCTTCCAGGAAAAGTCTCTAAGCTTCAGTTACACAGGAATCGTACCCGAAACCGACACAGGTGGTCAGGTCGAGTAGACCAAGGCGCTTGAGAGAACTCTGCTGAAGGAACTAGGCAAAATGGTACCGTAACTTCGGGAGAAGGTACGCTGTTGTTGGTGATGGAACTTGCTTCCTGAGCTGACGACAGCCGCAGAAACCAGGCCGCTGCAACTGTTTATTAAAAACATAGCACTCTGCAAACACGAAAGTGGACGTATAGGGTGTGATGCCTGCCCGGTGCTGGAAGGTTAATTGATGGGGTTAGCGTAAGCGAAGCTCTTGATCGAAGCCCCAGTAAACGGCGGCCGTAACTATAACGGTCCTAAGGTAGCGAAATTCCTTGTCGGGTAAGTTCCGACCTGCACGAATGGCATAATGATGGCGGCGCTGTCTCCAGCAGAGGCTCAGTGAAATCGAAATCGCTGTGAAGATGCAGTGTACCCGCGGCTAGACGGAAAGACCCCGTGAACCTTTACTGCAGCTTGACACTGAACTTTGACCTTACTTGTGTAGGATAGGTGGGAGGCTTTGAAGTTGGAACGCTAGTTCCAATGGAGCCGTCCTTGAAATACCACCCTGGTAATGTTGAGGTTCTAACTCTGTCCCGTTATCCGGGACGAGGACCGTGTCTGGTGGGTAGTTTGACTGGGGCGGTCTCCTCCTAAAGAGTAACGGAGGAGTACGAAGGTGCGCTCAGCGTGGTCGGAAATCACGCGTAGAGTATAAAGGCAAAAGCGCGCTTAACTGCGAGACCCACAAGTCGAGCAGGTACGAAAGTAGGTCTTAGTGATCCGGTGGTTCTGTATGGAAGGGCCATCGCTCAACGGATAAAAGGTACTCTGGGGATAACAGGCTGATACCGCCCAAGAGTTCATATCGACGGCGGTGTTTGGCACCTCGATGTCGGCTCATCTCATCCTGGGGCTGAAGCAGGTCCCAAGGGTATGGCTGTTCGCCATTTAAAGAGGTACGCGAGCTGGGTTTAGAACGTCGTGAGACAGTTCGGTCCCTATCTACCGTGGGCGCTGGAAATTTGAGAGGATCTGCTCCTAGTACGAGAGGACCAGAGTGGACGAACCTCTGGTGTACCGGTTGTGACGCCAGTCGCATCGCCGGGTAGCTATGTTCGGAAGGGATAACCGCTGAAAGCATCTAAGCGGGAAGCCTACCTCAAGATAAGATTTCCCTAGGAATTTATTCCTCTAAAGAGCCGTTCGAGACTAGGACGTTGATAG
This sequence comes from Acinetobacter sp. 826659, assembly GCF_000588515.1. Taxonomy (NCBI): domain Bacteria; kingdom Pseudomonadati; phylum Pseudomonadota; class Gammaproteobacteria; order Moraxellales; family Moraxellaceae; genus Acinetobacter; species Acinetobacter sp. 826659. The sequence goes on along the minus strand of NZ_JFYD01000012.1, from coordinate 35,462 downwards.
GTTGGATGTGGAAGCATAGTGATATGTGAAGCTGACCAATACTAATTGCTCGTGAGGCTTGACTATACAACACCCAAGCAGTTGTATATGAAGCATCAATCAATTCATAAATATGCAAAGCAACTTGATTTAGTTAAACACTTAGCTAAAATGAACAACGAAAATCAGACCAATCAGCCCATCTGTAAAGATTTGGAAAACGCAACGTATCACACAGTGAATAAAACGAAGCAAGTATCCATAAACAGTTGTGCTGGCGACCATAGCAAGAGTGAACCACCTGATCCCTTCCCGAACTCAGAAGTGAAACCTCTTAGCGCTGATGGTAGTGTGGGGTTACCCATGTGAGAGTAAGTCATCGCCAGCTCATTATTCTAAACACCCCCGTTCTAATGAATGGGGGTGTTTTTTTATTAGGGGAATTTGTATTCTCAATCCTTTAGATATTAAAATTTATTCAAATTATAAACAAATAAAGCTACTCTAAAATTATTTACCTAATTAGAAATCTAATATGCAATGGATCGTAATTAAAACTTTCTCGTTTCCTTATGAGGCACAAATTGCAAAGACTCAACTAGAAGCATTTGGAATTCCTGTTTATATTGAAAATGAGCATACAATTAATATGGATTGGTTTTATTCTAATGCTTTAGGTGGGGTCCGTTTATTAGTTCCAGAAAACTATGTTGATGAAGCGAAGTCATTTCTTGAAAAAGACTTTAGTGATGAGCTTGAACAAAAGTTTGGGGAGAGTAAAGAATGTTGCCCTGAGTGTGGAAGTTTGGATATAGAAGTTAATAATAAAGGAAAAAAATCTGCCTTTTTAGCGTTTATGTTTTTGGGCCTACCTTTATTTTCTTTTAGAAATGGTAATAGATGTAAGCATTGTGGACACTTTTGGAATTAAATATATAGTAAACGATTATTGATTATCTTAATTATGGAACCTAATGTAGAGATATTGGATTTAGTTCTATCTCTGTAATTAATGTACTAGGCGGAGAAGCCATTGATATTAAATAAAATAAATTATTTTGATGGCCGTTCAATTTAATAAATATAAGGACTTATTTAATGGTAGATAAAAAACAGCTAACTCAAAAGCAAATAGAGTTACTCCTTGAATTATTAAAGAATAGATTTGAAAAAAATACACATCGTCATACAGAAATAGAGTGGTCGGATGTGCAAAATAAACTAATTAAGGTTCCTGATAAACTTTGGTCATTGCTGGAAATGGAAAATACAGGAGGGGAGCCTGATGTTATTGCTTATGATCAGCAGAAAGACGAATATTTATTTGTAGATTGCTCTCTTGAGACACCTAAAGGTCGTAGAAGCCTTTGCTATGATCGTGAGGCCCTAGAATCTAGAAAAGATCATCCTCCTAAAAATAGCGCAATAGATGTAGCTAAGGAAATGGGAGTTGAGCTTTTAACAGAAGAGCAATATTACCAACTACAAGAAATTGAAGAGTTTGATCTTAAAACATCAAGTTGGCTCAAAACCCCAAATGAAATTCGTAAACTAGATGGAGCACTTTTTGCTGATCGTCGATATGGTCGTGTCTTTATTTATCATAATGGAGCGCAGTCTTATTATGCTGCCCGTGGTTTCCGTTGTTGCTTAAGAGTATAGGTATTGCATTGTATTTGAATAAAAAGAATAGGCTTTGATGTTTTATGCCAAGAAAATGGAGGTTCTTGCAACTTTTGATTGATGGCAAACATGACAAGATATGTTCTGGAATTAAATAAAAACATCAGGACATCTGTAGAAATGCAACCCAACCCAATTTACTATAATGAACAACATATTGCTTTTGCTGATAATGTTCGTCGATTTGTACAAAAAGAAATGGCTCCTTTCGTTAATGAATGGGATGAGGCTGAGACATTCCCAAGAGAGCTATATAAAAAGGCTGCTGAAATTGGTCTATTAGGTTTAGGTTTTTCTGAGGAATATGGCGGTATTCCCGATGCAGATCCATTTTATTCATTACTGGCTGGGGTAGAAATGGCAAAAGCTGGTTCGGGGGGAGGACATATTTCACTCATGGTACATACAATTGGAGCACCACCGATTCAGCATTTTGGAAGTGAAGAACTAAAGTCAAGAGTTTTACCAGGGATTATTTCTGGAGAAAAGATTTCAGCATTGGCGATTACAGAACCGGGTGGTGGTTCAGATGTTGCTGCATTACAGACTAAAGCTGTTCGTGATGGTGACTATTATGTTGTCTCGGGTGAGAAAACATTTATCACATCGGGAATTCGTGCAGATTACTATACTGTTGCAGTGCGTACAGATCCAACCAAAACAGGTGCTGAAGGCATTTCAATGTTGCTCGTTGATGCGCACAGTGAGGGAATTACTAAAACACCTTTAAAGAAAATGGGATGGTGGGCTTCTGATACAGCTCATTTGCATTTTGATCAAGTGAGAGTACCTGCATCAAATCTGCTCGGTAAAGAAAATGCTGGTTTTAAAGTTATTATGAATAATTTTAATATGGAGCGCTTTTTCTTGGGTGTAGTGGCGTATGGCTATGCTTTAGTCTGTTATGAAGAAGCTTTAGATTGGGCACAGCAACGGAAAACTTTTGGTAAGAGATTAATAGACCATCAAGTTGTTCGTCATAAATTGGTAGATATGGCAACACAATTGACCTCAACACGGGCATTACTTGAAGAAACTGCATGGAAAATGACTCAGCAGAATTTACAAGGGCCTGAGTTGGTGGCACAAATTTCAATGCTTAAAAATGTTGCCACTCGCACAATGCAATTTTGTGCTGATGCAGCTGTGCAAACATTAGGTGGTATGGGCTTTATGCGAGGTACTAAGTCTGAACGTATTTACCGTGAAGTAAAGGTCAATATGATTGGCGGTGGTGCTGAAGAAATTATGAAAGATTTGATTAGTAAACAGCTTGGTTATTAATTCTTGCAGGGTGGTCATTGGGCCACCTTTTTTATTTTAATGCCATCTCCCAAACCATTTCGGTTAACTCATCAATTTTGACTTTACCTTCAGATTTATACCAAGTGACAGTCCATGAAATCGCACCACCAACTAATCTTCGCCAAATAAAGGCATCATGTTTTATCTTGCTTTGAGTGCGTAACTTTTCAATGACATCTAACCAGATTTGTTCATATTCATTACGCATTTCTAAAAGATAATCTTGTTTTTCTTTTGACAGCGCAAACCACTCATAAACTAAAACAGCCATGGCTGCACCAGTATCTCCAGTAATTGAAATGAGTTCTGCTTTAATAAGAGCTCGTAATTGGTGTTCTGGATCGGTAGATTGAGCTGCTGCCTCTTCTAAACGAGCAAGATTGTAAATGATAGTTTGCTCCATTACGTGAGCGAGGATGTCATCTTTACTCTTGAAGTGATGAAATAAGCTACCTGATTGAATTCCAATAAATTGAGCAAGTTCGCGGACAGTGGTTTTATCATAACCTTGTTTGTGAAATAGATAGGCAGCTCCCTGTAATAAACGACCACGCGGGCTATCGTCAAAGCAAGAAATATGTGGAATCTGTTCAATTGAAGTCGCAATCATACGAAAGCTGGATCCTTTATATAAAAATATTTACGGAAAAAATTTTGCTAAATCTCACCATGTTTTAGGCTAGTTGTCGAGTTTGGCAGTTTTAGTCAATTTCACAATAACATTTTGCTCTTTACAAACCAAGCGCTTGCTTGGTAATGTTGAGTGTAATTTTTAAACAAAATAATGAGAAACAAGATGGCAAGTAATCAACAGGATGATGAGCGTGTCGTAAAAATAGGGTGTGCCTCAGGTTTTTGGGGAGATACCAATACTGCTGCTTTTCAATTGGTACATCTAACCGATATTAATTATTTGGTTTTTGATTACTTGTCAGAAATCACCATGTCGATTATGGCCAAAGCGAAAATGGTAGAGCCGAAACATGGCTATGCTTTAGATTTTGTCAGTCGTGTCATGGCGCCTCTACTTAAAAAAATTGCAGAGAAAAAGATTAAGGTGATTAGTAATGCTGGTGGTGTTAACCCATTGGCATGTCGAGATGCTTTGCAAAAAATAATTAAAGAATATGGACTAGATCTAAAAGTTGCCGTGGTTTTAGGTGATGATCTTTTACCGCAACATGAGCACCTCAAACAGCAAAATATTCGGGAAATGTTTAGCGGGGAAGCTTTGCCAGAACAAGTGGCGAGTAGTAATGCTTATTTAGGGGCGGTGGCTATTCGTGACGCCTTAGACTTAGGCGCTGATATTGTAATTACTGGTCGTGTTGTTGACTCTGCTGTGGTACTTGCTCCTTTACTTCATGAATATCAATGGTCTTTAGATGACTATGACAAATTAGCACAAGGTTCCTTGGCAGGTCATGTCATTGAATGTGGAGCTCAATGTACGGGTGGTAACTTTACCGATTGGCGCTTAGTTCAGGGTTTCGACAATATAGGCTTTCCAGTCGTTGAGGTGAGTGAAGATGGCTCATTTGTTGTGACGAAACCACAGGGTACAGGTGGTTTGGTTTCCACCGCCACGGTTGCTGAACAAATTGTTTATGAAATTGGTAATCCCCAAGCATATTTACTACCCGATGTAATTGCGGATTTTAATCAGGTGCATTTAGAACAAGTTGGGGAGCACCGAGTTCGTGTGACAGGGGCAAAAGGACAAGCACCGACTGCGCAGTATAAAGTCAGTGCGACCTATCCAGATGGATATCGGGTTTTAGTGAGTTTTTTAATTGCAGGACGTGAGGCACCACAAAAAGCACAAATCATTGCCGATGCGATTTTGGCTAAGTGCGAACGTGTTTTAGCAATGCGCTCAGTGCCGCCATTTAGTGAAAAGTCTGTTGAAATTTTAGGTATTGAAAGTACCTATGGCGAACATGCCCAAACATTAAATAGTCGTGAAGTTGTGGTCAAAATAGCTGTAAAACACATGTTCAAAGAAGCATGTATGTTCTTTGCATCTGAAATTGCGCAGGCTTCAACAGGTATGGCTCCGGCTTTGGCTGGGATTGTGGGAGGGCGTCCAAAAGCATCGCCAGTGATTAAACTATTTTCATTTTTAATAGATAAAAATCAAGTAAGTGTCGAAATCGATTTTGAAGGAAAACGCTACCCAGTTGAGATTCCACAAGGAGTTTCTACAGAGCAATTGCCTACTTTAAAGGCAGGTGAAAATGCAATTTATCAAGGAGATGAAATTGAAGTTCCTTTGATTGAAATTGCGCATGCCCGCAGTGGTGATAAAGGCAATCATAGCAACATCGGTGTGATTGCACGTAAAGCAGACTATTTGCCATGGATCCGTGCAGCACTGACGGAAGAGGCTGTTGCAAGCTATATGCAACATGTCTTGGATGCTGAGAAAGGGCGAGTAATCCGTTATGAGTTACCGGGTTTGAATGCACTGAATTTTATGTTGGAAAATGCCTTGGGTGGCGGTGGTGTTGCAAGTTTACGTATAGATCCGCAAGGGAAAGCCTTTGCACAGCAATTATTGGATATACCTGTTAAAGTTCCGGCACATCTTTTAGAAAAATAAAATGAATGGATGAAACAAAGATGAGTTATCAATCAATATTTAGACCAGATGCTTTCGCCAATAAAGTCATTATTGTGACAGGTGGTGGCTCAGGAATTGGACGCTGTACTGCACATGAGCTTGCAGCCCTCGGCGCTCAAGTAGTGATTACAGGACGCAAAATTGAAAAATTAGAGAAAGTAAGCCAAGAAATTATAGAAGATGGGGGCTTAGTTCATTTCATTGTTTGTGATAACCGTGAAGAAGAACAAGTGAAAAATATGATTGCCGAAGTGATTGAGAAATTCGGCAAACTAGATGGCTTGGTAAATAATGCTGGCGGCCAGTTCCCCTCAGCTTTAGAGAATATTTCAGCGAATGGTTTCGATGCAGTGGTGCGTAATAACTTGCATGCAACTTTCTATTTAATGCGTGAAGCTTATAACCAATGGATGGCTAAATATGGTGGCAGTATTGTCAATATGACTGCTGATATGTGGGGCGGTATGCCGGGAATGGGACATTCTGGTGCTGCGCGTTCAGGAGTTGATAACTTAACTAAAACAGCATCGGTTGAGTGGGGCAAATCTGGCGTTCGTGTAAATGCGGTTGCACCGGGGTGGATTGTGTCATCCGGTATGGATAATTATAGCGGTGATTTTGCCAAAGTGATTATTCCAAGTCTTGCTGGCAATGTACCGCTAAAACGTATGGGAACTGAATCAGAAGTTTCATCGGCGATTTGTTATTTACTGTCAGATGCTGCGGCTTTTGTGTCAGGTGTAACTTTGCGTATTGATGGCGCTGCATCGCAAGGAACACGCATGTATCCACTAGCTGATGCGACAAATAGTCAGTCTTATAATGGTTTCCATCGCGCGTTTATTCCTGAAATTTTTCAGAAAAAGACTGAGGCTGAGGAGGAGTAACAGTGACTATTCTCCAATCCGAAATTGCTGTTGGTAGTGAACAGTATCAAAAGAATAAAGAGGCATTGCTTACTCAACTGAGTGAAGTCCGTGCAATTCAGCAAAAAAGCATTGATAAATCGTATGCTGCTAAACCGAAATTCGATAAAAAGGGCAAGATTCTGCCGCATGAGCGTGTACGATTGTTACTCGATGCTGATTCACCTTTTGTTGAGTTGTGTGGCTTGGTCGGCTACAACATGCATGATGACAAGGATGGCTCCGAAGCTGGTGGTGGTGTAATTGCCGGTATTGGTTTTGTGAGTGGTGTGCGCTGTCTGGTTTCTGCAAGTAATAGCGCGATTAAAGGTGGGACCATGTCTCCTATGGGCGTACAGAAAACTTTGCGTTTGCAAAAAATTGCCTTAGAACAAAAACTCCCACTGATTACGCTGACCGAAAGTGGTGGTGCAAACCTTAATTATGCTGCGGAAGTATTTACCTATGGTGGTATGACATTTGCCAATCAGGCACGTCTTTCTGCGGCAGGTATTCCACAGCTTGCAGTGGTGCATGGTAATGCAACGGCAGGCGGTGCTTATCAGCCCGGTCTTTCAGATTATGTAATTGCTGTACGTAAGCAAACCGAGATGCTTCTTGCAGGTCCCCCTTTACTCTTGGCTGCCACTGGTGAAGTAGCAACAGCTGAAGAGTTGGGCGGGGCAGAAATGCATGCGCAGGTTGCTGGAACCGCAGAATATTTGGCTGAAAATGATGCTGATGGTATTCGACTTGCACGTGAAATTTTTGAACATCTGAACTGGAAAGAGCAAATCAAACCAGTTGATGTAACTTATAAAGAACCTCGTTACGATGCCGATGAACTGTTGGGTGTTATTCCAAGTGACCCTAAACAACCATTTAACATGAAAGAAGTGGTTGCCCGCATTATTGACGATTCAGATTTTCTAGAATTTAAACAGGAATATGATGATTTAACGGTATGTGGCTGGGCAAAAATTGGCGGACTACATATCGGTATTATTACCAATAATGGTCCGATTACACCCCAAGGGGCGGCGAAGGCAGCCCAGTTTATTCACCTGTGTGAGCAGACCAAGCGCCCATTATTATTCTTGCATAATACCACTGGCTTTATGGTGGGAACCGATGCCGAGCAAAATGGCATTATTAAACATGGCTCAAAGCTGATTCAAGCGGTTGCCAATTGTTCTGTACCTAAAATTTCAATTGTTGTGGCAGGGGCGTATGGTGCTGGCAATTACGCGATGTGTGGTCGGAGTTTATTGCCAGACTTTATTTTTGCATGGCCAAATTCGCATGTTGCTGTAATGGGTGCTGCACAAGCTGGAAAGGTACTGCGTATTGTTGCTGAAGGGAAACAAAAAGCTTCAGGGCAGGAGCCGAATCCGCAAATGCTCGATTTTCTTGAGCAAAGTACGGCCATGAAATTAGAGCAGCAATCTACCGCGCTTTTCAATACAGCTATGCTACATGATGATGGCATTATCGATCCGCGAGATACCCGAAAATTATTAATTTTCCTTTTACAGACCATTTATGAAGCACAGCAACGAGAGCTAAATCCAACTCGTTTTGGTGTGTCCCGTTTTTAATCAACCTTTACCGCAATTAAAAAAATTAATAGGAATAACACAATGAAATTTACTAATGAACATGAAGCATTGCGCCGTACAGCTCGTCAATTTGTTCAAAATGAGCTGAATCCACATATTCCAGAATGGGAGGCCGCGGGACGTTTCCCAATCCATGAAGTATTTAAAAAGATGGGTGATCTTGGTTTATTAGGAATCTGCAAGCCAGAAGAAAATGGCGGTTTAGCGTTAGATTATTCGTATAACCTCGTGGTTGCAGAAGAAATTGGCTATGCGGCTTGTGGCGGGGTGCCTTTAGCTATTGGTGTACAAACCGATATGGCAACACCTGCTTTGGCACGTTTTGGTAGTAAAGAATTACGTGATGAGTTTTTAACACCAGCGATTGCAGGGGAATATGTTGCATCCATTGCAGTATCAGAAGTACATGCTGGTTCGGATGTTGCTGCTATTAAAACAACTGCAAAAAAAGATGGCGATGACTATGTCATTAACGGCAGCAAAATGTGGATTACCAACTCATTGCAGGCCGACTTCTTTTGTCTTTTAGCCAACACGTCTGATGATAAACCTCACGTTAATAAGTCATTGATTATTGTGCCAGCAAAAACTAAAGGGATTAGTTTTTCAGAGCCACTTAATAAATTAGGGATGCTTTCAACAACCACAGCACAAGTTTATTTAGACAATGTACGTGTACCGCAGCGTAACTTGGTGGGTGTTGAAGGTATGGGCTTTATGATGCAAATGATGCAATTTCAGGAAGAGCGCTTATGGGCATGTGCTAATGCGATTGGCGGCTTGCAGCATTGTATTCAGCAAACAATTAATTACACCAAAGAGCGTACTACTTTTGGTCAACCCCTCATTAATAACCAATATATCCATTTCCGCTTTGCTGAACTTATGACCGAAGTGGAAGCACTCAAAGCATTAACTTATCAAGCATGCGAACAGCATATTGCGGGCGAGGATGTCACGATGTTGGCGTCTATGGCAAAGCTCAAAGCTGGACGTTTAACTCGTGAAGTTGCTGATAGTTGTCTGCAATACTGGGGCGGCAATGGCTTCATGTGGGATAACCCTGCGTCGCAGCTGTATCGTGATGGCCGCCTAGGGTCTATTGGGGGCGGGGCAGATGAGATTATGTTGGGGATTATCTGTAAGTTGATGGATATTCTGCCTAAAAAGCAGAAATAAAAATAAGGAATACACCATGACACTTTCGACATCTTTACAAGCTTTAGATCTTGATGACAGCATTCAATTAGAACAAGACAGCAGTATTTTATACCTTTGGTTAAATCGACCAGAGAGCCGTAATGCCATGAACTTGAATATGGTAAATGCCATTCAACAAGTTTTTGCTGCTATTCGCGGTGACCTTTCGATTCGTGCGGTGATTATCCGTGGCGAAGGCGGGACTTTTTGTGCAGGTGGTGACATTAAAGATATGGCTGCTTTACGAATTGAAGCGACCAATGTCGGCAGTCTACAACCTTATGCTGATTTTAATCGCCGTTTTGGTGCCATGCTTGAGCAAGTTGAAGCTGCACCGCAAACGGTTGTGGTGATTTTAGAGGGTGCGGTGTTAGGTGGGGGATTTGGTCTGGCATGTGTTTCCGATGTTGCCATTAGCCGTGACAATACCCAGTTTGGTTTACCTGAAACGGGGCTAGGCGTAATTCCTGCGCAAATTGCTCCTTTTGTGGTGAAACGTATTGGCCTGACTCAGGCACGCCGACTTGCTTTACTCGGCATGCGTTTTGAAGGGCATACGGCACTGAGTGTCGGTGTGGTTCATCAAATTGCACATAATGAAATTGAACTTGAGCAAGCTTTACAAGAAACAATTCAACACATTAAACGTGCCGCACCCAAGGCTTCCCGCGTGACTAAAGCACTGTTACATCGAGCGCTCAATGAGCCTTTGAGTGATTTATTAGATGATGCTGCACAGCAGTTTGCTCAAGCAGTTGGTGGTACCGAGGGACAAGAAGGAACGATGGCTTTTATTCAGAAACGGTTGCCGAATTGGACCGATGAATCATAAGCGATAGGAATAAAAATAATGAAATTTTCAAAAGTACTGATTGCCAATCGTGGTGAAATTGCAGTTCGAGTCATGCAAACTGCTAAGGCAATGGGCTATCAAACTGTCGCAGTTTATTCCGATGCAGACCGTCATGCTCGCCATGTGCAAGAGGCCGATGAAGCTGTCTATATTGGTGCTTCAAAAGTATCTGAGTCATATCTTTCAATTACCAAGATAATAGATGCATGCAAAAAGACAGGTGCTGATGCAGTTCACCCTGGCTATGGTTTTTTGTCAGAAAATACTGATTTTGCTCAGGCATGTATCGACAACCAGATTACATTTATTGGGCCTACCGCTTCTGCAATTGAGTTAATGGGCAGTAAACGCCTTTCAAAAATCGCCATGATTGAGGCGGGCGTTCCTTGTGTGCCGGGGGATGAAGGTGACCGACAAGACCTTGAATATTTAGCAACTCAAGCTGAGCAGATTGGCTTTCCAATTATGGTCAAAGCTTCTGCGGGTGGTGGCGGTCGTGGCATGCGTTTGGTACAGCAAGCATCCGAGTTGTTTGAGGCATTACAAACCGCACGTTCAGAAGCTGAAAATGCTTTTGGTTCAGGTGAGCTTATTTTAGAAAAAGCTGTCATTGCTCCGCGCCATGTCGAGATTCAGGTTTTTGGGGATACACATGGCAATTACGTGTATTTGTTTGAGCGTGATTGTTCGATCCAACGCCGCCATCAGAAAGTTGTTGAAGAAGCACCGTGTCCAGTCATGACACCTGAACTACGTCAGCAAATGGGTGAGGCAGCTGTGGCAGCGGCAAAAGCATGTGCTTATGTCGGTGCGGGAACGGTTGAATTTTTACTTGATGCATCGGGTGCATTTTACTTTTTGGAAATGAATACCCGCTTACAGGTAGAACATCCTGTGACTGAGCTTATTACAGGATTGGACTTGGTTGAATGGCAGTTGCGTGTTGCTAATGGTGAGCACTTACCACTGCAACAACATGAATTGACTTTAAACGGACATGCGATCGAAGTACGTTTGTATGCAGAAGATCCACGGCAAGATTTCTTACCACAAACAGGACAAGTTCTGCGTTGGCAGCCAGCAACTTTGCCAAATGTACGAATCGATCATGGCATGTTAGCAACTGATGAGGTTAGCCCATTTTATGACCCGATGGTGGCGAAGGTGATCGCATATGGTAAAACCCGTGAGGATGCAATTCGCTTATTGGAGCGTGCCGTCGATGACTGTGTTTTGCTGGGTGTAAATAGCAATAAGCAGTTTTTGGTCAATTTACTGCGTCATCCGGTTGTTGTGGCAGGGGATACCAATACAGCATTTATTCAGCAGCATTTTCAAAACGACAGCAGTCTACATAAGCAGGTTCTATCTTTAGAAACCTTAGCAATTGCTGCGGCATTATTTAGCCAAAGTAACGGTACGGCAGTGTGGCAAACTGGTCTAGGTGTGCCATTACCATTAAAGCTTAAATATGATGATCAGCAAGTTCAATTGCAGCTTTCATCGCTAAATAATACGTTTACGGTACAGCTCTGCGATCAAACTATTTGTATTGAAGTGCTTGAAAGAACGATAGAGCAATTAGTTTATTTAATTGATGGTGTACGTCGCCGTGTGCAATATGTACTGGATGGTGATCTGCTTTATTTAGATCAAGATAATGGCAATGTTGCAATTCGCAACGTAACTTATGCCGCCCCAGAGATAGCTGATGTGGCTGGGGATGGCAAAATTCGTGCGCCAATGGATGGTGCGGTAGTAAATATATTGGTCAATAAAGGTGATCAAGTCATAAAAGGCCAAACTTTATTAGTGCTTGAAGCCATGAAAATCCAACAGCAGATTAAATCGGATGTGGATGGTGTAGTTGAAGATGTTTTAGGTCAGCAAGGGCAGCAAGTAAAAAAACGGCAGATGTTATTTACTATTCAAATCTAGTAAAAAATACCGCTCTATATGAGTGGTATTTTACTTTAAATGAGGAGTCCTGATTTATTCTCCATCGGCCTCTGCAATTGTCTGACTTGCTTTTTTTAGGCTATATAGTAGTTGACCTAAAAGGACTTCTTTATTACTTAGCGTAACCATGACCATTGGGTGATGAACAGCAGGAATAGCAGTTAAAATGGCCTTGCCATTATCTGCATCTAAAGTAATGTTGTTACAGCCCGTGAGTTGAATCTCTTTTAAAAATGCAGTGACCATTGCCAAAATTGAGCTACTTACGGCTGCTAACTTAGTAGTGTTATGGTGGTTCTTGTGGCTCACTGTTGCTAATTCAAAACCATCAGAAGAGCAAATCATGACAAAATCTACACCACGCGTATTCATCAAAATATTATGAGCTTCGGCTTTTGCAAGTTGTAGTAACTGTGTTGGAGCGGTTCGTTTTTGAGTTGGGATACTAAGCATGATCATTCCCTTGAGATGTTAAGCCTACCTTGACTTCAAGTGATGCAATTAATGATTCAACCATCATTAAAATTTGTTCTTGCTCACGTGCATCAATAAAAAAAAGAGGGTATGGCAGTGCATTTGCTTTTATCCAATGACGATATTGTTGAAGTGATGACTCTTTATTTTCGTCAATATGAGTAATACCAATTGCAATATTATCATTATAATTTTTAAAGGTTTCTAAATAGCTTTCTAACTCGGCAATTGGATTAGAGCTATTATGATCTAATAATAAAATAACACCGATTGCACCTTCACAAATGACCGACCATATAAAATCAAAACGGCTTTGTCCTGGGGTTCCATAGAGTCCGATTTTGATTCCATCATCTAAAGTAATTTCACCATAATCAATGCCTACAGTGGTCTGGGTTTTCTGATGGCTTTGAACATCTGTATTGAATGCTTCTGTTTCTAGAATTGGAATTTCAGATAGCGATTTAATCGCTTCTGTTTTTCCTGCCCCCATGCTACCTGCAAAGACAATTTTATATTGCTGTATAATCATAACTTCCCTTAAAGACCAAATCGCCGTCTAATTTTCCCTATAAAATTTTTAAAAAAATGATTCTCTGTATTTGAATTCTTTAAGTACGAATTTGGCGTGTAAGTGCATTTGCTTGCAGAAACAAATTTTCCATTATTTGCCATTAAGCAAGCTGTAACGAAGCGTAAGACATCATCAATTGATAAGTTAAGCTGGTTAGCCACATCAGTAATTTTTGCTCCCTGTATAAAGCATGCAGAGAGTTGTAGGCTCACTTTTCTATATTCTTTTTGATAGGGCTGTGGCCAATGATCAATTTTAAAATAGCTATCCTTCGAGGCTAGATTTTCAAAACTGTTTGAATTCCAAATCAGATTCCATAACCAGTCCTGTAAATAATAATCTTTTTTACGCGAAACCTTAGTGAAGTCTGAAGTATTAGCAAAAGTAAAATCAAAGCTTTGATTGGTTCGCGTATGTTGGCGTGATGGCTCTAACCAAGCAATTTGAGTTCTATTATCAATAATGGCTAGAGTACCTTTATCATCAAAAATATGTAGTCTGGCATTTTCTGGACTGTGTAAATTCCTTATAAACTTATCATCAATCAACAGTAGCTCATTTGATAAATCTGAAACTACAGCAGTATTTTTTTTGTTCAAATACGATAATAAGTTTATTTCTATCCAGTTAAGTAAAGACTCTACTTTTTCTAGTGGCAGATGCAGGGTGTGTTCATCAACTTGATATCTATTTTTTGAGGGAGTTTTACTAATTTTTAAATAAGGACATTTTTTCTTTTGAAGAATATTTTGAATATTATCTGAATCAAAAAAGTTTTCGTTAATTAATAATAGATCAATATGAATATTAGAAATATTAACCCAATTAATATTATACTGATTAGATATTAAACTTCTGATTAAAGTTTTTAATTCATCCGAAACTTTTAAGCTTAAACCAGAGGTTGCAATATTTATGCAATGCCTATCCATAGTATCACATTAAATTTTATTGAATAAGAGAGGGGTTTTAATGTGCTCTTTATAATAGGTATAAAAAGCACATTTCAGATTAATTAGCTAAAGTCTAACTCTTTTTCAAATGACTTTAACTCGTGTCGAGCCATTGCTAAATTTGACTTACTCCGGTCAAGGACTAAGTAAAGGAATAAATTATTATTACTTTCTAGAGGTCTAATTAAATGGTAAGCCTTACCTAATGTAATTAAAATGTCTTCAATATTGTCATTTAATTTCAAAGCATTGGCGATGTTTCGTTTTGCGCGGATTACTTCTGTATTGCCGGCAGCTGCCAATTCTAAATCAATCTCCCCACCACCTTGAGTTGCAAGTGATAAACCACTTTCTGAATCAACAAGTGCAGATGCAATAAAACCATCAATTTCAGTTAAGCTATCTAAAGAAAGTTTAGCCATGTTTTTATCTCTCAGGATTCTAAAATTATATTTACTACTTTTTCCTAAAAGTAGTTGAAATTCATTATATTTCTGCTCAATTTGAAGTCAATAAATCAAAGAAATAGAGAAATTGTTGTTTTGGGAAATAAGTGACAGAAAATGTCAGATTATAAAAAATATTATAAGATTATTTTTACATTATACTTTTAATACTGTGCTGAGCTTTACATTATATATTTTAAAATCTGAATAAAACAATTGTAATAGAATGTTAATAAAATATTGAAAAATAAAATATTCTAATTTTAATCATAAAAAGGGGAATAATGAATTCCCCTTTTTTATATAAAAATTAAATTAAACGAGCTGTGTATAAATACAGTAGAGATAGCCCAAAATTGCTAAAGCAACTATAGGGGCAAAAATCTTTGACCATGTAGGTACAGAAATTTCGGCAGCTTGTTCTTCAATATGCACGTCATCATGATGAGGTTGGGCTTGGTGAACCATTTGGTTGAACTCCTTCATTGTTGTATCCAATGATAGCTCTTCTTGTTCCACAGGTTTAGAACCAATTAATTCATTTAGGTGGTTTGTTGACCAAACCCAATCTTCAGCTTGACCTGATAAGTGTTCAATCTGACCTAAAATTAACTCTTTTAAGCCATTATGTCCAAAACCACCTGTTTCATCGAGCTGATTAAGTTCTGCTAACTGCAAAGTTAAAATTTCAGAAATACTCTGTTCTAGTTCTGAATTTTTTAAAGTCGACTGATTATGTTTAGAAGTCGTTAAATGACGAGCAACTTCTTGAATATAAAGTGGATCTGAGGTTTTGATTTCTTGATAAATCTTATTATCATTCTGACGCCATAAACTAATCAGTTTTCCAAGCGTAAGAATATTCACCTCATCAATCAGTTTATTTTTTTCATTAACTGGATATTGATTTAAAAGCTGAGGCTTTTGAATTTTTATCTGCTCAGCAAAGTATTGGACTAAATCAAATGCCATGCTTTCTTCCTCTAAATTTAATCTAAAATTCTTAACGATGGTTTTTTCTTAGTCGATGTTGTTTCAGTTGCTTCTTGTACTTCTGACTCTACTGTATTTTCTACAGGTGTTACATTGGCATATTCTTCAGGATCAAAGAATAAACCTTGTCCATTCTCACGTGCGTAAATCCCTAGAACAGCTTGAATAGGAACATAAATGTCTTTTGATGCTCCGCCAAAACGAGCTGAAAAAGTAATAGCTTCATTGGTAATAAGCAATTGATGAACTGCATGGGGTACAATATTTAGAACAATTTGCCCATCTTTAACAAATTGTTGTGGAACGTCGGTATACGGTTGTGTCGCATCAACTAATAGATAAGGAGTAAGCTGGTTATCACAAATCCATTCATAGATTGCACGAGCAAGATAAGGACGTGTAGGGGTTAAATCAATAGTTTGCTCAGACATATCACGCTATTCCATATTTAATAGTTCATTGTAACGGTTTTTCTCTTGAGGCGTCATTGATTTAGCAAAAGAAGGCCGTTCAAAGATACGTTTACAGTACAAAAATATAGGTCGACAGTGCTGTTTGGGTAAATCAATTCCCATGCTATTTAATCTTAAAAAGATAGGGGCAAGCATGCAGTCTAAGATTGTAAAATTCTCAGACATGAAATACGGAAAATGCTGAAATAGGGGAGTAAGTGAAATTAATGTTTCACGTAGTTCTTTTTGAGCTTTTTGCTTTTGTTCGACATTTAGTGAGTCAGCATGTTTTAACATGTGATCTGCTAACTTAAACCAGTCGTTTTCAAGTCTCCAGATATACTGACGCTGTTCTGCACGCATCATAGGTGCATCTGCATAAAGCTTGCTTTGGCGATAACGATCATCTAAATATTCAGCGATGATAGGTGCTGAAAATAATTTAAGGTTTTGTTCGACCAACATTGGTAATTGGTTGTAAGGATTTAAGCTGGCCAAATCTTCGTCTTCATGGTCAGTTATGATCAATTGATATTTGATTTGTTTTTCTGCTAATAAGAAACGAATCCAGTGAGAACGGAAATCATCAGCATGACTGTAAAGGGTAATCCCCTGAATAGAGGTGTTTTCGACCGACATATCACAAGACGACGTGGTTGAGTGAATCGATTAGGATACTAAAAATGCTCTAGGAAATCACGGTTCTAAAGAGATAGTTTGTTTATATTTATAAGTTTGCATTTTGTGGCTCTATTTTCATAATAAAAAAGCCTTGGAAAAATCCAAGGCTTTTTGTCCAACTCGATAAACGAATTAACGTTTAGAGAATTGAGGACGCTTACGAGCTTTACGTAAACCAAGTTTCTTACGTTCAACTTCACGAGCATCACGAGTAACGAAACCAGCTTGACGTAGAACAGGTTTTAAAGTTTCGTCAGCAGCGATAAGCGCACGAGTAATACCGTGACGGATCGCGCCAGCTTGACCACCGATACCACCACCTTTAACAGTGATGTAAAGGTCAAACTTTTCAGTAACTTCTAAAAGTTCTAAAGGTTGACGAACAACCATACGAGCAGTTTCACGACCGAAATATTGCTCTAAAGTACGGTTGTTAATAACGAGTTTACCTGTACCAGCTGACAAGAAAACACGTGCAGTTGCGGTCTTACGGCGACCTGTACCATAATTAGTAGCCATGTGCTGTATCCCTTAGATGTCCAAAACTTGTGGCTGTTGAGCAGCATGCGGATGCTCAGTACCAGCGTACACTTTCATTTTTTTGATCATTGCATAACCAAGAGGACCTTTTGGTAACATGCCTTTAACCGCTTTTTCAAGAACAGCTTCAGGTTTGTGAGCAATTAACTTCTCGAAGTTAGTCTCACGGATACCACCAGGGAAACCAGTATGGCGATAATATTTCTTATCAAGTGATTTTTTACCAGTCACTTGAACTTGTTCAGCATTAATCACAACGATGTAATCGCCAGTGTCAACGTGAGGAGTATAAGAAGTTTTGTGCTTACCGCGTAAACGACGAGCGATTTCAGTCGCAAGGCGACCTAAAGTTTTGCCAGAAGCATCAACAACATACCAGTCATGTTGAACTTCAGCTGGCTTAGCGCTGAGAGTTTTCATTAAACCACTACCTATTATAGTTGGTTTGGACTATGGAATCTGTCCAAACAAAAGGAGCGAGCATTCTAAACGAGTTTGTCCAAACTCACAAGAAAAATCCAGTTTAAGCCATATAATTTAATCCATAAACTGATGAATGTCAGATATGTTAAAATCAAACAAATTCTTGTTATGTGTCTGGAGTGATTGTGTTGCCATTATATGTCACTTCCGGTGAGCCGGCTGGTATTGGTCCAGATATCTGTTTGAGCTTGGCTAAGCGGGTTGATGAACGCCCTGTTGTTGTTTTGGGTGACCAAAATTTATTAGAACAACGTGCCCAAAAACTTGGGATCGATATTCAATTTATAGAATATACCGGACAGCCTGAGTCATCATCTCTGAATGAACTCTATATAGAACATGTGCCTTTAGAGGCAGCTGTCATTGATGGTCAATTAAACCCAGCTAATGCAGCCTACGTATTAGAACAACTGCGTCGTTCAGCAGATTATGCAATGTCTGGTAAAAGTGTGGGAGTAGCCACGGCACCCGTGCAAAAATCGGTTATTAATGATGCTGGTATTTTGTTTAGTGGTCACACTGAATACTATCAAGAGTTTGCAGGTGTAGAGCGTGTCGTAATGATGCTTGCAACCAAAACCTTGCGTGTCGCCTTAGCAACTACACATTTACCCTTAAGAGATGTAGCAGATGCAATTACTAAAGAACGATTGCATCAGGTCATTGATATTTTACTGCATGACTTAAAAACTAAATTTAAGATTACAGATCCACGTGTATTGGTGTGTGGTTTAAATCCGCATGCAGGTGAAGATGGTTATTTGGGGCGTGAAGAGATTGAGACTATTAATCCGGTACTCGAAAGTTATCGGGCGCAAGGGATTAAAATGAGTTTAAGCTTGCCAGCAGATACCTTATTTACTCCAGAACATCTTAAAAATGCAGACGCTGTACTTGCCATGTACCATGATCAAGGTTTACCTGTGTTAAAATCACAAGGGTTTGGTGAAGCCATCAATATTACATTGGGTTTGCCTTTCATCCGAACTTCGGTTGACCATGGCACTGCATTGTCTTTGGCTGGGACTGGTTTGGCAAAAAGCTCAAGTTTAAATGTCGCTGTTGATTTAGCTTTATCTTTAGCAGCGAGCTAAATTTTTCATGTTGGAAATGTTCTATGTATCAAATTAATGCCCTAAACCCGAAAGATGAAGGGCATAAAGCTCGTAAACGTTTTGGTCAAAACTTCTTACATGATCAGAGAGTCATTGCCAAAATTGTGCGCTCTGTAAGTCCGCGTACAGGCGACAATATTGTCGAGATTGGACCTGGTTTAGCTGCCTTAACATCTCCTTTAATTGGTGAGTGTGATGCATTAACAGTAGTGGAGCTAGATCGTGACTTAGCTGCTGGGCTACCGGAACGTGTTCCACATCCTGAACGTTTGACGATTATAGAAGCTGATGCATTAAAATATGACTTTAGCGAATTGGTAAAAGATGGCCGACCATTACGTGTAGTCGGTAACTTACCTTATAACATTTCAACCCCATTACTCTTTCATCTCTTGGAATTTGGCAGCAAAGTTAAAGATATGCACTTTATGCTGCAAAAAGAGGTTGTTGACCGTATTACTGCTGAACCGAATACAAAAGAATATGGACGCTTGTCGGTAATGATTCAATATTACTGTCAACCAACATTTTTATTTGAAGTGCCGGCTGGGGCATTTAACCCACCACCTAAAGTAACGAGTGCTGTTTTCCGCCTTGTTCCGTATGATCAAAAGCCAATTACAGCAAAAGATGAAAAAGCTTTAGCTCGACTGGTTGCCCATGTATTTACTCAGCGCCGCAAAACATTAAGAAACAGTCTTAAAGGTATGATTGCAGAAGATGGCTTTGAAAAAGCTGGTGTTGATCCAATGGCTCGTCCAGAGACCTTAACACTTGCCCAATTTGTTGCTTTAGCCGATCAAATGGTGGCGTAAATGACTAAGCGTTTTAACTATGTTATTGGCGATGTGCAGGGGTGTTTTGAAGCTCTAAAAGCCTTGCTTAAAGAAATACGTTTTGATCCAGATCAAGACTTTTTATGGTTTGCTGGGGATTTAGTCGCACGTGGTGAAAACTCGGTAGGGGCATTACGTTTTATTAAAAAGCTTGCTGATCGTGGAGCTGCTGCAACTGTACTTGGAAATCATGACCTGACTTTAATCGCGGGTGCGCGTGGTTTAAAAGAGATTAAAGCAAAAGATCGTACCCAAGATGTTATTGATGCGATTGATGGTGATGAGTTAATCGATTGGTTACGTAAACAGCCATTATGTTTATTGCCAAACGAGCATACGATCCTTACTCATGCTGGCATACCTTGTATTTGGGATGCGCAAAAAACTGTAACGTTAGCAAAAGAGGTTGAGGCGGTACTGTCACATCAAGATTTATCTGTCTTGGATGCTTTTTTAGCAGACATGTATGGTTCTAAACCAGATTTGTGGGAAGATAACCTAACTGGTTCTGCGCGTTTACGTTGTATTACCAATTATTTGACTCGCATGCGTTTAACCAACGCAGAAGGGGCTTTAGAGTTTACTTTTAAAGATGCTCTAGATGCGCCAATGCCAGAAGGCTATCTACCTTGGTTTGAATTTCCAAGCAAAGCTGCTCAGACTCATCAGATTATTTTTGGTCATTGGGCCGCGCTAGAAGGTAGAACTATTAATGAGCAGATCCAGAATATTGATGGCGGCTGTGTATGGGGACGAAAGTTAATGGCTTATCGCCTTGAAGACAAAGAAAGCTTTGCTGTCGAAAATCCTGTACAAGTATAGGAAAAGCCATGCTTTTCACGAGCGCAAGACGAGAGTTGTGCCCGTGTGAAAGTAAAAAAGCCGCATAAGCGGCTTTTTTATTGGGAACTCTTATTCTACTCGAATCCAGATTTGATTACGCCCTAAAGCTGAAACTCCGAGATAACCGCGCATATGTAAGCGTTTGCCAGTTGAACTAAGCTTCGCCTTAAGACCGTAAACTTTGCCAGTATTCGGATCTAAAATTTTACCGCCAGTATAGTTCAGTCCATCTACCTGTTTTAAACCAGTTGCGATATCCATACCTAAAATCGGTTTATTGGTATATGGCGCAGGGCAATTATCACAAATTTCTTTAGGCGTATAACCTGGGCGTGGCGTAAGTTTGACAATTTTTCCGGCATATGTCCCGTTCGTTTCTTTTCGTATTTCCACCTGTGCTTTGGGAGCACCTGTCTTATCATCAATTGTTTGCCAGAGACCTGTAATATCTGCTGCGAATGTAGCAGTATTAATCCCCAATAAGAGCAGAGCTCCAATAAAAATTTTCCCCATAATTAAAAATCCTTTTAACTTTGAAAGGTCATCTTATTTGGAATTGATAGACCGTTCAATGTTTATTTAATCAACTTCTTAATTATGGTGTTCCAAAAGACAACATTAATGTTGGTAGCCAAATTGCAGTAAATACGCCATTCAATGCCATACCAAATGCAGCATAACGACCTGCGACAGGTCCACGTTGCCAAGCTTGAGCTGTTCCAATGGCGTGTGCAGCTAAACCTAAGGCTAAACCTGATGCTCTCTCATCATGAATATGTTTAAGTAAGAATGGTGAGAATGCAGCGCCAATTACCCCAGACAAAATAACAATAAGGGTCACAAGTGTTTCAGGAGCATGTAATAAAGTTGCGATGTTCAGAGCAATTGGAGTAGTTACTGCACGGGTGGCAAATGCAAGGATGGTAGGTTCGGACATATGTAACAAGTATGCTAGCCCCATAGGTAGGGCAACGGCGCTAATACTTGCAAAAAGTAAAATACCAATGACCGATTTAATTGGAAGATCATCGTAACGCATTGCAGCTAAAGGGATGGCTAATGCTACGGTGACATAACCTAATAGATGACCAAATAAGTCATTCACATAAAGACGATACTGCTCATATGGCACATGCAAAACTGAAAGTAAGCCAATTACAATGAACATGCCGAAAACTAAAAGTGGAACTTGCGGGAAACGTCGGTTTAAAGGCTTTGCACACAGATAACCAATGAGTGTGATCAAAAATCCGTAGAAAATCGTAAACATTTTATTCTCCTTATAACCAACGTTTTGCCATTTTTGCATAGACCCACAAAGGTATAAGGGTACTGACCACTAAAACAAAAAGAAATAATGGAATTTCCTTACCCATATGTACCAGCATAATTAATGAACCTGCACAGATAGGTAAAAACGCGAATCCACTTTCTTTCATGATTTTATTATTGGTATCTACTATTCGAAGTGGAATTTTTTTAAACTTTCTCCAAATCAGTAAAATAATAAGTAAGCTGATTAAACCGACCAGATTACCTAATTCTGGATGACCAAAAGCACGCATGACAACGACAGAGCCTTCACGAAAACCAATAATGAGTAGTAATGTAATTACCCATGCTGTCCAGTCTATACTTTTGATCTTATCCATATTTTTTATCTCTAAAAGTTTACTTATCAAGTTTTAACTGATATCGCCCTTGATTTCAAACTCTTCCAAGGGGCGCTTAAATTGACTCGCGTGTTCTCCCAAGATTTCATCTAAGGGCAGTTTTGCTTGGCGAATAAGCTTTTCTAACTTATGTGGTGCAATCTTCACATCAATATGTAATAAGCCCGCATCATCATAATGTTCAGACTCAATAACATTTAAGGCATAAAGTTGAGTACGAAATTTGCCATAAGCAGGCTTAAGAACGAGTGAAAACTTTTGAATTTGGCCCATTAAGCATTCTTGTACTGCTTTTTGGAGTAACTCTAGACCTTGACCAGAATGAGCTGAAACATACACTCGATCTGGGACGTGGGGCTCAGCATAAATGATTTTGGCCTCTTCACCACTTAGGTCAATTTTGTTGTACACCCGAAGTATGGGAGCATCAGCGCCAATGTCTTTTAATACACCTTCAACCGCTTCAATTTGGTCAAGCATGTCATGGCTACTACTATCAATAACATGCAATAAAAGGGTCGCTTCTAGCGTTTCTTCAAGTGTTGCTTTAAATGATTCAACCAAATCATGCTGTAAGTTTCGTACAAAACCTACTGTATCTGCTAGCACAACAGTACCGATACCATCCCAGTCTAAACGGCGTAGGGTTGGATCGAGTGTTGCAAATAGTTGATCAGCTGCGTAGACATCACTATTAGCTAAAATATTAAATAAAGTCGATTTACCAGCGTTGGTATAACCTACTAATGAAACCGTTGGAATAGCTGCTTTTTGTCTTGCAGCACGCCCTTGCATACGAGTCTGTTGTACTTTGTCTAATTTATCTTTTAATTGGGTAATACGAACACGAATGAGACGGCGATCTGTCTCTAGTTGTGTTTCACCAGGACCACGTAAGCCGATACCACCTTTTTGTTGTTCAAAATCGGCAGACCAACCACGAATAAGACGAGTAGATAAATGTTTAAGCTGAGCAAGTTCGACTTGTAACTTACCTTCATGCGTACGGGCACGCAGCGCAAAAATATCTAAAATCAAGCCAGTGCGGTCAATAACTCGGCATTTTAATATTCTTTCTAGATTTCGTTCTTGAGCAGGTGATAACGCGTGGTCAAAAATAACCAGACTCGCTTCTAGCTCCTGAACTTGCTCTGCAATTTCTTCGACTTTTCCTGAGCCAATAAAAAATTTAGGATTAGGCTTATTACGCTGAACCTTAATATGTTCAAGGATATCTGCACCAGCAGACTGTGCAAGTAGAGCAAACTCTTCGGCATCCAGATCATCTAATAATTGTACAGAAACACTCACTAAGATTGTGCGTTCACCGCCTTGATGCCGATCAACATATTCCACGTGGCTATAAATCCTGAAAATGGGAAAACTTTATTCTAGAGGAAACTTAAGCAAAAGGGGAAAGCGTTTGTTCTTATCCTTTAGATTAGTTATATGAGATTAGTCTAGTGTTCAGATTTATTTTATTTGCCGTTCTCTATCGTCAATGCAAGTTTATTACGAAACGTATAGAATGACTTGAGATGGGTATAACAATGATTAATCGTTAGTGAAATTTTATGGCTCAAACGCAAAGTATAGTTAATTCAACGTTAAAGAAATTATCAAAAATAGGTTTATACGGAAAAAAGGTCACTTCTGCCACGGCCGCAATTAGTGAAGGTTTTTATCTAGTTTATCGACATGGGCTTTATAAAGATCCTAATAATCCTGTTAATACACGTTATGTCCAATACTTTTGCCGCCGTTTATGTCAGGTTTTTAATTTAGATATAGAAGTACATGGCACAATTCCTAGAGAACCAGCTTTATGGGTAAGTAATCATATTTCTTGGCTAGATGTTGCAGTTCTAGGTTCTGGTGCACGAGTTTTCTTTCTGGCTAAAGCTGAAATTGAAAATTGGCCTATTCTTGGAAATTTAGCCAAAAGTGGTGGAACGTTATTTATTAAGCGTGGATCTGGCGATTCCGTCAGAATTCGTGAGCAAATTGCTGAATTTTTAAAACAGAATATTCCCGTATTATTTTTCCCTGAAGCGACAACTACAGATGGACATTCTGTAAAAAAAGTACATGGACGATTACTAGGAGCAGCGATTGAAGCACAGCGTCCAGTACAGGTTTGTTTGATTTGTTATGTAAACCGCGATGGACAATTAGATACAGTTGCGCCATTTATTGGTGACATGACATTTGCCGAACATATTCAACGCGTACTTGAAATGCCTAAAGTAACAGCTCATCTGTTAACTTTGCCTCCAATTTCAGTGGAAGGGCATGACGTCAAAAGTTTAACGCGCGAAGTTCAAGAAAAAATGGTAGAAGGTTTGGCCCAACTACATCAGAAAGTACTTAAGCCAAGAAACTAATTACATAAATCCTTCAAGTGGCAGCCATGAAAGAAACTTCATGCCTGCTTTTTGCCACCATTTCATCTCAGGTTCCTGTCTATAAATTACAGGACCATTTGGAGTTTCTTGCTGCCAATAAATGTGATTGTTAGTGTCGAGCTTTAATTTATAAGCATACTTATTTAAATTTTCATCCATTGTATGGTGAATCGTCTTAGCCAGCGATGGGCTATCTAAAATCACACCAATTTCAGTATTTAGGTAAGCTGAGCGCGGATCAAAGTTAAATGAACCAATAAAAACCTGCTCATCTAATGCCATCAGTTTAGTATGTAAACTTGATCGGCTTAGCCCTTTCATATTTACTTTAGCTTTAGTGGCAAGCTCATCTGTATTTTTATTTAGATCTCTTTTATCTGGTGTTGGTAAAAATTCATAAAGTTGTACGCCGTTTTTAAGCAATTCTTTACGATATTTCCCATAAAAGGCATGTACAACAGCAACGTCATTTGCTTTAAAAGAATTCGTTAAAACTCGAACTTCAACACCCTCTTTGGCAAGCGTGCTTAAAATCTTGGCACCTTGTTTTTCAGGAATAAAATAAGCAGAGATTAAGTCAACGTTACTTTCTGGTTTTTCCAAATGATTAATTAACTGGAAATTGAGGTGTTCTTCTTTCTTAGCTTTCGATTTGATTTTATCAGGTGAGTCTTTTACGACTTCTGCTTTGACCCAATCAAATTGAATATTGTGATTTAGCCATTGATCAAATGCATGAGATTTTGCGGTTAAGTTTAAAAAGTTTTGGACGGTAGCTTGTTGATAGTGTGCTTCGAGTTGTTCTTTTAAGCCTTCATAGCGTAAACGGTGCTGCTCAGGACTTACGATACTTTGAACTGAATATGCATATTCATGATTCCAGTAATCATCAAACGAATTTACGATATCATCAACAGCAGCGCCTACCAACATTACATCGACATCAGAAAACTGATAGCTATCGCTTACATTGTAATATTGATTGGTCATGTTACGCCCGCCAATAAGAGCAACCTCATTGTCGGCAATAAAACTTTTATTGTGCATACGACGATTGATACGTTTTAAATCCAGCACCATATCCATCGCACGGTATTTACGGAAACGATAGGGATTAAAAAGCTTAACTTCAATATTTTTATGCTGAGAAAGGGCCAGTAAAATCCCTTCAATTTTTTTTGCATTATTGTCATCAATAAGAAGTCGGACTTTTACACCTCGATCAGCTGCACGAATAATCGCGTGCAAGGCTAAAGCACCAACTTTGTCATTATCCCAAATGTAATATTGTAAATCTAAAGTCTTTTCGGCTTTATCAATCAATCTAAGTCGAGCCGCTAGAGCCTCCAGCGGATCAATTAGAACATGGAAGCCCGTTAACTTTGGATTTTGCTGGCGTAAAGGTGTAATAATTTTGGCAAGTGAAGTCTCAGAGGTATCAATATCTTTTGCATATTGTACTGGTTCAACACCATGTTTTGGCAGAGTACTACATCCTGTCAAACCCACAGCAAAACTTGAACATAGGACTATAGAGGCTTTTATCAAAAAGCCTTTAGCTTGTTGATTCGTTTGAAGCTGTTTGGAATGAAAGGATTGTGCCATAATCAGTACATACGATAAGGTGAGCTAGAGTATAATTCGTGCATATTGAAAGATAAATATTGAATTTGATTACTAGCAATCAATATAAGATAAGTCGAGAGTCGTAATGTGGAATCCAAATTCAATCATTTTTTGTTTTTACTTTATTTTTTCAATACTTGCTCTATGGGGAATTTCTGAGGCTTGGATTCATCAATCACGAACCGAGACGATTCATCCATTTAAAGCTTTTGTACATCTACTCGCATTTTATCTCTCTTATCTACTTATTCCTCTCTGGTTTTTTAATTTATATGCTGCTTGGATTGGTTACTACTCAATTCATCAAGGTATTTTCATCTTTTTCTTAAGTGGCGTGTTAATTTACGCCCGATTTATCGAACCTCATTTAGTCCGTGTTGATACTCATCAATATCGCTTAAACCCAGATCGTAGTTTTGATAAGCCAGTAAAAGTAGCCTTAATTGCAGATTTACATATTGGTTTATTTTCAGGGCATGAACGTCAGCTCAAAACCATAGTTAGAAAATTAAATGAACAGCAACCTGATTTAGTGGTAGTCGCTGGTGATTGGACATATGAGCCGGAAGACAGATTGATTGAAGAGTTAAGAGTTTTAAAAGAAATTCAGGCACCTGTATATTCTGTTCCTGGGAATCATGATGAGCAATATCCTGGCCCACCAATTCAGCAATTATTGAAAGATGCCCTATTTTATAATGAAGTTGTTGATATTGAAGGTAAGATTGTTGATTTCGATGAGTTCCGTTTGATTGGTATTGGTGACCTCTGGGCAGGCAAAACCGATATGCGCTCTATGCCAGATTTACCGCAAGAC
Organism: Acinetobacter sp. 826659; assembly: GCF_000588515.1. Classification (NCBI taxonomy): domain Bacteria; kingdom Pseudomonadati; phylum Pseudomonadota; class Gammaproteobacteria; order Moraxellales; family Moraxellaceae; genus Acinetobacter; species Acinetobacter sp. 826659. Next base: position 8,425 of record NZ_JFYD01000012.1, on the reverse strand, counting down.
AAGCCTTGGTTAATTTTATCTCATAACCCTGATACGGTAGATATGGTACCTAAATTACCGAATCGACCATTAATGTTATCTGGGCATACACATGGAGGGCAGGTAGAGCTTCCATGGTTGACTAACTATATTATGAAAAAAGTATCAATTTTAGGTCATAAGCGTGGATTTTACTCTCACGAGCATGCGGATGTCTTTGTTACCGTTGGTACAGGAATGGTTGGAATTCCTTTGCGTTTCAGAGTGCCACCAACCATTGATATTATTGAGCTAGTTTAAAATAAAAAAGCCAATCACAGAGGATTGGCTTTTTTATGAGTTAAATCTACTTATGGAATAACGACAATCGCAACACGTCGGTTAATCGCACGGTTTTCATTGGTTGTATTTGGCACATAAGGTTGCGTTGAACCACGGCCAATCACGTAGATATTTTCTTTTTTAAATCCACGTGTTAAGAAAAGGTTTGCCACACTTTGAGCACGCTCTTCAGATAACTTTTGGTTATATGTAGCATCACCAACATCATCAGTATGACCAACAATTTTCAATTTATTCAAGTCATATTTATTCAATTGATTTGCTAGACGTACTAATTCAGCTTCATGACTTTGTTTTAACTGCGCATTATTAAAGTCAAATAATAAGCGTTCTGGTAAACCTAAAGTCCAGCCTTCATCAGTAAGAACGAAACCTTCTTTTTTGAGCAATTTTACTTGACGATATTTTAATGGACCAAAACTCAGGCACCCTGCAAGAGTAATGCATAGCAATGCAATAAAAGAGAGTTTTAAAGATCTTGTATTCATAGATTAGCCTAAATTTAATTTTCAGGTTTATAGATAAACCAGTGTTCATCCGAATTTTTAGCCTTATACATTGCTTGATCTGCTTGCATAATGAAATCTTCGGGGCTAGATGCAAATTGTGATAAAGCAATACCTACACTGAAACTGAAGTAAATGGTTTGACCATTTAGATGCAAAGGTTCTTTACAGCTTTCGAGTAAATTTTCAGCAATAGATATTAAATGATCAGCATGACTAATGGAATGCAAAATGACAGCAAATTCATCACCACCTAACCTTGCAATAAAATCTTGATGACGCAAACGAGTTTGCAGGCGATTCGCCATTTCTTTTAAAACTTCATCGCCAGCTAAATGGCCAAATTGGTCATTAATTGCTTTGAAGTTATTGTTATCTATAAATAATAATGCAGACTTATTATCAAACCCTTTATCTTCAAACATGTCTAAAAGGATTTGGTAAAAATAATGTCTATTAGGTAATAAGGTGAGCTGGTCGTGATGAGCCTGAAAGGATAATTTACGATTTTCCTTTTGTAGCTGGTTATCCCATATTTGAATTTCTTCAAGTAACTCGTTAAAAACGGTATTTAAATCTTGAAATTCTTTAATTCGGTTATAAGGAAAACGAAGATTATAAGCTTTTTGTTCACTTACAATTTGAGCAATATTAGTAAGTGGGTAAATAGCCTGCATAATTTGACGATAAGTTAAGTTCACTGACCACCATAAAGCGCAAACAATAAACAACATTGCAATCGCAAGCCCTACCATAATCATTTTGAGGAACTGCAATATTTTTTCAGAGCTACCAAAAAGTGTGAGTTCACCTACATTTTGTTCATGATGATAAATTGTAAGATGAACAGGCTCATTTAAAAACCAGTGATCAAACCAGCCTTCTAAAATTGAAGTTTGACTTGATAATTTAAAACTTTGGGCGATCAGATGATGTTCTGAATCATAAATATGAATAGTACGAATTGAATGATCATTCGTATATTCATTCAAAATCTGCTCTATTGTAATTTTATCATTAAACACGACTGCAGGCTGAATACGCTCTAATAGAGTATGACTAAGCAATTGCAAATTCTGTTTGGCATAAGTTTCCATAGTAAAAACGGAAATTGAGACAAACGTAAAAGAGCAAATAAAAAAAGTAATAGCAAAAATAGTAAATTGAGATTTTCTAAATAATGCGTGTAGTGAAGTGGACTGATACAACTTTGATATCATGATCCTTACTCCGCATTCTTAGCCAAGAGTAATACTCTCGGATCAATATGGACTTTGGAGTGACTTAAAGCATCTAAGTTAACTTTAAAGGTAGTGTAATTATTCTGAGTATATAAACAAAAGATACTTCCTATCTCGCACTCTGAATTATTAATACTTAAAGAAAGTAAAGAATGATAAGGATAGTTTTGAATAAGGTTTTGTTGTTGCTGCGGAGAAGTACTAGAAAAATAGACAGCCTGACAATGTGACCGAGCAAAATCTTTCGCATTTACAGTTTGAACACGATAATTATAAGACATTTGCTGGATGTAAGATTGAAAAGTAGATGTAATAGAAGGGTTATCAATTACACAAAGAGTAGGAGTATTTACATTCTCCCACTTACTGTAGCTTAGGATAGATAAAGTAAGTACATAGAAATTATGTTTTGAATTGGCATAACAAGGCCCACTCGTAGCAAGCACTACAAGTATGCAAACAAATACTTTTTTAGCGAACTGCCACATGGTGAGTTAATGCCAAACTATTGCACGAATAATCTATTCTACATGAAGTTGATAACGTAAAAAAAGTTTAATATCTCATCTAAAAGTGACCAAAAAGCTTAAAAATTGTCCAGTTGATGATATTGATTTAAAAAAAGGGTTGCAAAGGGAATGAGATGGTCTATAATGCACATCCATCGGCGGTGATGTAGATAGAAACTTGTTGAAAAACAGTTACTTGTGATTAAGTTGATTACTTTAAGTGATGAATTTGATGGTAAGTTGGTTTGAGAGATGAGTTTTAAAAATATCGAAATTACCTGTTGACTTTTAAGAGATTAAGAGTAATATAGCCGACCTAGCTTGCTGGTGACGAACCAGGAAGAAGATCATTAAGAGAATTGAAGAACAACTTGTGTGGATTTTTACTGATTGATTAATCGAAATAATTTTCATTGATTGATTGGTTTAAATTACTCGAAGTTTATTTGAGCGAAATTTAAGTCAGTAATTGATGAGCCAGAATTGGCACCTTGTCTTTAAATAAGGTGCAAAATGATTTTAACTGAAGAGTTTGATCATGGCTCAGATTGAACGCTGGCGGCAGGCTTAACACATGCAAGTCGAGCGGAGAGAGGTAGCTTGCTACTGATCTTAGCGGCGGACGGGTGAGTAATGCTTAGGAATCTGCCTATTAGTGGGGGACAACATTTCGAAAGGAATGCTAATACCGCATACGTCCTACGGGAGAAAGCAGGGGATCTTCGGACCTTGCGCTAATAGATGAGCCTAAGTCGGATTAGCTAGTTGGTGGGGTAAAGGCCTACCAAGGCGACGATCTGTAGCGGGTCTGAGAGGATGATCCGCCACACTGGGACTGAGACACGGCCCAGACTCCTACGGGAGGCAGCAGTGGGGAATATTGGACAATGGGCGCAAGCCTGATCCAGCCATGCCGCGTGTGTGAAGAAGGCCTTATGGTTGTAAAGCACTTTAAGCGAGGAGGAGGCTACTTTAGTTAATACCTAGAGATAGTGGACGTTACTCGCAGAATAAGCACCGGCTAACTCTGTGCCAGCAGCCGCGGTAATACAGAGGGTGCAAGCGTTAATCGGATTTACTGGGCGTAAAGCGCGCGTAGGCGGCTAATTAAGTCAAATGTGAAATCCCCGAGCTTAACTTGGGAATTGCATTCGATACTGGTTAGCTAGAGTGTGGGAGAGGATGGTAGAATTCCAGGTGTAGCGGTGAAATGCGTAGAGATCTGGAGGAATACCGATGGCGAAGGCAGCCATCTGGCCTAACACTGACGCTGAGGTGCGAAAGCATGGGGAGCAAACAGGATTAGATACCCTGGTAGTCCATGCCGTAAACGATGTCTACTAGCCGTTGGGGCCTTTGAGGCTTTAGTGGCGCAGCTAACGCGATAAGTAGACCGCCTGGGGAGTACGGTCGCAAGACTAAAACTCAAATGAATTGACGGGGGCCCGCACAAGCGGTGGAGCATGTGGTTTAATTCGATGCAACGCGAAGAACCTTACCTGGCCTTGACATAGTAAGAACTTTCCAGAGATGGATTGGTGCCTTCGGGAACTTACATACAGGTGCTGCATGGCTGTCGTCAGCTCGTGTCGTGAGATGTTGGGTTAAGTCCCGCAACGAGCGCAACCCTTTTCCTTATTTGCCAGCGAGTAATGTCGGGAACTTTAAGGATACTGCCAGTGACAAACTGGAGGAAGGCGGGGACGACGTCAAGTCATCATGGCCCTTACGGCCAGGGCTACACACGTGCTACAATGGTCGGTACAAAGGGTTGCTACCTAGCGATAGGATGCTAATCTCAAAAAGCCGATCGTAGTCCGGATTGGAGTCTGCAACTCGACTCCATGAAGTCGGAATCGCTAGTAATCGCGGATCAGAATGCCGCGGTGAATACGTTCCCGGGCCTTGTACACACCGCCCGTCACACCATGGGAGTTTGTTGCACCAGAAGTAGCTAGCCTAACTGCAAAGAGGGCGGTTACCACGGTGTGGCCGATGACTGGGGTGAAGTCGTAACAAGGTAGCCGTAGGGGAACCTGCGGCTGGATCACCTCCTTAACGAAAGATTGACGATTGGTAAGAATCCACAACAAGTTGTTCTTCATAGATGTATCTGAGGGTCTGTAGCTCAGTTGGTTAGAGCACACGCTTGATAAGCGTGGGGTCACAAGTTCAAGTCTTGTCAGACCCACCATGACTTTGACTGGTTGAAGTTATAGATAAAAGATACATGACTGATGATGTAAGCTGGGGACTTAGCTTAGTTGGTAGAGCGCCTGCTTTGCACGCAGGAGGTCAGGAGTTCGACTCTCCTAGTCTCCACCAGAACTTAAGAGAAGTTCGGATTACAGAAATTAGTAAATAGAGATTTCGGTCTTGGTTTATTAACTTCTGTGATTTAAGTATCACGGTATTAAGCATGACCTGACGAAGGCGTGTTTATTCATTAACAGATTGGCAAAATTGAGTCTGAAATAAATTGTTCACTCAAGAGTTTAGATTAAGCAATTAATCTAGATGAATTGAGAACTAGCAAATTAACTGAATCAAGCGTTTTGGTATATGAATTTAGATTGAAGCTGTACAGTGTTTAAGTACACAGACAACAGATAGTAGCGATGAAGAATCGCACGGACAACACTCACTTGTAGGTGTTGACGACTGTTTGGGGTTGTATAGTCAAGTAATTAAGTGCATGTGGTGGATGCCTTGGCAGTCAGAGGCGATGAAAGACGTGATAGCCTGCGAAAAGCTCCGGGGAGGCGGCAAATATCCTTTGATCCGGAGATTTCTGAATGGGGGAACCCACCTACTTTAAGGTAGGTATTGCAACATGAATACATAGTGTTGCAAGGCGAACGAGGGGAAGTGAAACATCTCAGTACCCTTAGGAAAAGAAATCAATTGAGATTCCCTCAGTAGCGGCGAGCGAACGGGGATCAGCCCATTAAGTTATGTGTGTTTTAGTGGAACGCTCTGGGAAGTGCGAACGTAGAGGGTGATATTCCCGTACACGAAAGGGCACACATAATGATGACGAGTAGGGCGAGGCACGTGAAACCTTGTCTGAATATGGGGGGACCATCCTCCAAGGCTAAATACTCCTGACTGACCGATAGTGAACCAGTACCGTGAGGGAAAGGCGAAAAGAACCCCTGTGAGGGGAGTGAAATAGATCCTGAAACCGCATGCATACAAGCAGTGGGAGCACCTTCGTGGTGTGACTGCGTACCTTTTGTATAATGGGTCAGCGACTTATATTCAGTAGCAAGGTTAACCGTATAGGGGAGCCGTAGGGAAACCGAGTCTTAATAGGGCGTTTAGTTGCTGGGTATAGACCCGAAACCAGGCGATCTATCCATGAGCAGGTTGAAGGTTGGGTAACACTAACTGGAGGACCGAACCCACTGTCGTTGAAAAGCCAGGGGATGACTTGTGGATAGGGGTGAAAGGCTAATCAAGCCTGGTGATAGCTGGTTCTCCCCGAAAGCTATTTAGGTAGCGCCTCGGACGAATACCATAGGGGGTAGAGCACTGTTTCGGCTAGGGGGTCATCCCGACTTACCAAACCGATGCAAACTCCGAATACCTATGAGTACTATCCGGGAGACAGACTGCGGGTGCTAACGTCCGTAGTCAAGAGGAAAACAATCCAGACCGCCAGCTAAGGCCCCAAAATCATAGTTAAGTGGGAAACGATGTGGGAAGGCATAGACAGCTAGGAGGTTGGCTTAGAAGCAGCCACCCTTTAAAGAAAGCGTAATAGCTCACTAGTCGAGTCGGCCTGCGCGGAAGATGTAACGGGGCTAAAACTATGTGCCGAAGCTGCGGATTTGACATTAGTCAAGTGGTAGGGGAGCGTTCTGTAAGCCGATGAAGGTGTATTGAGAAGTATGCTGGAGGTATCAGAAGTGCGAATGCTGACGTGAGTAACGACAAAACGGGTGAAAAACCCGTTCGCCGAAAGACCAAGGGTTCCAGTCCAACGTTAATCGGGGCTGGGTGAGTCGACCCCTAAGGCGAGGCCGAAAGGCGTAGTCGATGGGAAATTGGTTAATATTCCAATACTTCTGTGTAATGCGATGAGAGGACGGAGAAGGTTAAGTCAGCCTGGCGTTGGTTGTCCAGGTGGAAGGATGTAGGTATGTATCTTAGGCAAATCCGGGGTACTCTATACTGAGATCCGATAGCAAGCTGTACTTGTACAGCGAAGTGGCTGATACCATGCTTCCAGGAAAAGTCTCTAAGCTTCAGTTACACAGGAATCGTACCCGAAACCGACACAGGTGGTCAGGTCGAGTAGACCAAGGCGCTTGAGAGAACTCTGCTGAAGGAACTAGGCAAAATGGTACCGTAACTTCGGGAGAAGGTACGCTGTTGTTGGTGATGGAACTTGCTTCCTGAGCTGACGACAGCCGCAGAAACCAGGCCGCTGCAACTGTTTATTAAAAACATAGCACTCTGCAAACACGAAAGTGGACGTATAGGGTGTGATGCCTGCCCGGTGCTGGAAGGTTAATTGATGGGGTTAGCGTAAGCGAAGCTCTTGATCGAAGCCCCAGTAAACGGCGGCCGTAACTATAACGGTCCTAAGGTAGCGAAATTCCTTGTCGGGTAAGTTCCGACCTGCACGAATGGCATAATGATGGCGGCGCTGTCTCCAGCAGAGGCTCAGTGAAATCGAAATCGCTGTGAAGATGCAGTGTACCCGCGGCTAGACGGAAAGACCCCGTGAACCTTTACTGCAGCTTGACACTGAACTTTGACCTTACTTGTGTAGGATAGGTGGGAGGCTTTGAAGTTGGAACGCTAGTTCCAATGGAGCCGTCCTTGAAATACCACCCTGGTAATGTTGAGGTTCTAACTCTGTCCCGTTATCCGGGACGAGGACCGTGTCTGGTGGGTAGTTTGACTGGGGCGGTCTCCTCCTAAAGAGTAACGGAGGAGTACGAAGGTGCGCTCAGCGTGGTCGGAAATCACGCGTAGAGTATAAAGGCAAAAGCGCGCTTAACTGCGAGACCCACAAGTCGAGCAGGTACGAAAGTAGGTCTTAGTGATCCGGTGGTTCTGTATGGAAGGGCCATCGCTCAACGGATAAAAGGTACTCTGGGGATAACAGGCTGATACCGCCCAAGAGTTCATATCGACGGCGGTGTTTGGCACCTCGATGTCGGCTCATCTCATCCTGGGGCTGAAGCAGGTCCCAAGGGTATGGCTGTTCGCCATTTAAAGAGGTACGCGAGCTGGGTTTAGAACGTCGTGAGACAGTTCGGTCCCTATCTACCGTGGGCGCTGGAAATTTGAGAGGATCTGCTCCTAGTACGAGAGGACCAGAGTGGACGAACCTCTGGTGTACCGGTTGTGACGCCAGTCGCATCGCCGGGTAGCTATGTTCGGAAGGGATAACCGCTGAAAGCATCTAAGCGGGAAGCCTACCTCAAGATAAGATTTCCCTAGGAATTTATTCCTCTAAAGAGCCGTTCGAGACTAGGACGTTGATAGGTTGGATGTGGAAGCATAGTGATATGTGAAGCTGACCAATACTAATTGCTCGTGAGGCTTGACTATACAACACCCAAGCAGTTGTATATGAAGCATCAATCAATTCATAAATATGCAAAGCAACTTGATTTAGTTAAACACTTAGCTAAAATGAACAACGAAAATCAGACCAATCAGCCCATCTGTAAAGATTTGGAAAACGCAACGTATCACACAGTGAATAAAACGAAGCAAGTATCCATAAACAGTTGTGCTGGCGACCATAGCAAGAGTGAACCACCTGATCCCTTCCCGAACTCAGAAGTGAAACCTCTTAGCGCTGATGGTAGTGTGGGGTTACCCATGT
>NZ_JFYD01000011.1:0-41641 GCF_000588515.1 Acinetobacter sp. 826659 | reverse complement strand
AAGCCATAGGAGCTTACTGGCTTCTAAATACGAAATAAACACAACCAAATAGGCATAACATCGCCCATAAGTAATCGAGTTTAAAGGGTTGCTTAAACAAGAAAATCATAAAAGGTACAAACACTACCAATGTAACCACTTCCTGAGTGATCTTCATTTCACCGAGTAACCAGCCTTGCACGCTTAACATACGAGTGGCTGGAATCATAAAACTGTATTCAAGTAAGGCAATAATCCAACCGAATAGAATCGCTTGCCAAAGTGGAGCGTGGTGCAAAAATTTAAGATGCCCATACCATGCAAGTGTCATAAAGCAGTTAGAAATAATTAATAGCGTAAAAGCTAAAACCGTTGGGCTCAAAGGCACATCCTTCATCATCACGATGATTTAAGTATTTTAACGATACAAAACATTATAAAAGATAAAACTGTAATTCAGCTTAAATCTAAAAAATAAAGCTGTAGTTTTATTAGGGTCTCAAACACATAGAACAACAACGATTTTTGACTATCTTTTCGAGTTTAGCCTTGCTATCGTTGCTGGCAAATTTATCAATAATGCACACACAGCAATTCATTTTAATGTTGTGTACAAAAGCAGTGGAGAAGGCGAGCAATGCATCTGCATATCTTGGGTATTTGTGGCACTTTTATGGGCTCTTTAGCACTTTTGGCTCGTGATTTAGGACATAAGGTAACTGGTTCCGATTTAAACGTTTACCCACCGATGTCTACCCAGTTAGAAAATGCAGGCATTACACTCATGCAAGGCTATGACCGTAGTCATTTACAGCCTCATCCAGACTTGGTTATTGTCGGCAATGCCATGAAACGTGGTATTGATGCTGTTGAATATATGCTAAACGAAGGCCTACCATATATTTCTGGGCCACAGTTCCTTGCCGATCATGTTTTACAAGGTAAGCATGTACTTGGCGTAGCAGGTACTCACGGAAAAACTACTACTACGACCATGTTGGCTTGGGTACTTGATCAAGCTGGTTTAAATCCGGGCTTTTTAATTGGTGGTGTTCCACTTGGTTTTAGTGAAAGTGCTCGTTTAGGCGGTGGAAAATACTTCTGTGTTGAAGCCGATGAATATGACTCTGCTTTCTTTGATAAACGTTCTAAGTTTGTTCACTATCACCCAAAAACGGCGATTTTAAATAACCTTGAATTTGACCATGCCGATATTTTTGATGACCTAGCAGCGATTCAAAAACAGTTCCATCATCTTGTGCGTACCATTCCAAGTGAAGGCCGTATTATTGCGCCAATTACTGAAACTCATATTGATGAAGTGCTTGAAATGGGTTGCTGGACACCAGTGATTCGTACAAGTTTAGAGACAAATGAAAAAGCTGCTCTGTCTGCCGAACTCATTTCAATTGATGGTAGCCATTTTAAAGTACTCGAAAATAGTAATGTCGTTGGCGAAGTGAAATGGAGCATGACAGGGCAACATAGTGTAGCGAATGCTTTGGCAACCATTGCAGCCGCTCAACATGTAGGTGTTACGCTTGAACAAGCTTGTGAAGCTTTGTCTAACTTTGGCGGTGTGAAACGTCGTATGGAGTTACTCGGCACAGTCAATGGTATTGAGGTTTATGATGACTTCGCTCACCATCCAACAGCAATTGACACAACTTTAGATGGCGCACGCAAACGCTTAGGTGAACGCCGTTTATGGGCCATTATTGAACCACGTTCAAACACTATGCGTATGGGCAGTCATAAAGATGGCTTAGCACATTCAGCACGCTTAGCAGACGAAGTGATCTGGTATCAGCCAGAAGGCTTAGATTGGGATTTACAACCTGTGATTGAAGCTGCTTCTAACCATGCTCAAGTGAGCCGTTCACTTGATGAAATTATTGAGCGTATTGTCAATGAAGCAGGTGAGGGCGATGCTGTGGTGATTATGTCGAATGGTGGCTTCGGTGGCTTACATCAAAAATTAATGAGCGCATTAAAAGCAAAAGCTGCTTAAATTTCGCTTTAGATGATTCAATAAAAAATGGGTTTCAAATTGAAACCCATTTTTTTTATCAGTGACTTTTAAAGCTTTTCTGGCTCTATATTGGCCATAAATTTATTAGAAACCATTAAACGTAAACTATAGACAATGCCCATCGCAAAAACGCTATATCCCACGTTATTACAAATAAACGGAATACATAAAATAATGAGCGCTGTGATTGGGTAAAACCATTTCGTGATTCCAGATAAGCATTGGAACTCATAAAGTATCCAAATACAGGTGGTATAAAGCACTACACTCACCGCAACAACTATTCCCATATATAAATCAGAAATATGCGCATGATGGGTTGTAACATCCACGGCAGCAGCAAGCGCAGCACCTACCGCAGCAATACTGACAAAAACAAAATAATGACCATATCCCCAAACAAATGGGCGTACACCTTTTACATGATGGTGTTGTTCGCTACGGTCAAAATAAGCCCACCACATTGCGAACTTCAACAACAATCCGCCGACCACCAAGAAAATGGCAGGGATATTCATTGACTGAGCGGCTAAAGCATCACGTATGGCATTAAAACTACCGACAATCGACTCACCCAACACAATAATTGTGAGTAAGGCATAACGTTCTACAATATGATGAGGATGCCACGGCGTTGGATTATATTTTTCTGCATAGATAGGAATAAATAGCTCCATCACTGCTAAAAATAAAAATAGAGGAATAGAAAGTATGTGTGCAAAATTAGCAACTAACCAACCTACCTGAACCAAGACAATGCCTACAGCATAGCGGTAAGCTGTAATACGCCTTTCTGGGTCATGTTTTGCAGCTCGGAGCCACTGAGTCACTAAGGCCATTCGCATGATCACATAACCAATAATGATTACATCAAAATCCTGACTACGAAATACATCAGGGATACCCGCTGCCATCACCAATGAACCTACAATCTGTACAAAGGTAAGGCATCGATACAATGCATCATCGTTATCGTAAGCCGAGGCAAACCATGAAAAATTCATCCATGCCCACCACAGCGCAAAAAATACCATCAGGTAGCTTGGTAGCGCATGCCAGAGGTGATTTTCAATAATTGCATGATGTAACTGCTGACCTGCTGTTGCAATCGCGACCACAAAAATCAAATCGAACAATAATTCGAGGGGAGTTGCTGCTCTATGCGGCTGTTTTGGATCTCTTGGAGTTAAAGGCCTCAAACTTAATTTTTTCTGTTTTTCTTGAGTAGTCATAAAATAACGTTCTCGAATAAAGTGCCAACACGTTAACACTTTAATATTAACGGCCAGAACACGCATTAAAAATTATCTAGACCTGCTGTTTAATCTTTACTCACAAACGAGCTATATTTCATTTTTGTGACAATTCTTTATAAAGACCTTAAGCTTAATTCTTTATCATAGCTCACGTTTTTGTTCGTGTTTGGAATATGAATGTCTTTAGAAACACTCAACCTTAGCTTATTCCATGTGATTAATGGGGCTCAGGATGCGAGTCAATTTATCATTCGTCTTGCTATCTTTTTCGCTAATGATCTCCTCTATATTCTTTTATTCATCCTTACATTTTTATGGTTTTATGGCGATCAAGATTTAAAAAATAGGGTTATTAAATCTGTCTTTTTAACCTGTGTTTCGCTTTTAGTCGGTTATGTTATTTCTCTGTTTTACCATCACTCCAGACCGTTTGTAATGGGTGTGGGTACTACGTTTATTGAACATGCACCAACGGCATCTTTTCCAAGTAATCACATGCTGATTTTCAGCACTATTGCTCTGTCTTATTTGTTTGCGCAGCGCAAAATGATTGGAATTATTCTGCTATTTTTGTCATTTGTAGTGGCGTGGTCACGTATTTATTTAGGTGTGCATTTCCCTTTAGACATGTTAGGGGCTTTTATTGTCGCACTACTGGTCAATACAGCGGGTTATTACTTCTGGAATACTTACGGTACAGCTTTGACCGCATTCTGTATTCACCTTTACCAAATTATATGCAAACCACTTTTAGACCGCGGTTTGATTAAATAATTCATAGATCTTTTGGCATTAGAACTACGACATTAAGTTCAGTTGCGTAATACAAAAAAATCTGCCATTCTATGTGGACTTGGATATGTTTTATCCAAAACAGAATTTAGTTTGACAAGGGGAGTAGCCTCCTCCAAACATAACAGCAATGTTATGTGTCAGATATCGTCAATACACTTTTATTAAAAAGTCGGTATCTGAGCATCGTGAAATTCATGATGTAGGCAAGACCTTGATCATGTTGAAACAGATGTTTAATTCATCTGGCAACTGGTTGAGGTTTTTTTATGCCCAATTGCCGGATGTATGGAGGATTTATGGAAACAATCGGCAATTTATGGCTGTATGTAGCATTCTTTGGCATAGTCATTGTCATGCTCCTGATTGACTTTTTAGGCTTTAAGCAAAAGCAAGGTCAGGATGTCTCAATTAAGCAAGCTGCTTACTGGAGTGTGGCGTGGGTAAGCGTCGCAGCCTTATTTGGTGGTGGTTTATGGCTTTACCTACAACAAACGGTTGGGGTGAACTTAGCAAACCAAAAAACCATGGAATACTTTGCAGGTTACTTACTCGAAAAGTCCCTCGCAATTGACAACGTTTTCGTCTGGTTAATGATTTTCGCAGCGTTTGCTATTCCAGCTGCGCTACAACGTAAAATTTTGCTCTACGGCGTATTAGGCGCAATCGTACTGCGTACCCTCTTTATTTTTATTGGTGCATGGTTCGTTCAAGAGTTTTCCTGGGTACTTTATATCTTCGGTGCGTTCTTGGTATATACAGGCTTTAAGTTCTTAAAAGGCCAAGAAGAAGAAACCAATATTGAAGATATCAAACTCTTAAAATGGTTACGTAACCATATGCGTATTACACCACAGCTTGAAGGTGACAAATTCTTTGTACGTCAAAACGGTTTATTATGGGCAACGCCGTTATTTCTAGTTTTGATTTTGGTTGAAGCTTCAGACGTGATTTTCGCAGTAGATTCTATTCCTGCTATTTTCGCAGTAACTAGCGATCCGTTTATTGTTTTAACGGCGAACTTAATGGCAATTTTAGGTTTACGCGCAATGTTCTTTTTACTTGCTGGCGCTGCAACTAAATTGCATTACCTGCCATACGGCTTAGGCATCATCTTATTGTTCATTGGTGCAAAAATGTTGTTGCTTGATGTATTCCACATGCCAATCTGGATCTCGTTAAGCTTTATCGTAATAGTGTTAGCAATCACTGCTTACCTTTCTTTACGACACAACAAAAAGCAATTGCAGTCTTAATTCATCACAACAAGGCATCTACACGTGAGATGCCTTGTTATCTAAATTTTCAAAATAGACTGTACTTTAAAAAAACAGATTAATATTATATGCCAACTTAAAATTTATCTTTCTTAATCAGAAACATAATAGATAACAGCTATTCGGTATTTTATGCCGAACATACTTATTAAAATGTGTGGAGTCTCATGCGTTCTAAAAAAATTAATCTTGTCGTTGTCCCTCTATTACTCACAGCATGTAGCCATAATGATGGTCCTTTGGTACAAGATGTATATAACAACCAATATGACTGTGCTCGCGACTGGAATAATGAAACATGTGAAGAAGAAAATAGCTCAAGTGGACATGGTTCTAGCTATGTTGGTAATCGCTATTTAGGTCCTGCGTATTATCAAAATAATCGGGAAGTTTCTTACCACGGTAATACCTTACATCCTTACAGCAATTTGAGTGTAGGCCGACCAGTTATTTCAAGCACAGCGAAAAGTTCGTCTTTTTCATCCCCAATTCGTGGTGGTTTTGGTCGTAGCGGTTTTTCTTTCGGCGGCTAAGTCTTTAGGCATTCACTTAATATGAAAAGAAAAATATTTACTCCACGACCAGACTGGCAAGTGGAGCATCAGAATATTGGTTTTGATTATTTCAATTTACCTTCCCTCGATGGCTCAATTTACTGGTCTGAAGGAGTTGCTTATGAGTTTACCCTTAAACAGATTGAACAACTGGAAGATGCGGCAAATGAACTGCATCAGATGTGTTTATCGGTAGTAGGAGACCTCATTCAACGGGGCGACTATCCTGCTTATTTCCAAATTTCAGAAACAGCCATAAGCCATATTGAACATTCATGGAAACAAAATGCTCCGATGCTGTATGGCCGCTTTGATTTCGCTTACGATGGGCGAAATATCAAAATGCTGGAATACAACGCCGATACACCTACCGGCTTACTTGAAGCTTCTGTCGCGCAGTGGTTGTGGATAGAACAAGTCTCGGGCATTGCAAACCGAGACCAGTTCAATAGCATTCATGAAGATCTGATTAAACGCTGGAAGACAATTTTACCACGTGGTAGCCATGTGTATTTTGCTGCTTGTCAGGAAGCGGGAAGAGAAGACTGGGGCAATCTAGAGTATTTGATGGATACTGCTTATCAAGCTCATCTACAAGTTTCCGAGCTTTCTATGGAAAACATAGGTTGGAACGGTCAAAATTTTGTCGATCTGCATAATCGCCCCATTCAAAATATATTTAAACTTTATCCATGGGAATGGATCTGGGAAGAAGCCTTTTCTCAATATATCCATCCACAAACACAGTGGATTGAACCTTGCTGGAAAATGTTACTTTCAAATAAAGCGATTTTGGTTGAGCTTTGGAAGCGTTATCCAAACCATCCATTGTTGGTCGAAACCCATACCTATGACCCGCAACAAGCGTTGTCTGGCAAATGGGTGAAAAAGCCGATTTTGGCAAGGGAAGGGGCCAATATTCGAGTTTTACAAGACGGCCATGACCAAGGCGCGGCTTCTGGTAGCTTTTATTTTGATGACTATGACAAATACGGTTATGTCGTACAGAAATGGGTAGATACCCCATTATTTTCAGGGCAACTACCTACACTCGGTTTATGGATGGTTGGACATCAATGCGCCGGCATGTCTATTCGTGAAGATTGCTATGACATTATTGGTAATGATGCTCACTTTGCAGCACATTATTTTGTCGAGTAATAAGTACCTAGAGGTATTTTAAAAAGCACTTTTTAGGTGCTTTTTTATTATGCTTGATTCGTAATCAAACAGAGCATTTTACGTATATAGCGATAATGAATATTTATTTTTAAAGCTAAATTAGAACAAAAATTCAAAAATATAATGACTTAATATTATGTAATTTAATAATTTTATTCTTATTTCTTCAATTAAAAATCAATATTGGCAAGCTCTTTGCATCTCCTAAAAAGAAAAAAGCCTAGATTTTAAGGGCTCGTGAGAGCCCTGATTTTTTTAAGGAGTGATGCCATGAATGCGATTCCAACTTTAACGCCCCTTGCCATGCCGTGTAACAGCAGTTTTGAAGCAAAAGATTGGGAAATTCTATCTACTCACTGGTATCCCGTCGCACGTACTCAAGATGTCTCTACTGCACCTCAACGAGTCACCCTACTAGACGTCAATATGGCGTTATATAAAACAGAAAGTGGGGAAATTCATCTGGTTCGAGATATTTGCCCACATCGTGGGGTGCCATTAACCAAAGGTTGGGTGGATGGTGAGGAGATTGTCTGCCCTTATCATGGTCTACGCTATAATACTGAAGGGAAATGTACTCAAATACCAGCTCAGCCCGAACTAACTAAAATTTCTGATCATTTTTCTCTGACCAAATTTCCAGTTGTACAAAGATACGGCCTCATTTGGACCAGTATTCATGGTCGTGATATTGCTAAAGCCAATATTCCTGTATTAGATACTTGGGATGATACAGAGCATCAAGCGATTTTACCGCCTTTTGTGGATATTGGTGGTTCTAGTGGTCGTCAGCTTGAAGGGTTTATTGATGTCGCTCATTTTGCGTGGGTACATCACAATGCTTTTGCGAATCGCGATAATCCCATCGTCCCTAAATATCACACTGAACGTACCAACTATGGTTTAAAAACGGTCTATATCAGCAATGTCAGTAATTATCCGCATGAACTAAAACATCTCGAGCCAGAAGGCTTTTTGTGGAAACGCACCTTTGAGGTTTATCCACCTTTTTCAGCCGTACTCACGGTCGATTTTCCAGAAGGTGGGGTCTTAAAAATTTTGAATGCCTGTTGTCCTATCTCAAGTAATAAAACCCGTTTATTTGTTCCACTCACCCGTAACTTTGACCAAACAGGTGATTTAGAAAAGGTATATGCATTTAATGCCCAAATTTTTGCCGAAGATCAAGACATGGTCGAATCACAAAAGCCAGAAGAACTGCCGCTTGATTTAATGATGGAAGCACATTTTGAAGCAGACCGTTCATCAACGACTTATCGACGGATTTTAGCTGAATGGGGACTAAGTAAACGTTATACCGTTTAAATATTGGCTAACTGGGGTACAATCAATCGAAAAAAGTGAAAATATAAAGGCTTTCCATGTCATTGATCGCAAATACCACCGTTGTGCGTGGTCGTTTTTTAGATATTCAACAAACTGTCTCTGAGCCAACTGATATTCCAAATCAAGTACGTTATTTAGAAGATGGTGTATTGATTAGTGAACATGGAAAAATCAAATGGTTTGGTGCATGGGAAGATGCAGAGCAGCATCTTCCTGCTGGAGTTGAGGTTCAACATTACCCAGAACAATTGATTGTACCAGGCTTTATTGATACCCATATCCACTTTCCACAAACCGAAATGGTGGGAGCTTACGGCGAACAACTTTTAAGCTGGCTTAATACTTATACTTTCCCAACCGAAATCCAATTTCAAGACAAAGCATATGCAAGTGAAATTGCCCAGTTCTTTGTTCAAGAGCTGCTGAAACATGGTACAACCACAGCACTGGTTTTCTGTACAGTTCACCCCGAGTCTGTTGATGCCTTATTTGAAGCCGCAGAACAGGTTCAGATGCGTTTAATTGCTGGTAAGGTACTCATGGACCGCCATGCGCCTGAAGCGCTTTGTGATACGCCAGAAACGGCTTACAGCGACACCAAAGCACTGATTGAGAAATGGCATGGTAAGGGCCGTGCGCTCTATGCGATTACACCACGTTTTGCACCAACGTCTACACCTGAACAGTTAGAAAGAGCAGGGCAGCTAAAACAAGAATTTCCGGATGTGTATGTCCATACGCATTTAAGTGAAAACAAAGATGAAATCTCTTGGGTGAAATCTTTATTTCCTGAACAAGCAGGCTATTTAGATGTTTATCAACATTATGGCCTGACTGGTAAACGTTCTGTATTTGCGCATTGTGTTCACTTAGAGGATCAAGAATGGCAATGTATGCATGATACGCAATCGGCTATCGCATTTTGTCCAACATCAAACTTGTTCTTAGGCAGTGGTTTATTTCCGTTGAAAAAAACATGGGAAAAACAAGTGAAAATGGGCTTGGGTACAGATATCGGTGCTGGTACATCATTTAGTTTGCTGCAAACTGTTAACGAGGCTTATAAGGTTCAGCAATTACAAGGCGATAAACTTTCAGCTTATGAAGCGCTCTATCATGCAACTTTAGGTGGAGCAAAAGCACTTGATTTGCAAGATCAGTTAGGTAACTTCAATGTCGGTAAAGAAGCAGACTTTGTGGTACTAAATCTTAAGCCAACAGCATTACAGGAACTTCGCCAGTCTAAATCTAAATCTGTTGAAGATTCACTGTTTGCATTATTCACTTTAGGTGATGACCGTAATATTGAGGCGACTTATATTTATGGAAACCGTGCTTATCAAAAAGAAACTGTCCAAAAAAACCCGAGCCGTTAAGTTTTTGTTATTATTTGGAATATGTACTCTTGCATTAAAGCATGATCGACATAATCCGCAAAATGATAAAATTTCACAGCCATCAAAGGGTGCATGAAACGTCATTTTGCTTTAAAATTTTACCATTAACTCAGATTTTCGAGGTGTTGCAGGTCAACACCTTTTTTATTTTTTCTTTTATATCTTGTAGGAATCTGCCATGACTGTTGCAATGAGCATCATGATTTCAACCGAAGAAATTCAAGCAAAAGTCAAAGAGCTCGGCGAGCAAATTAACGCTCACTATGCAAATAGTGATAAAGAATTGGTCCTGATCGGACTACTTCGTGGTTCTGTTATTTTCATGGCAGACTTGTGCCGTACAATTACCAAACCGCATGAACTCGACTTCATGACAGTGTCTAGTTACGGCGGTGGTACGACTTCAAGTCGAGATGTCAAAATCTTGAAAGATCTTGATGGTGAAATTCGCGGTAAAGATGTATTGGTTGTTGAAGATATTATCGACTCAGGTAATACCTTAAGCAAAGTGATGGAAATGTTGCAAACTCGCGAGCCAAATTCGATTCAATTGTGCACATTGGTGAGTAAACCATCTCGCCGTGAAATTGATCTAGAAGTGAAATTTTTAGGTTTTGAAGTTGAAGACAAGTTTATTGTAGGTTACGGTTTAGACTATGACCAGAAATATCGCCATTTACCGTTTATTGGTGAAATTGGTTTATAAATTTCAGAGAAATAGCACCGTAAGGTGCTATTTTTTTATATAAAACTTTAGATTTGAACAAAAAGGACACAAAAAGTCGCAATCTGCTACAGACAAAATAGACAGCTCTACCGCACGATAGAATATGAAGCAAAATCATTAACTTCATCAAAAAAACAACTGGAGAACAAATATGTGGTCACTTATTGTCGCTATTGTAGTTGGTTTCTTTGCTGGCTTAATCGCTCGTGCTTTGCATCCTGGGGATGATAAAGCAGGTTTCATCGTAACAACCTTGATTGGTATTGCAGGTTCACTTTTAGCCACTTATGGTGGTCGCTTACTTGGACTTTACGGCGAAAACTCAGCTGCTGGCTTTATCGCATCCGTGATTGGTGCAGTCATTATTCTTTTTATCTACAACTTGATTGCACGAAAAAGCTAAACTTTAATTCATTTATAAAAAAAGCACCTTATGGTGCTTTTTTTAAATTTATTTTAAAGACCTAACTCTTTCCATACGGCCTGAATTTCTTCAGCAGATCGTGCACCCACCAGTTTAAAGCCATTTGCAAAAATCAGGGTAGGAGTCCCATTAAAGCCTAGTTTTTTTCCTAGTTCCAAATTACGGTCAATGGGGTTTGGACAGTTCGTAACCGTTGGTTTAACGCCTTGCTGAATCAGTTTTTTCCATGAGTAAGATTGATTTGGTGCACACCAAACTTGTCTAGAAACAACAATAGACTGTGGTTTTAAAGGATAGATGAACGTGTAAATAGTCACGTCTTTAAGCTTGTCGAGTTCAGGTTCAAGCTGCTTACAATAAGGACAATTTGGATCAGAAAAAACTGCTAAAACATGCTGGCCATTACCTTTGACTGTTTTAATTGCATCTTTTAAAGGCAGCTGTTTCCAATCAATTGAGTTCTGTCCTAAAACTAGATCTTTGGTTAAGTTTTTCTGGTCTCTTAACCGAATCATAGAACCCACAAACATATGTTGCCCATCTTCACCAACATAAATGATTTGTTGATCGAGATTAGCACTATATAGTCCAGGCATTTCGGTTTTCTGGATATTGCTGATTTTCAAATTAGGATATTGTTTTTTAATATTTTCCCGAACAGTATCCACATTGGCAAAACTTACACTTGCAGTTAAGCTAAATAATGCCAATATTCCTAATTTTTTAAGCATAAAACCGACTCATAGGTAGGAGAGGAGATCATTTTAATCAGTTCAGCTTTTGAAAACAGAACTGATTACCGAGTTATAACCAAACTCACACTCAGTTATGCCAATGTTTCACGTGGAACATAAATAGGTTTTAGAGTATTAATTTCTACCGATATATGCACAATTTCATCATGAATTGATAAAGCCTGACGAATCTGGTCTGCGGTTAAAGAAATATCATCAGTTTCGAGCGCCAAAATACAAGAAAACTTACCTTTCGCGACTTTCCAAACATGAATATCCGTAATTTCAATATGTTTAGGAAACTCAGCAATGACTTCACGGATCTCTTCAACTACCGGATGATCCATCTCTGCATCTAGAAGGGTTTTTCCTGTCTCTTTCATTAAGTCCAAAGACCATTTTGCAACTAAAATAGCACCTAAAATTCCTAAAAGTGCATCTAAAAAATCCCATCCGAAATATTTACCTGCAACAAGAGCAATGATTGCAAAAACGGAAGTTACTGCATCTGCAACCACATGTAAAAATGCAGCTTTTTGGTTTAAATCATGATGATGATCATGCTCGTGATGGTGATGGTGATGGTGATGGTGATGGTGCCCATCATCATGAAGTAACCATGCGCAAATCAAGTTAATGACCAAACCTAAAATTGCAATCGGAATCGCTTCATTATAAAAAATTTCAACTGGATTAAATAAACGTTGTATCGACTGAAACGCCATAAAAATGGCGACAACCATCAACAAAATTGCACTGCTATAACCCGCTAAAATCTCGATTTTCCACGTTCCGAAACTAAACCGACGATCTTTGGAATAATGACGAGCCGCGCGATACGCAAAATAGGCTAAACCGAGAGCCAACATATGGGAACTCATATGCCAACCATCAGCCAGAAGCGCCATTGAATTGAAAAACCATCCACCGAATATTTCTAACACCATCATTGATGCCGTTAAAATCGTTGCAATCAAAATACGTTTTTGTGCAAGTGGATTTCCTTCATCAAACTGATGTTGATGATGACGTGATACACTATGATCCTGCATAATATTTAAACCCAATATACTCCCTACCAGTATATTGAATTATACAAGAGAACACAGATGAGTCACATTGGTCAGGATAAAAAAATAGTTAATCGTGTAAAACGACTAAAAGGACAAATCAACAGCATTGAGCATGCTGTTGAACAGCCAGATATTTCATGTATAGAAATACTACAACAAGTTGCTGCAATTAAAGGGGCAATAAACGGTTTGATGAGTGAATTAATGGAACAGCATTTACATCACCACGTGCTCAAAGATGCAAAAGTTGATCAAAATGAGCTAGATGAGTTTTTAAAGGTTCTAAAAAGATACGGTTAACGAAGTGACTGAATGACACAGCCATGTGCATCATTCAGAATTTTGTAATTATTTTCCAATACAGAATGAACCAAAAATCTTGCCTAATAAGTCATCGGCACTAAAGTCACCGGTAATTTCACCTAAAGCATTTTGGGCAAGACGTAATGACTCAGCAACCAGTTCACCTGCGTTAAACACAACAAGTTGCTCACGTGCTTCTGAAAGATAGAGCTGTGTGCGCTTCATTGCGTCTAAATGACGTGTTCTTGCAATAAAGGTGTCTTCCTCAGGGTGGAAGCCTGCATGCGCTGTAATCGCGTCTACGAGGCCTTGTACGCCCATCTCTTGTTTTGCAGAAACGGTTATATGACGGAAACCTTGGAAATCACTTATTTCAGCTAATTGTCCAGTTAAATCGCATTTATTACCAATTAACATTAAACGACGCGGTTCAATATGTTCCGCAAAATACTCTTGAGCGAGTTTTAATGGGTCATCACCTTGGTTTAAATCATAAACCAGCAATAACAAATCAGCTTGTTCAATTTCTTTGATTGCACGACGAATCCCTTCTTTTTCAACTATGTCACCTGTTTCACGAAGACCCGCAGTATCTGTTAAGGTGATTGGTAGACCATTTAAGCTAATTTTTTCATGTAAAACATCACGAGTTGTACCAGCAATATCGGTCACAATTGCACGCTCAACACCAGCAAGTGCATTCAATAAGCTCGACTTACCCGCATTTGGTTTACCTGCAATAACGACTTGTAGACCTTCACGTAATAATTGACCTTGTCGTGCAGAGGTTTGAACAGCATGTACCGACTGCTGAACATCTTCAAGTAAAGCTAAAATTTTACCATCTGCCAAGAAATCGATTTCTTCTTCAGGAAAATCAATTGCTGCTTCAACATGCAGGCGTAAATGAATCAGTTTTTCTAAAACAGTATTAATTTTTGTTGAAAAAGCGCCTTGTAAAGAGCGAACCGCAGAGCGTGCCGCAGCTTGCGAAGTCGCATCGATCAAGTCGGCAATCGCTTCCGCTTGTACCAAGTCCATCTTGCCATTTTCAAAAGCACGCATGGAAAATTCGCCGGCTTTTGCAGCAATTGCGCCTAGCTCAAATAGACGCCCAAGCAAGGCATTTTGGATGACTGGACCGCCGTGGCCTTGTAGCTCTACAACATCTTCACCTGTAAACGAGTGAGGATTGGGAAAGCATAGAACAATCCCTTCATCCATAATGCTGGCATCAGCATCATAAAATTTACGGAAACCCGCCATACGCGCTTCAGGCAAGTTTTTTTGTGTCAGGTTTTGAGCAATTTCATAAGCCTTAGGTCCAGATAGGCGAATCACGCCCACACCACCACGCCCAGGTGGCGTTGCAATTGCGGCAATCGTGGTTTGACTTTGCATATTATTCACCTAAAAACCTAAAATCCAGCCAAAGAAAAATCCGCCTAAGATTACCATCTTAAGCGGATTTATTCAGCAAAAGTTCAACGATTAAGAAGCTGATTCAGTCTTATTGATACGACTTTTCTCAACGCTCTTATTAATAAACGACTGCTGTAAAATAGTAATACTGTTGTTCACAATCCAGTACAGTACGAGACCGGCAGGAAAGAACAACATAAATACCGTGAACATAATCGGCATAATGCGGAACACTTTTGCCTGCATTGGATCAGCTGGTTGCGGGTTCAACATTTGCTGCGCAAACATTGTCGCACCCATGATTAACGGCAAGATGAACCAAGGATCCATTGCTGACAAGTCTTGAATCCAGCCTAACCATGGTGCATGACGTAATTCCACACTTTCCATGAGTACCCAGTACAAAGCAAGGAAAATTGGCATTTGTAGCAATAATGGTAAACAACCTGAAAGTGGATTTACTTGTTCACGTTTGTATAAAGCCATCATTTCTTGCGAGAAGCGCATACGGTCTTCACCGAACTCTTCTTTCATGCGTTGCATTTCTGGTGCAATCACACGCATTTTCGCCATAGAACGATAACTTTTTGAAGATAAAGGCCACAAGATCATCTTCACCATAATGGTAAGCAAGATGATTGACCATCCCCAGTTACCCACAATGCTATGGAAGAATTGAAGACCTAGGAACAATAACTTCGCAATTGGCCATAACCAACCATAGTCAACAGTCTGATTTAAACCAACAGCTAAATCTTTTAATTCAGATTGTACTTTTGGACCTGAATAAAGTTTTGCATCCACTTCCATTGAAGTGCCTGCCGGGACATTAATCACTGGTGAGGTAAAACCAATGATATTCATGTGATCAGCAGATTGACGAGATTCAAGCTTAGCTACATAAGGCTGACCATTCGCTTGAGTCAACTTAAGGTTTCCAGGAATCCAAGCACTCACAAAATAATGCTGAACAATCGCAACCCATCCACCTTTCGCCTCAGTATTTACTTTTTCTTCTGAGAAATTAGCAAATTTAAGCTTGTTGTAATGTGCATCAGGCGTTCCCCAAGCTCCCCCTAAGAAAGTTCCTAGAGTGAAAATACCTTGAGAAGACTTACCAGGATCTTCAGAATTATCGCGCTTTAATTGTCCAAACATCTGACCTTGCCAGCTTTGTTGGCTACGGTTAATGACTTGATGTTTTACAACAATTGGATATTGACCTTGAGTAAAGGTAAAAGTTTTAATAATTTCAACGCCTTCAGGTGTTTTAAATACCATCGGAACGTTTAAAACTTTTTCAGATTGACCCTTTTGGTCCTGTACACCTTTAGCATCAGCCAAAGTATATGATGTCTTTTCAACAGCATATAATGGACGACCACCACGACTACTATCTGGTCCATTCAAACCAATTAAGCCAGATTGAGCAACATATGTACGCTTGGCATCATTTTCAAGCATAACAAAAGGTTGATCGCTGTCTTTGCTTTTGTCGTGTGAGAGTAATTCAATACGAACAATATCACCACCTTTTGGATTGATCCAAATATGGTAAAGGTCAGTTTGTACTGAAATAAGCTGTTGATTCACAGGTGCAGTTGCATCTGTGGTTTGTGACTGCGCAATATTTGCTTGTGGCACATCGGAAGCCACTGTTGCATTTTTAGCATTTGGCAAATCAGCAGATACTTCATGCGAACTTACAGCTGCCGCTTGTTGTTGCGGAGCAGTTGCAGCATTTCCATAATCTTTTTGCCAAGCCAAAATGAGCAAATATGCGGTGACAAACATGGCCCCGAGAATTGCAAACCTGGCCCATTGTTGCATATCTATTACCCCAAATGGTTAGAGAGATTTTGCTTCAGTAAACGATCACGAAAGGGTACAGCAACATGATGCGTTTGAGAATCTATTTGATGAAACGAAATAAAACGAATTGCTTTTGGCGGTACCGGATCATATCCAGATCCTCCCCACGGATGACAACGACAAATCCGTTTAGAAGATAACCAAACGCCTTTTATCGCACCATGAGTTTGCAATGCTTCTATCGCATATTGGGAACAAGTCGGGATATAACGACAACGGGGTCCAAGAAGCGGACTAATCGCAATTTGATACAGTCGAATCAACCAACGTAGAAAACGGACCATTGGCTATCTCTTAATTCTGCGAGGTTGTGCCAACTTTAGAATGTTTTTTTGCTAAGCGCTGTAATTTTTGCCAAGCAAAGTCTAATTGTTGATATAGCTCAGCATTCGTAATCGTTTCTATACCAACTTTCGGCATCACCACAACATCTATGTCTGATCCAAAATTCGGCTGATGTAGACGAAAGCTCTCACGAGCAAGACGTTTTATTCGATTTCTTTCATGCGCTCGGCGCACTTTTTTCTTAGCAACAACAATACCCAAACGGCTTTTAGGCTGTTCGGTTAATTTTGCAAGAAATAAAAAATGGGGTTGATGCACTTTAAAAAGCGCACCATCAAATACACTTTTATAATCTGCAGCACAGCGTATTCGCACGTCTGTGCTAAAACTGTAAAGTGTCATCACACCCAAGTCTGGTCAGCGTAACAGTATTAAACAGTTAAGCTATGACGACCTTTTGCACGACGACGAGCTAATACTTGACGACCAGCTTTAGTTGCCATACGAGCACGGAAACCATGAACGCGTTTACGCTTTAATTCAGATGGTTGGAAAGTACGTTTCATATTGAAACTCCCAAAAATGATCTTTCTATAAAGGTCCGCGATTTTATTGTGCAATGTTTACGCTGTCAATGAAAAACCAAGAAAGTTTTGTATTTAACCCAAATTTTTAATCTCTTCTCTTCTTTTTATCACGGTCATAATTCAGTGCAATATATAGCTTTAAAAGTTATACACAAAGTAATTGTCTATTTTTATTAGAACTTTTAATATATACACACCTTATATACATATTTATCAACAAAACAAGATACCATCTTGGTTTGGATTTGCTGTATTTGAATTTAAATTCATATTTTGCAGTTATCCACAAAAGATCACCACCCTATTAAATAAATTCAAATTTAGAAATTTAAATTTATTCTTATTAGGGATAACTTTTTCTGTGGATTTCGCACTTTTAAATTTAAAAAACATATATTTGAGTTGTTGATAACTCTGTTTTTACTATATTTATGGATTGTGGATAAGTTTATGTGTTAATTTATCCACAGGTTGTGCAAAAAGTTATACACAAGCCATTTTGAATTTAAATTTATTCACAAGAGATTTCTTTTTAGACAAAATCAACTGAAATCGTCATGACAGATGTGGATAACTTGGTTAGAATGGCGACCCCTTCTCATCAGGAAGGGTTAATCTTTAGATTATTTGAATTTAAAACGCAGAAAGAAATAGGGGATACACATGCTTTGGACAGACTGCTTAACTCGCTTGCGACAAGAGCTCTCTGATAACGTCTTTGCGATGTGGATTCGCCCATTAGTTGCTGAAGAAGTAGAAGGGACACTGCGTCTTTATGCACCTAATCCTTATTGGACGCGTTACATTCAAGAGAACCATTTAGAATTAATTTCTATATTGGCCGAACAGTTATCAGAAGGGCGAGTACGTCAGGTTGAGATTTTAGTTGATTCTCGTCCTGGTAGTATTTTGTCATCAGGTGAGCAGCCAGCAACTACAACTGCTGCTTTGCAAACTGCGCCCCAACAAAGTATTAAAGTAAAAAAAGAACCAGATTCTATTTCCAGTTCACCTACTACTAATAGTGTAGTGAACCCAAAAACACCGAAAAAGAAACTATTAAACCCCCAATTTACTTTTTCTTTATTTGTTGAAGGCCGTTCGAACCAGATGGCTGCTGAAACATGTAGAAAGGTATTAACACAATTAGGTGCTTCACAGCATAACCCTTTATTCTTATATGGTCCGACAGGATTGGGTAAGACTCACTTGATGCAGGCAGTTGGTAATGCTTTATTGCAAGCCAAGCCTAATGCACGGGTGATGTATATGACCTCTGAGAGCTTTGTTCAGGATTTTGTAAGTTCTTTGCAAAAAGGCAAAGTTGAAGAATTTAAGAAAAATTGCCGTTCTTTAGACTTATTGTTGGTCGATGATATTCATCTTTTAGCAGGTAAAGAAGCAAGTTTGGTTGAATTCTTCTATACATTCAATGCATTACTTGATGAATCTAAACAGATTATTTTAACTTCAGATCGTTATCCAAAAGAATTGACCGAGTTAGACCCCCGTTTGGTTTCTCGCTTTTCTTGGGGTCTTTCAGTAGGCGTTGAACCGCCAGATATTGAAACTCGTATCGAAATTCTATTGAAAAAAGCCGAAAATAGCGGCGTTGATTTACCTCGAAATTGTGCATTATTTATTGCACAACAAGTAGTTGCCAACGTACGTGAACTTGAAGGCGCACTCAATAAAGTCGTCGCAATTTCTCGTTTTAAAGGTGCACCAATTGATCTTGATGTTGTCCGCGAGTCTTTAAAAGATGTGTTGGCAATCCGTGCACGTACAATTAGTGTAGAAAATATCCAACGTGTGGTGAGTGAATATTTCCGTATTCCTTTAAAAGAACTGGTAGGACCAAAGCGGACTCGAATCTATGCGCGACCACGTCAGTTAGCAATGGGACTTGCTCGTGAGTTGACTGGTGATAGTTTTCCCGAAATTGGAATGGCTTTTGGTGGACGTGACCACAGTACAGTCATGCATGCTTGCGAAAAAGTAGTAAGTCTACGTGAAGAAGATCCGATTTTTGACGAAGATTATAAAAATCTATTACGTCTACTCCAGAGTTAATGAAATGATAAGACATTGTTGCAAAGTCTACGTAAGTGCAGCATAGTACACAGCTAAAAAATGAAATATTTGCTCCAAGTTGCTAGAGGAATGAATCGTGCGTTTGAAAATCGCTAAAGAAAGCTTACTCAATGTTTTATCGCATGTTGTCGGTGCGGTAGAACGTCGTCATACATTGAATATTCTTTCAAACGTCAAAATTCAGACTAATGCTCAGGCACTCACCATTACCGGTTCTGATTTAGAAGTCGAGCTGGTTGCCAGTACTGTTTTAACAGAAGGGGCATGCATTGAAGCAGGTGAAACAACTGTTCCTGCTCGTAAGTTGATGGAAATTTGTAAATCATTGCCTACAGCTGCATTGATTGACTTACAAATTACAGAAGATCAAAGATGTATTTTAAAATCTGGTAATAGCCGTTTTGTATTAGGTACTTTACCGGCAGAAGATTATCCATTATTGACCACTGAAAATAGTCAAGGTACACAAGTACAGGTCACTCAACGTGAGTTAAAGCGTTTATTTGAAAAAACGGCTTTTGCTATGGCCGTACAAGATGTACGTTTCTATTTAACGGGTACTTTATTAGAAATTGATGAAAATCAATTACGTGCAGTAACAACAGATGGTCACCGTTTAGCACTTTGTGAAATTACTGCTTCTTCTACATCATCTCAATTGGTCCAAGCAATTGTGCCTCGTAAAGCTGTTGGTGAATTACAGCGTTTACTTAGCATTGAAGATGAACAATTAACGTTGCTGATTGGTCGTGAATTGTTAAATGTCACAATTAATACGCCAAGCCGTGACAAAGAGCAGGGCGATATCACTGTTCGCTTTACTACAAAGTTGATTGATGGAAAATTCCCTGATTATCGTCGTGTAATTCCACGTGGTGGCGATAAACATGTGTTAATTAGCCATGATGTGTTCAAACAATCATTACAACGCGTCGCAATTTTGAGTAATGAGAAATTACGTGGTGTTTTCTTGAATTTTAATCAAGATTCTTTACAGCTACGTGCAAATAACCCTGAACAAGACGAAGCGATTGAAGATTTAGCGATTCAGTATCAAAACATACCGCTTGAAATGTCATTTAATGCGCAATATTTGCTGGATGTTTTAGGTGTGCTTGATGGTGATGATGTAAATATGAGCATGACTGAGGCAAACCAATCTGTATTGGTTCAAGACCCGGCACATCCTGATCAAACCTATGTCGTTATGCCGATGCGTGTATAATCTGGCTATCTAATATGCATCTTACGCGTTTAAATATTGAACGTGTGCGTAATTTAAAAACGGTTGCACTCCAAGGGTTGCAACCGTTTAATGTATTTTATGGCGCTAACGGTTCAGGAAAAACTTCAATACTGGAAGCAATCCATTTGCTTGCAACAGGGCGGTCGTTCCGCACCCACATACCTAAAAATTATATTCAATACTCTGCTGAAGATGCGATTGTTTTCGCGCAATCTGCAACTGAAAAAATTGGCATGCAAAAGTTGGCCTCTGGTGAGCAGTTAATGAAGGTCAATGGCGATACAGTGGCTACACAAGGACAACTCGCTAAACTGCTTCCTTTGCAGCATATTGATCCACAAAGTACAGATATTATTGACCATGGGGCGAAACCTCGGCGCCAGCTTTTAGATTGGCTGATGTTCCACGTGGAACCTGAGTTTTATTTTGCTTGGCAATATTATTCTCGTGCATTAAAGCAGCGTAATACTTTACTTAAAACCAGACGGAATATTTCTCTAGCGGATTTAGAGCCGTGGAATAAAATGTTGAGTGATTATGGTGAAATTTTACACTCTCAGCGTTTAAGTATTGTGGAACAATGGAATGTCTTTTTTCAAAATGATTTAAGTCAATTGCTACCTGATCTAGAGATTGAACTGGAATATAGTCCCGGTTTTCATACAGAGCAGGGACTCATGCAAGACTTTCTGAATCAACACCAAAAAGACATCGAACGACGCTATACTGAATATGGCCCACATCGTGCAGATTTGCGCTTAAAAACTCCGTTTGGACATGCTGATGTAGTTTTATCAAGAGGTCAGAAAAAACTCTTGATTATTGCCTTAAAACTGTCACAAATTGCAATGTTACATGCGAGTAATAAGGAAACTGTGGTATTATTAGATGATCTGACAGCAGAATTAGACTTAACCGCACAACAACGTTTAATTGAACGATTAAGCCAACTTGGTAGCCAGGTTTTTATGACAACTTTAGATCATGCATCGGTAAAAAAACACTTACATGATCTGTCTATTTCATATCAATTATTCAATGTTGAATCCGGTCAAGTTAGTCTTGCTTCACCATAATTTTTTGATGTTACCCATCTTTGAATAAACCTATATTTGCTAGGGAGAAACCATGAGTTCAGAGTCTCAATCAGCCTCTCAAACAGAACAAACCAATGAAAAGGCTTATGATTCCTCTAGTATTAAAGTATTACGTGGATTAGATGCAGTTCGTAAACGTCCGGGTATGTATATTGGGGATACAGACGACGGTACCGGTTTACACCATATGGTATTCGAGGTTGTCGATAACGCAATCGATGAAGCTTTAGCTGGGCATTGTGACGAAATTATTGTCACGATTCACGAAGATGAATCGGTAAGTGTTTCTGATAATGGCCGTGGTATTCCAACCGATATCCACCCTGAAGAAGGGGTGTCTGCAGCGGAAGTAATTCTTACGATCTTGCACGCAGGCGGTAAGTTTGACGATAACAGCTATAAAGTTTCAGGTGGTTTGCACGGCGTAGGCGTTTCAGTTGTAAATGCGCTTTCAAGTAAATTGCATTTAATTATTAATCGCGCTGGCCAAGTGCATGAACAAGAGTATCACCACGGTGATCCGCAATATCCATTACGTGTGATTGGTGAAACGGATAGCAGTGGTACAACTGTACGTTTTTGGCCAAGTGAACTAACTTTTAGTCAAACTATTTTTAACGTTGAAATTTTAGCGCGTCGTTTACGTGAGCTTTCATTTTTAAACGCGGGCGTGCGTATTGTTTTACGTGATGAACGTATTAACCTTGAGCATGTATATGACTACGAAGGTGGTTTATCTGAGTTTGTAAAATACATTAACGAAGGTAAAACTCATCTAAACGAGATTTTCCATTTCACCGCGGATACAGAAAACGGTATCGGTGTAGAAGTTGCATTGCAGTGGAATGAAAGTTATCAAGAAAACGTGCGTTGTTTTACCAACAATATTCCTCAAAAGGATGGCGGTACTCATTTAGCAGGTTTCCGTGCGGCTTTAACGCGTGGTCTTAACCAATATCTTGAAAATGAAAATATTCTCAAGAAAGAAAAAGTCAATGTGACAGGCGATGATGCACGAGAGGGTTTAACCGCGATTATTTCGGTAAAAGTACCTGATCCGAAATTCTCTTCTCAAACTAAAGAAAAACTAGTATCGAGTGAAGTAAAACCAGCGGTTGAGCAAGCAATGAACAAAGAGTTCTCTGCTTACTTACTTGAAAACCCGCAAGCTGCAAAATCAATTGCCGGTAAAATTATTGATGCTGCGCGTGCACGTGATGCTGCACGTAAGGCGCGTGAAATGACACGTCGTAAAAGTGCACTTGATATTGCAGGTTTACCAGGTAAATTGGCAGATTGTCAGGAAAAAGACCCAGCACTTTCTGAATTATATCTAGTCGAGGGTGACTCTGCTGGTGGTAGTGCTAAACAAGGTCGTAATCGTAAAATGCAGGCTATTTTACCGTTGAAAGGTAAAATCCTGAACGTTGAACGTGCACGCTTTGACAAAATGATTTCTAGTCAGGAAGTGGGTACTTTAATCACTGCACTTGGCTGTGGTATTGGTCGTGAAGAATATAACCCTGATAAGCTTCGCTATCATAAAATCATTATCATGACCGATGCCGACGTCGATGGTTCGCACATCCGTACCTTGTTGTTAACTTTCTTCTTCCGTCAAATGCCAGAATTGGTTGAGCGTGGGCATATTTATATTGCTCAGCCACCTTTGTATAAATTGAAGAAAGGTAAGCAAGAACAATACATCAAAGATAATGATGCGTTGGAAACTTATCTCATCTCAAATGCAATTGATGAGCTATCTCTACATACCAATGCTGAAGCACCTGCAATTACTGGTGAAGCACTGGCGAAAGTGATTCAAGACTATCAAGTTTCACAAAAGAGCTTACAGCGCTTAACTTTACGTTATCCAGCTAGCTTACTGGATGCTTTACTTGAAGTAGAAGCATTCAAGAGTGATCAAAACCATGATGAAGCTTATGTACAACAATGGGCTGATCAGGTGCGCGATATCATTACCAGATTACAGCCAAGTTTACGTCCAGAAATCTCTCTAGAGGCATTTGAACGTGAAAATGCTCAAGGTGAAAAATCTGCGCATTATTGGCCGCGTATTACTGTCTATGTTCATAATCTGCCGCATGCGTATTTGCTTGATGCAGCTTTACTGAATTCTGCTGAATATGCACGTTTACTCAAAAACTCGAAGAGTTGGTTCACTTTACTTGAAGACGGTGCTTTTTTACAAAAAGGTGATCGCCGTATTCAAGTGGCTAACTTCCATCAAGTTTGGCAACATATTTTACAAGATTCACGCCGCGGTATGATGATCCAACGCTATAAAGGTCTTGGAGAGATGAATGCTGAACAGTTGTGGGAAACAACAATGGACCCTGAAAACCGTAATATGTTGCAGGTGACAATTGATGATGCGATTGAAGCAGATCGTATGTTCTCTTGCTTAATGGGTGATGATGTTGAACCACGTCGTGCATTCATTGAAGAGAATGCTTTAAATGCGGATATTGATGCTTAATTCATAACATGATTCTAAATCAGTCTAGGGAGAGAATGATGAATCAGAAATTATTAGCTAGCCTATTAATTTCATGTGTGTTTTTAGGAAGTTCTGCTGTTTGGGCGGCAGACCTAGAAACGAATATGAAAACTTTAGCTAAGAGTACTAAAGCATTTGCTGAAGCGAAAGATGCTGATAACGCAAAAAAACAGCTTGTTGTAATGCGTGAAGCAGCAGTTTCTTCTAAGCAATATTTGCCGCATAAACTCGAAGGTTTGCCATCAGAAAATGTAAAGGTAAAAGAGTACCAAGCTGGTTTAGATCAGCTTGTTGCCGAAATTGATAAAGTAACTGTTTTAGTTGAGCAAGGACAATTAGATCAAGCCAAAACTGAAGCAATTAATTTAGTCAAAATACGAAATGAAAATCATAAAAAATTTAGATAATTGATTTTTTATGGTAACGGGCTAATCATCATTAGCCCTTTTTTGTATCCGAAAAAAGTATTTTGTTTAACAAGTAAACTATTCGAAGTTATATTCTCTATGCGGTACTTACTAATAACAATAGGAAATATAATTATGAAAAAAATACAAAAACTCTTATGCATTGGAATCATATTTTTTAATTGTTTATTTCAACTGCATGCTGCGATAGCCCCCACCTTTTATGGAAAATTAGTATTTCATCGTTATAGTGATTATGAGGCATGGGACAGTAAGCTTTATCTTTATAACTTCACAACACAGCAGACCACATTACTCGGCGCAAATTGGAAAATTGACCATATGATGAATAGCCATTTCTCTCCAGATGGAAAATGGTTAACGTTTATGGGAGTGAATTCTGGACAGCATTATGGCGATGCATGGGATGTGTATGTTTGGAAAGTCGGAAGCACTGAGTTACCCATTAACCTAACTCAGGGCAATAATAAGCGCGATGAAGACCCTAAATTTATAGATAACCAGCGTATTATTTTTAAACAAAATGGCGATCTAAAAATCGTTAAAATGACGGATCGTACGATGACTTCTGTGACTCAAAATGGTTGGGATATAGAAGAATCGATGCCTTATTCGATGGTGAATACCACTCAAATTTTGTATGCAAAAGGTGCTGGAAATAATTCTAGAATTTTTAGTATTGATCAGTCGGGTGCTTATGATACACAACTGACCAATATCGCTTCATATTATCCAGTATGGTGGCAAGGAAGTCGGTTCTTATATGTGCGCTGGTATAGCCCAACAAATCCTCATGACCAGATCTATATTTATGATATGGCTAATAAACAAACTACACGTTTGCCATTTAACAACACCAATTATGATACTTCCGACCCAGCTCCTTTAGATCAGCGTTACATGGTGGTGTCTCTTGCAGGACAAACAGGAAGTCGAGGCGGATACGATTTATATATTGCTGACAGTCTATCAAGCAATGTTTGGCCTTTACCGATCAATACCAATTTAAATGAATTAGGGGCTTTTTATACGCCTTATTAACAAATAAAAAAGCCGATTAAGAAATCGGCTTTTTTATTTTAGAAAATGGATTAATCAAAAGAAGCTTCCATTTCTTCTAACTCCATCATAAGTTCCAAAAGCTGCTCTTCGTGTTGCTCAAGTTTAGCTTTCAGCTCTGTCTGCTCATTCATAAGTTTGAGTAGATCATCCTTACGTGCAGCCTCATATAAAGATGTGTCTGCTAAGGATTCTTCAATTTTGGCGAGCTGTGGTTGTAGCTTTTCAATTTGTGATTCAACCTTTTCAATATTTTTACGAATAGGTCGAGTCTGTTCACGACGGCGAGCTGCTTCTTTACGCTGTGCTTCTTTATCAACTTTAGCAGGCGCTGGAGCGGCAGAGGAAGAGTTGTTCTGTGCGACGGCAGTCTGAGCATTGATTTGCTGCTGACGTGCTTCACGTAGCCATTTAGCATAGTCCTGTAAATCACCCTCGAACTCAGTACATTTACCGCCGTGTACTAAAAGAAGCTCATCACATACACTTGCAATAAGTTGACGTTCGTGGGAAACCAGAACAACGGCACCTTCAAAATCTTGTAATGCCATGCTCAGTGCATGACGCATATCAAGATCTAAATGGTTCGTCGGTTCATCGAGAATTAAAACATTTGGACGCTGCCATACAATGAGTGCTAGGGCTAAACGAGCACGTTCTCCACCAGAAAAGCTTTCACATGGTGTATCCATGCGTTCACCGCTAAAACCAAAACTACCTAAGAATGAACGTAGAGTGGCTTCACTAATTTGTTTATCTGCTATACGCGCAAGCTGTAGCATTGGACTAGCGTGACCATCTAAAGCATCCATCTGGTGCTGCGCAAAGTAACCAATATTAAGCAGCTCGGAAGCTTTACGTTCACCTGCCAAAAGTGGTAAATCACCAACCAAGCTTTTAATCAGTGTTGACTTACCTGCGCCGTTCATACCCAGTAAACCAATACGTGAGTTTGGTGTAATTTGTAATCTAATTTTTTCGGCTATTTGCTTATCGCCATAACCAATGCTGGCATTATCTAAAGTCAGCAATGGTGAACTCATTTTAGTCGGTTCACGGAAACTAAATGTAAACGGCGTATCTACATGGGCTGGTGCAAGTTGCTGCATGCGCTCAAGTTGTTTAATACGACTTTGTGCCTGACGAGCTTTAGTCGCTTTTGCTTTAAAACGATCAATAAACTTTTGTAAGTGAGC
This sequence comes from Acinetobacter sp. 826659, assembly GCF_000588515.1. Lineage (NCBI taxonomy): Bacteria > Pseudomonadati > Pseudomonadota > Gammaproteobacteria > Moraxellales > Moraxellaceae > Acinetobacter > Acinetobacter sp. 826659. The sequence continues at coordinate 14,757 of NZ_JFYD01000011.1, read as the reverse complement.
ACGTGTTTCTTGCTGCTTTTCAAAAGCTTGTTGTTGCTGGGCAAGACGTTCACTACGTGTAGTTTCAAATGTAGAGTAGTTTCCGGTGTAAAGCGTGAGTTCTTGATTTTCAATGTGAAGAATATGATCTGTAATCGCATCTAAAAAGTCGCGGTCATGCGAAATTAGAATGAGTGTACCTTCATAGGCTTTAAGCCAATCTTCTAACCACAGAATTGCATCCAAATCTAAGTGGTTTGTTGGCTCATCCAGTAAGAGTAGGTCAGAACGACTCATGAGGGTACGCGCTAAATTTAAACGCATACGCCATCCCCCCGAGAAGCTCTCAACATTCAAACGTAATTGATTTTCTAGAAAGCCAAGGCCTGCCATGAGCTGCGCAGCTTTAGAGGGCGCTGAATAACCATGGATTTCATCAAAACGGCCATGCAATTTAGCCAATTCAAAATCAGTCAGTTGATCTGGTTGAGCAAGCTTATTTTGAATATCCCAAAACTCTTCATCACCTGAAAGAACAAAATCAATTGCAGGCATATCTAGGGCTTTTACTTCTTGCGCCATATGCGCCACGGTCCAGCCTGTCGGACGAGTAAGTGAACCTTCATCTGCACCTAAACTTCCAAGTAATGCAGCAAATAAGGTCGATTTACCTGCGCCATTTACACCAGTTAGACCAATCTTCCAACCTGGGTGTAATTGCATAGACGCTTTTTGAAATAGAACACGTCCACCGCGGCGTAAAGAAACTTGGTCAAATTGAATCATCTTATTGTATCGAGGTGAGTTAGGGATGCTGTATTTTAAAGAGAACTGCCGATGAAAACAAAACTTTCCGGATTTTAGTGAGCAGGTATTAATAATTAGATATATCAAGATATTCTAAATTTCGCTATTCATCCGAAATTTTCAAAATATTGAATAAGATAGAATACTTTTAAAAAAATATGGCTAAAATAAAAACAGTTTAAAATTTGGTTGATTAATGAGCTACTAATAAAACTAGACTAAGGAAAGTCAAATGAAAAAAAGATTGGGGATAATTGGTGCAGCATTTTGCTGTGCTGTGGGGACAGTACATGCAGGACAAAATGTCTGTGTGTTTGATTTATTAGGAAAGTCAGGTGAGTCCTATAAAATGATGGAAGAGTGGGCGCTTGCAGCGAAAGAATGGCAAGCAGATATCACTTTAATTCCATTTCAAGATGAAGGCTTAGTTGACCGTAGACTGCGTGAAGGTAAGTGTGACGCCGCTTATATGACCTCCATGCGAGCGCGAAATTACAATAAATTTGCAGGTTCGATTGATGCTATTGGAGGGGTAACCAGTAATGCAATTGCTCAAAAAGCTATTAGTTATGTTTTAGATAAGCGTAATAAACATCGCATGGTGACTGCACAAAATGGAACCAATTACGAGGTCGTTGGTATTGTCCAGATTGGATTAGCTTATTTATTTGTGAAGGATAAAAATCTCAACTCAATTGAAAAAGTACGTGGGACTAGATTTGCTATTTTGCAATATGACGCAGCACAAAAAATTATGGTGGAAAGCGTTGGCGCTAAGCCCATTCCTTCAGAAATTACCGATTTTGTGAAAAAGTTTAATAGTGGCCAAGTCGATGCAATTGCGGCACCAGCCTATGCTTATAAACCTTTAGAGATTGGTAAAGGGGTTGGCGTGAAAGGGGCAATGTTTACTTTCCCCGTAGTTAACGTTACGGGTGATTTAATTGCCCGAAGTGATAAGTTCCCCACAGATTTCGGTATAAAGTCACGTGCTTGGTTTATACAAAAATTACCTCAGAATTTTGCCATGATAAAACGGCTAGAAATGAGCGTACCCTCAAAAATTAAAATTAATTTTTCAGCAGAAGACAAAACTAAATATCAAAAAATTTTACGTGAAGGTCGCCTCAGCTTAACAAAACAAGGTGTATACGATGCAACAATGATGAGTGTGCTAAAGCGCGCCCGCTGTACAGTTGAACGGACAAATTTTGAATGTACGCTTAATGGAGAGTAGTTTATTTTTTAAACACAAAAACGCTACATATATTTCAAAGCTGAATATGGGTATGAAAATTGTGAATATAAAAAGTAACTTACGGAAAATTAGCGATTTTTCCTTTTAATAAATAATTTAAAACCAACAAACAATGGTTCAATGAGATAAAAATATTTGAGTAAAAGCTCTATTTTTTTCTAAAAAACATGATTAATATCTGTGTTTGAAAGGAAACTTCAAACAAAAAATCTGTTCCGTGGAAGGATGAAGAAAATGAAAAAAATCGTACTTGCTATGGCTGCCGCTTCTGTTGTTGGTTTTTCTGCTTCAGCGCAAGCAGCGAGTACCGTATGTGTATTCGACCTCTTAGGAAAAGCAGGCGACTCATATAAAATGATGGAAGAATGGGCTCTTGCTGCAAAAGGCTGGGGTACTGAAATTAACTTAGTTCCTCGTCAGGACGAGGCTGTTGCTGATAATGATTTTAAAGCAGGTAAATGTGATGCTGTAGCAATGACAGCAATGCGTGCACGCCAATATAATAAATTTGCAGGATCTATCGACTCACTCGGTGGTGTTCCAAACAACCAAATCGCTCAACGTGCAATTACTTATGTATTAGATGCGCGTAATGCAGCAAAAATGACCACGAATATGGGTGGTAAAAAATACGAAGTTGCTGGTATTTCTCCGCTAGGTTCAGCATTCATTTTCGTACGCGACAAAAACATCAACTCTGTTGAAAAAGCTGCGGGTAAAAAATTCGCTGTACTTGGCTATGACGATGCACAAAAAATTATGGTGCAACGTGTAGGAGCTCAAGCAGTTCTTTCTGATATCTCAAACTTTGCTGCTAAATTTAACAATGGTCAGGTAGATATGGTAGGTGCACCTGCTTATGCTTACAAACCATTAGAGTTAAATAAAGGTTTAGGCGCAAACGGTGTAATGTGGAACTTCCCTGTATTACACGTTACAGCAGATCTAGTATTACGTTCTGATAAATTCCCAGCTGGTTTTGGCCAAAAATCTCGTGACTGGTTTGTTAAACAGTTACCTAAGAGCTTTGCAATGATCAACCGTTTAGAAGCGCAAATTCCTGGCAAATACAAAATGAACTTAAGTGCAGAAGACAAACTTAAGTATCAAAAAATGTTGCGTGATGGCCGTATGGACTTAACTAAACGCGGTGTTTACGATGCTGGAATGATGTCTGTACTCAAAAAAGCACGTTGTTCTGTAGACAAGGCTAACTTTGAATGTTCAATGCCTGGTGAATAATACTAATTTCTTTCAGAAAGCCTAGACTGAGTTCTAGGCTTTTTGTTTTATATGCGCTGTCAGTTCTGCCATTGTGGATAAATAGAAAGACGTTAAGCTAAATTTAGATAAAAACTTCATAAGGAAACATGAAGGTATAAAAATGGATCAAGGACTTGAGTGATTAAAATAATTGCTAATAGGTAGGTTAATCGCTATCTATTTTTCATGGAAATAAAATCATAAAAGCAAAAACGGTCTATAAAAATATTCCAACATGATTTTTATGTGAAGCCTATCCGATTCATACCTGATGGTGTGAAATTTCTTGGTATCGAAAAACAAAAACTCCACAAGGAAAGGAAAAAGAATATGCAATTTTCCAAAACGCTATTACTTGCGATGGGACTTACCACAGTTTCTTTTGCAGCTCAGGCTAAACAAACAGTATGTGTTTTTGACTTCGTTGGAAAAAATGGCGACGTTTATGCGCTGATGAAGGATTATCAACTTGCCGCTAAAAACTGGGGAGCTGATATCGAGCTTAAAGTAAACCAGAATGAAGCCGTGATTGCTGAAGATTTTAAAGCGGGTAAATGTGATGGTATTAGCGTGTCAGGGATGCGTGGTCGCCAATTTAACTCATTTACTGGATCATTAGATGCAATTGGGGCCATTCCTGATCTCAAGCTTGCTGTAAAAGTGATGCAAGGTTTAGCGAGTCCGACTTTTAGTAAATATATGGTTAATGGTCGCTATGAGGTTGTCGGTGTTATTCCGGTTGGTGATGCTTACCTTTTGGTAAATGACCGTAGCATAAATACAGTAGCGAAAGCTGCAGGTAAGAAAATTGCTGTGCTTGATTATGATGAAGCACAAAAAATTATGGTTCAGCAGGTCGGGGCACAGGCGGTTAGTGCTGACGTAACAAATTTCGGTGCGAAATTTAATAACCATCAAGTTGATATTATTGGTGCGCCAGCAGCAGCATTTAAACCTTTGGAACTACAAAAAGGTTTAGGTACAAAAGGTGCGATCGTGAATTATCCAATCTTACAGGTCACAGGAAATATTATTATCCGACCTGATAAGTTCCCAGCTGGTTTTGGACAGAAATCTAGAGAGTGGGTTTCAGGTCAGCTACCACGTGCTTTTACGATCTTGGGTAAAATGAAAGCGGATATTCCACAAAAATACTGGATGGATGTTCCAGCAGCCGATAAACCGGGTTACCAAAAGCTTATGCGTGAATCTCGAATTAACCTTACACAACGCGGTGTGTATGATAAACGCATGATGAAACTACTATGGCAATTCCGTTGTAAGCAAGATGCTAAAAACTTCGAATGTGGCTTACAAGATGAGAATTACAAATAATCTTGATAAAAATACTCAAGATTCGCTTTAAACTTCGAAGACAGACCCTATATTGATTATGCTATACTCAATATAGGGTCTTTTTTATTTTGAAAGGCACAGCAAAATCCGAGGAACAATCATCATGAATGCCCAAGCTCTAGTTTTGACAGATAATGCTGCCAATAAGGTACGCCAACTCCGTGATAGTGAAGGGAATGACGATCTCATGTTACGTGTATATGTAACAGGAGGCGGGTGTTCAGGGTTTTCGTATGGCTTTAATTTTGCTGAAAGCGTAAATGAAGATGATGCAGAATTTGTAAATGGCGATGTAAAAATGCTGGTTGACTCACTTAGCTACCAATACCTAATTGGTTCAGTAGTTGACTATGTAGAAGGTCTTGAAGGTTCGCGTTTTATCGTACAAAACCCGAATGCAACAACAACATGTGGTTGTGGTTCTTCATTCTCGATTTAATAGAATTTTAAAATTTAAAAAACCTCTCTATTTTGAGAGGTTTTTTTATTGATCAAATCATTATTTTTTACCGACAGATTCTAAAAAATATTGCACGAGTTCAGGTGCATTCTGATAGGGAATCCAATGTGATGCATCCATAAAAATTGATTCATAACTATTTTTAAAATAATGTGAGTTTAGCTCGGCGCTTTTTTCTGTAACGGCAATATCATGTTTACCCCAAATAAAAAGAGTTGGAACATCTATAACTTTAAATGGATTTTGAGGTTTGTCCCAAAAAAAGCCACGATACCAATTCAACGCCGTGGTTAATCTATTTTCCTTTATAAACTCAGCCTCAAATATCGCAATTTGCTGTTCAGTCATGCCTGATGACTTTAGAAACCTACGACCCAATTTAGGTATCTTTTTAAATAAAAGTTCGGGCAGAATCGGTAACTGAAAAATTGCAAAATAATAAGATTTAAAAAGTTGTCTACTGCTTAAAAAAGCTTTTAAAAATGCAGCTTGGTGGGGCACAGAAACTAAAGTGAGATGTTGAATATATTGTGGATACTTTATAGCAACGCCCGAAGCGATTGCCGAGCCCCAGTCGTGCCCCATTAAATAAACTGGCTGGCCAAGCTGTTTAATTAAACTTGCTACGTCTTCTACAAGTTCACTCAAGGGATATTGAAATCGGCTTTGAGGTCTAGCATTTAAACTATAACCACGTTGATGAATCGCAAGTGTTCTAAATTGATACTCATGCAATAATTCCGAAGTCTGCTCCCAACTATGAGCAGTTTCTGGAAAACCATGCAATAAAACAACGAGAGGACCATCTATAGGGCCTGAATCAATCACATCGAATGTCCAAGCCCCACGTGTGTATTGATGAATACGTTTAGTTAGATCCATACAAACATGCCTTAAATTATTTTTATCGGCATTTATCATGAGTTTTTATGCTCATTTAAATAACAGCATTTCGGGTCAGTAAATGTGCTATGAGGTCGAATCTAGCCAATCAATCAACAAATAGTTTTATACCGCCGTGATCGTGCCTAGGATTCTGAAATCCGAAGCACCTGTTACTGCTGGTAAATTACCACTTAAACCATCTACAAAGCGCATTGCTAACCATGCAAATTCTGTAGCCTCGACCCAAGTAGGGGAAAGTCCTAACACATCGGTAGGTTGAACAGACCAATTATGTTTACGTAAACGCCAACGTAATTGTTCTAACAAATAAGAGTTATAAGCACCACCACCACAGACATATACTTCACCTGTTTCCATCTCAGAACGATAAATCGCTTTTTGAATAGCACGTACCGTAAGCTTTAATAAGGTGGCTTGGATATTTTCAGGGGTATCTTCTAACTCATCATAAGTTAAATCATTTCGCCAATCGATTAACTGATCATCTAACCAATCAATATTAAAGTCTTCACGTCCTGTGCTCTTAGGTGGTTCTTTAGAAAAATACTCGTGGGCATGGAGACGGTCGAGTAAAGAGCGGATAGGATGACCATAAGCTGCCCAGTCACCATTTTCATCATATGGATGACCTGTATGGCGATGGCACCAAGCATCCATCAAAATATTTGCAGGACCTGTATCAAAACCAAATACGCCGTCACTGTTATTGGCAGGCAGCATACTCACATTAGCTATACCACCCAAATTCAAAATTACACGATGAATACTTGGATGTTGAAATAATGCTTGATGGAAAGCCGGAACTAATGGCGCGCCTTGACCACCTGCTGCCATATCTCTACGACGGAAATCTGAAACAACCGGAATCTGAGTGATTTCAGTAATGATGTTGGGATCGCCAATTTGTAGCGTAAAGCCATGTTCTGGACGGTGACGAATGGTTTGCCCATGCGACCCAATTGCTTTAATTTGGCTACGGTCTAATTGATGCTTTTCAATCAGAGTATTAATCCCATGACCAATCATTTGGGCTAGAGCAACATCAGCTTTACCCATGCGGTCAATTTCATTGTCATCAGGTAAAGTTAATGCCATAAGCTCATCACGTAACTCGGGTTCGAATGGAACTGTAAGAGTGGCATGAAGCTGTAGTGGCTCAAATGAAGCCGCTACAATATCCACACCATCCATACTAGTGCCAGTCATTACGCCGATATAGATTGCGCTCATATGCAACTTCCCCTGCAAGACGCTGAAAAAATGTTAGTATATCGCACAAATTGAATAACTGATGTGTTTAGGTTTTGTGATGTCAAATTTCTTGCCCGCCGAAGAACAGCTTGCCCTCATCCAACGAGGCACGCACGAAATTATTTCAGAAGAAGATTTACTGAAAAAGCTTAAAGAGAATCGTCCTCTTAAAATTAAAGCTGGTTTTGACCCTACAGCACCAGATTTACATTTAGGACATACGGTTCTTATTAATAAACTAAAAACTTTCCAAGACTTGGGCCATGAAGTTACCTTCTTAATTGGTGACTATACAGCGATGATTGGTGACCCAACTGGTAAAAGCGCAACTCGTCCGCCGTTGTCACGTGAACAAGTAGAAGCCAATGCTAAAACTTATCAAGAACAAGTTTTCAAGATATTAGATCCGAATAAAACAAAAGTACGTTTTAACTCAGAATGGTTTAATCAAAAGTCTGCTGCTGACCTTATCCAATTAGCAAGTCAGCAAACCGTATCACGTATGTTAGAGCGTGATGACTTTACAAAGCGTTATAGCAACCACCAGCCGATTGCAATTCATGAGTTTTTATATCCTTTAGTTCAAGGCTATGACTCAATTGCGCTTGAAGCTGATGTTGAGTTAGGCGGTACAGACCAAACCTTTAACTTACTTATGGGTCGTACTTTACAAAGCCGTTATGGCCAAGAATCTCAAGTGTGTATCACTGTGCCGATTCTAGAAGGTCTAGATGGCGTAAATAAAATGTCTAAATCTTTAGGTAACTATATTGGTGTATTTGATACACCAGGGGCCATGTACCAAAAAGTTTTATCAATGCCAGACTCTTTAATTGAACGCTATTTCGATTTATTAAGCTTCAAATCTCTTGATGAGATCAAAGCTCTATTAGATGAAATTGCTGCTGGTCGTAATCCACAAGAAGTAAAACGCATCCTTGCACTTGAGTTAGTTGAACGCTTCCATGATGCAGAAGCTGCTGCTAATGCCCATAAGAGTGCTGGTAACCGTATTACAGAAGGTGAAGTACCTGAAGACACACCAGAAGTGACTATTTCACTTGGTGAGTTTGGAGGAGAAATCTTTATTGCTACGATTTTACGTGTAGCGGGGCTAAACCCAAATGCAGCTGCGGCAAAAGATGCGGTTGCTCGTGGTGCGGTAAAAGTTGACTGGAATGCCGTTGATGCAAGCTTCTCTGTAAAAGAAAAAGGAAGCTTTATTATTCAATCAGGTAAAAAAGCAATTGCACGTGTAATTTTCACTGACTAATAAAATAAAGTTATAGAGTAAAAAGCAGGAGTAATCCTGCTTTTTTTATTTCTGATCACAAAAACAATTAAGCGTTCCACGTGGAACAATTTGTAATTAACTTAATAAGTAGAAAAATAGAATAAGTAAAGAATAGAAAGTATTAATCAATAAATAGAGTATTTGCTCTAGTCTGTCTTTGGAATCTTTGGAATCTTTGGAATCTTTGGAATCTTTGGAATCTTTGGAATCTTTGGAATCTTTGGAATCTTTGGAATCTTTGGAATCTTTGGAATCTTTGGAATCTTTGGACTTAAGGGAGTATATATGTCTATAAACTCTATTAAAGACATAGGAAATTAAAAATGTCCCAAATTCTTAAATATAAAACTAATAAAAGGCAGTGAAGATGCCTAAAAAAAAGCCATATATATCACTTTTTTCGCAAAATAGTAGAAAAAAACGGCACTCAAGTGAAAAAGGCTGAAATACCCCTTGCAAAGGGATCTTAATCATCTATAATGCACATCCATCGGCGGTGATGTAGATAGAAACTTGTTGAAAAACAGTTACTTGTGATTAAGTTGATTACTTTAAGTGATGAATTTGATGGTAAGTTGGTTTGAGAGATGAGTTTTAAAAATATCGAAATTACCTGTTGACTTTTAAGAGATTAAGAGTAATATAGCCGACCTAGCTTGCTGGTGACGAACCAGGAAGAAGATCATTAAGAGAATTGAAGAACAACTTGTGTGGATTTTTACTGATTGATTAATCGAAATAATTTTCATTGATTGATTGGTTTAAATTACTCGAAGTTTATTTGAGCGAAATTTAAGTCAGTAATTGATGAGCCAGAATTGGCACCTTGTCTTTAAATAAGGTGCAAAATGATTTTAACTGAAGAGTTTGATCATGGCTCAGATTGAACGCTGGCGGCAGGCTTAACACATGCAAGTCGAGCGGAGAGAGGTAGCTTGCTACTGATCTTAGCGGCGGACGGGTGAGTAATGCTTAGGAATCTGCCTATTAGTGGGGGACAACATTTCGAAAGGAATGCTAATACCGCATACGTCCTACGGGAGAAAGCAGGGGATCTTCGGACCTTGCGCTAATAGATGAGCCTAAGTCGGATTAGCTAGTTGGTGGGGTAAAGGCCTACCAAGGCGACGATCTGTAGCGGGTCTGAGAGGATGATCCGCCACACTGGGACTGAGACACGGCCCAGACTCCTACGGGAGGCAGCAGTGGGGAATATTGGACAATGGGCGCAAGCCTGATCCAGCCATGCCGCGTGTGTGAAGAAGGCCTTATGGTTGTAAAGCACTTTAAGCGAGGAGGAGGCTACTTTAGTTAATACCTAGAGATAGTGGACGTTACTCGCAGAATAAGCACCGGCTAACTCTGTGCCAGCAGCCGCGGTAATACAGAGGGTGCAAGCGTTAATCGGATTTACTGGGCGTAAAGCGCGCGTAGGCGGCTAATTAAGTCAAATGTGAAATCCCCGAGCTTAACTTGGGAATTGCATTCGATACTGGTTAGCTAGAGTGTGGGAGAGGATGGTAGAATTCCAGGTGTAGCGGTGAAATGCGTAGAGATCTGGAGGAATACCGATGGCGAAGGCAGCCATCTGGCCTAACACTGACGCTGAGGTGCGAAAGCATGGGGAGCAAACAGGATTAGATACCCTGGTAGTCCATGCCGTAAACGATGTCTACTAGCCGTTGGGGCCTTTGAGGCTTTAGTGGCGCAGCTAACGCGATAAGTAGACCGCCTGGGGAGTACGGTCGCAAGACTAAAACTCAAATGAATTGACGGGGGCCCGCACAAGCGGTGGAGCATGTGGTTTAATTCGATGCAACGCGAAGAACCTTACCTGGCCTTGACATAGTAAGAACTTTCCAGAGATGGATTGGTGCCTTCGGGAACTTACATACAGGTGCTGCATGGCTGTCGTCAGCTCGTGTCGTGAGATGTTGGGTTAAGTCCCGCAACGAGCGCAACCCTTTTCCTTATTTGCCAGCGAGTAATGTCGGGAACTTTAAGGATACTGCCAGTGACAAACTGGAGGAAGGCGGGGACGACGTCAAGTCATCATGGCCCTTACGGCCAGGGCTACACACGTGCTACAATGGTCGGTACAAAGGGTTGCTACCTAGCGATAGGATGCTAATCTCAAAAAGCCGATCGTAGTCCGGATTGGAGTCTGCAACTCGACTCCATGAAGTCGGAATCGCTAGTAATCGCGGATCAGAATGCCGCGGTGAATACGTTCCCGGGCCTTGTACACACCGCCCGTCACACCATGGGAGTTTGTTGCACCAGAAGTAGCTAGCCTAACTGCAAAGAGGGCGGTTACCACGGTGTGGCCGATGACTGGGGTGAAGTCGTAACAAGGTAGCCGTAGGGGAACCTGCGGCTGGATCACCTCCTTAACGAAAGATTGACGATTGGTAAGAATCCACAACAAGTTGTTCTTCATAGATGTATCTGAGGGTCTGTAGCTCAGTTGGTTAGAGCACACGCTTGATAAGCGTGGGGTCACAAGTTCAAGTCTTGTCAGACCCACCATGACTTTGACTGGTTGAAGTTATAGATAAAAGATACATGACTGATGATGTAAGCTGGGGACTTAGCTTAGTTGGTAGAGCGCCTGCTTTGCACGCAGGAGGTCAGGAGTTCGACTCTCCTAGTCTCCACCAGAACTTAAGAGAAGTTCGGATTACAGAAATTAGTAAATAGAGATTTCGGTCTTGGTTTATTAACTTCTGTGATTTAAGTATCACGGTATTAAGCATGACCTGACGAAGGCGTGTTTATTCATTAACAGATTGGCAAAATTGAGTCTGAAATAAATTGTTCACTCAAGAGTTTAGATTAAGCAATTAATCTAGATGAATTGAGAACTAGCAAATTAACTGAATCAAGCGTTTTGGTATATGAATTTAGATTGAAGCTGTACAGTGTTTAAGTACACAGACAACAGATAGTAGCGATGAAGAATCGCACGGACAACACTCACTTGTAGGTGTTGACGACTGTTTGGGGTTGTATAGTCAAGTAATTAAGTGCATGTGGTGGATGCCTTGGCAGTCAGAGGCGATGAAAGACGTGATAGCCTGCGAAAAGCTCCGGGGAGGCGGCAAATATCCTTTGATCCGGAGATTTCTGAATGGGGGAACCCACCTACTTTAAGGTAGGTATTGCAACATGAATACATAGTGTTGCAAGGCGAACGAGGGGAAGTGAAACATCTCAGTACCCTTAGGAAAAGAAATCAATTGAGATTCCCTCAGTAGCGGCGAGCGAACGGGGATCAGCCCATTAAGTTATGTGTGTTTTAGTGGAACGCTCTGGGAAGTGCGAACGTAGAGGGTGATATTCCCGTACACGAAAGGGCACACATAATGATGACGAGTAGGGCGAGGCACGTGAAACCTTGTCTGAATATGGGGGGACCATCCTCCAAGGCTAAATACTCCTGACTGACCGATAGTGAACCAGTACCGTGAGGGAAAGGCGAAAAGAACCCCTGTGAGGGGAGTGAAATAGATCCTGAAACCGCATGCATACAAGCAGTGGGAGCACCTTCGTGGTGTGACTGCGTACCTTTTGTATAATGGGTCAGCGACTTATATTCAGTAGCAAGGTTAACCGTATAGGGGAGCCGTAGGGAAACCGAGTCTTAATAGGGCGTTTAGTTGCTGGGTATAGACCCGAAACCAGGCGATCTATCCATGAGCAGGTTGAAGGTTGGGTAACACTAACTGGAGGACCGAACCCACTGTCGTTGAAAAGCCAGGGGATGACTTGTGGATAGGGGTGAAAGGCTAATCAAGCCTGGTGATAGCTGGTTCTCCCCGAAAGCTATTTAGGTAGCGCCTCGGACGAATACCATAGGGGGTAGAGCACTGTTTCGGCTAGGGGGTCATCCCGACTTACCAAACCGATGCAAACTCCGAATACCTATGAGTACTATCCGGGAGACAGACTGCGGGTGCTAACGTCCGTAGTCAAGAGGAAAACAATCCAGACCGCCAGCTAAGGCCCCAAAATCATAGTTAAGTGGGAAACGATGTGGGAAGGCATAGACAGCTAGGAGGTTGGCTTAGAAGCAGCCACCCTTTAAAGAAAGCGTAATAGCTCACTAGTCGAGTCGGCCTGCGCGGAAGATGTAACGGGGCTAAAACTATGTGCCGAAGCTGCGGATTTGACATTAGTCAAGTGGTAGGGGAGCGTTCTGTAAGCCGATGAAGGTGTATTGAGAAGTATGCTGGAGGTATCAGAAGTGCGAATGCTGACGTGAGTAACGACAAAACGGGTGAAAAACCCGTTCGCCGAAAGACCAAGGGTTCCAGTCCAACGTTAATCGGGGCTGGGTGAGTCGACCCCTAAGGCGAGGCCGAAAGGCGTAGTCGATGGGAAATTGGTTAATATTCCAATACTTCTGTGTAATGCGATGAGAGGACGGAGAAGGTTAAGTCAGCCTGGCGTTGGTTGTCCAGGTGGAAGGATGTAGGTATGTATCTTAGGCAAATCCGGGGTACTCTATACTGAGATCCGATAGCAAGCTGTACTTGTACAGCGAAGTGGCTGATACCATGCTTCCAGGAAAAGTCTCTAAGCTTCAGTTACACAGGAATCGTACCCGAAACCGACACAGGTGGTCAGGTCGAGTAGACCAAGGCGCTTGAGAGAACTCTGCTGAAGGAACTAGGCAAAATGGTACCGTAACTTCGGGAGAAGGTACGCTGTTGTTGGTGATGGAACTTGCTTCCTGAGCTGACGACAGCCGCAGAAACCAGGCCGCTGCAACTGTTTATTAAAAACATAGCACTCTGCAAACACGAAAGTGGACGTATAGGGTGTGATGCCTGCCCGGTGCTGGAAGGTTAATTGATGGGGTTAGCGTAAGCGAAGCTCTTGATCGAAGCCCCAGTAAACGGCGGCCGTAACTATAACGGTCCTAAGGTAGCGAAATTCCTTGTCGGGTAAGTTCCGACCTGCACGAATGGCATAATGATGGCGGCGCTGTCTCCAGCAGAGGCTCAGTGAAATCGAAATCGCTGTGAAGATGCAGTGTACCCGCGGCTAGACGGAAAGACCCCGTGAACCTTTACTGCAGCTTGACACTGAACTTTGACCTTACTTGTGTAGGATAGGTGGGAGGCTTTGAAGTTGGAACGCTAGTTCCAATGGAGCCGTCCTTGAAATACCACCCTGGTAATGTTGAGGTTCTAACTCTGTCCCGTTATCCGGGACGAGGACCGTGTCTGGTGGGTAGTTTGACTGGGGCGGTCTCCTCCTAAAGAGTAACGGAGGAGTACGAAGGTGCGCTCAGCGTGGTCGGAAATCACGCGTAGAGTATAAAGGCAAAAGCGCGCTTAACTGCGAGACCCACAAGTCGAGCAGGTACGAAAGTAGGTCTTAGTGATCCGGTGGTTCTGTATGGAAGGGCCATCGCTCAACGGATAAAAGGTACTCTGGGGATAACAGGCTGATACCGCCCAAGAGTTCATATCGACGGCGGTGTTTGGCACCTCGATGTCGGCTCATCTCATCCTGGGGCTGAAGCAGGTCCCAAGGGTATGGCTGTTCGCCATTTAAAGAGGTACGCGAGCTGGGTTTAGAACGTCGTGAGACAGTTCGGTCCCTATCTACCGTGGGCGCTGGAAATTTGAGAGGATCTGCTCCTAGTACGAGAGGACCAGAGTGGACGAACCTCTGGTGTACCGGTTGTGACGCCAGTCGCATCGCCGGGTAGCTATGTTCGGAAGGGATAACCGCTGAAAGCATCTAAGCGGGAAGCCTACCTCAAGATAAGATTTCCCTAGGAATTTATTCCTCTAAAGAGCCGTTCGAGACTAGGACGTTGATAGGTTGGATGTGGAAGCATAGTGATATGTGAAGCTGACCAATACTAATTGCTCGTGAGGCTTGACTATACAACACCCAAGCAGTTGTATATGAAGCATCAATCAATTCATAAATATGCAAAGCAACTTGATTTAGTTAAACACTTAGCTAAAATGAACAACGAAAATCAGACCAATCAGCCCATCTGTAAAGATTTGGAAAACGCAACGTATCACACAGTGAATAAAACGAAGCAAGTATCCATAAACAGTTGTGCTGGCGACCATAGCAAGAGTGAACCACCTGATCCCTTCCCGAACTCAGAAGTGAAACCTCTTAGCGCTGATGGTAGTGTGGGGTTACCCATGT
>NZ_JFYD01000010.1:0-94671 GCF_000588515.1 Acinetobacter sp. 826659 | reverse complement strand
TTACTGATTGATTAATCGAAATAATTTTCATTGATTGATTGGTTTAAATTACTCGAAGTTTATTTGAGCGAAATTTAAGTCAGTAATTGATGAGCCAGAATTGGTACCTTGTCTTTAAATAAGGTACAAAATGATTTTAACTGAAGAGTTTGATCATGGCTCAGATTGAACGCTGGCGGCAGGCTTAACACATGCAAGTCGAGCGGAGAGAGGTAGCTTGCTACTGATCTTAGCGGCGGACGGGTGAGTAATGCTTAGGAATCTGCCTATTAGTGGGGGACAACATTTCGAAAGGAATGCTAATACCGCATACGTCCTACGGGAGAAAGCAGGGGATCTTCGGACCTTGCGCTAATAGATGAGCCTAAGTCGGATTAGCTAGTTGGTGGGGTAAAGGCCTACCAAGGCGACGATCTGTAGCGGGTCTGAGAGGATGATCCGCCACACTGGGACTGAGACACGGCCCAGACTCCTACGGGAGGCAGCAGTGGGGAATATTGGACAATGGGCGCAAGCCTGATCCAGCCATGCCGCGTGTGTGAAGAAGGCCTTATGGTTGTAAAGCACTTTAAGCGAGGAGGAGGCTACTTTAGTTAATACCTAGAGATAGTGGACGTTACTCGCAGAATAAGCACCGGCTAACTCTGTGCCAGCAGCCGCGGTAATACAGAGGGTGCAAGCGTTAATCGGATTTACTGGGCGTAAAGCGCGCGTAGGCGGCTAATTAAGTCAAATGTGAAATCCCCGAGCTTAACTTGGGAATTGCATTCGATACTGGTTAGCTAGAGTGTGGGAGAGGATGGTAGAATTCCAGGTGTAGCGGTGAAATGCGTAGAGATCTGGAGGAATACCGATGGCGAAGGCAGCCATCTGGCCTAACACTGACGCTGAGGTGCGAAAGCATGGGGAGCAAACAGGATTAGATACCCTGGTAGTCCATGCCGTAAACGATGTCTACTAGCCGTTGGGGCCTTTGAGGCTTTAGTGGCGCAGCTAACGCGATAAGTAGACCGCCTGGGGAGTACGGTCGCAAGACTAAAACTCAAATGAATTGACGGGGGCCCGCACAAGCGGTGGAGCATGTGGTTTAATTCGATGCAACGCGAAGAACCTTACCTGGCCTTGACATAGTAAGAACTTTCCAGAGATGGATTGGTGCCTTCGGGAACTTACATACAGGTGCTGCATGGCTGTCGTCAGCTCGTGTCGTGAGATGTTGGGTTAAGTCCCGCAACGAGCGCAACCCTTTTCCTTATTTGCCAGCGAGTAATGTCGGGAACTTTAAGGATACTGCCAGTGACAAACTGGAGGAAGGCGGGGACGACGTCAAGTCATCATGGCCCTTACGGCCAGGGCTACACACGTGCTACAATGGTCGGTACAAAGGGTTGCTACCTAGCGATAGGATGCTAATCTCAAAAAGCCGATCGTAGTCCGGATTGGAGTCTGCAACTCGACTCCATGAAGTCGGAATCGCTAGTAATCGCGGATCAGAATGCCGCGGTGAATACGTTCCCGGGCCTTGTACACACCGCCCGTCACACCATGGGAGTTTGTTGCACCAGAAGTAGCTAGCCTAACTGCAAAGAGGGCGGTTACCACGGTGTGGCCGATGACTGGGGTGAAGTCGTAACAAGGTAGCCGTAGGGGAACCTGCGGCTGGATCACCTCCTTAACGAAAGATTGACGATTGGTAAGAATCCACAACAAGTTGTTCTTCATAGATGTATCTGAGGGTCTGTAGCTCAGTTGGTTAGAGCACACGCTTGATAAGCGTGGGGTCACAAGTTCAAGTCTTGTCAGACCCACCATGACTTTGACTGGTTGAAGTTATAGATAAAAGATACATGACTGATGATGTAAGCTGGGGACTTAGCTTAGTTGGTAGAGCGCCTGCTTTGCACGCAGGAGGTCAGGAGTTCGACTCTCCTAGTCTCCACCAGAACTTAAGAGAAGTTCGGATTACAGAAATTAGTAAATAGAGATTTCGGTCTTGGTTTATTAACTTCTGTGATTTAAGTATCACGGTATTAAGCATGACCTGACGAAGGCGTGTTTATTCATTAACAGATTGGCAAAATTGAGTCTGAAATAAATTGTTCACTCAAGAGTTTAGATTAAGCAATTAATCTAGATGAATTGAGAACTAGCAAATTAACTGAATCAAGCGTTTTGGTATATGAATTTAGATTGAAGCTGTACAGTGTTTAAGTACACAGACAACAGATAGTAGCGATGAAGAATCGCACGGACAACACTCACTTGTAGGTGTTGACGACTGTTTGGGGTTGTATAGTCAAGTAATTAAGTGCATGTGGTGGATGCCTTGGCAGTCAGAGGCGATGAAAGACGTGATAGCCTGCGAAAAGCTCCGGGGAGGCGGCAAATATCCTTTGATCCGGAGATTTCTGAATGGGGGAACCCACCTACTTTAAGGTAGGTATTGCAACATGAATACATAGTGTTGCAAGGCGAACGAGGGGAAGTGAAACATCTCAGTACCCTTAGGAAAAGAAATCAATTGAGATTCCCTCAGTAGCGGCGAGCGAACGGGGATCAGCCCATTAAGTTATGTGTGTTTTAGTGGAACGCTCTGGGAAGTGCGAACGTAGAGGGTGATATTCCCGTACACGAAAGGGCACACATAATGATGACGAGTAGGGCGAGGCACGTGAAACCTTGTCTGAATATGGGGGGACCATCCTCCAAGGCTAAATACTCCTGACTGACCGATAGTGAACCAGTACCGTGAGGGAAAGGCGAAAAGAACCCCTGTGAGGGGAGTGAAATAGATCCTGAAACCGCATGCATACAAGCAGTGGGAGCACCTTCGTGGTGTGACTGCGTACCTTTTGTATAATGGGTCAGCGACTTATATTCAGTAGCAAGGTTAACCGTATAGGGGAGCCGTAGGGAAACCGAGTCTTAATAGGGCGTTTAGTTGCTGGGTATAGACCCGAAACCAGGCGATCTATCCATGAGCAGGTTGAAGGTTGGGTAACACTAACTGGAGGACCGAACCCACTGTCGTTGAAAAGCCAGGGGATGACTTGTGGATAGGGGTGAAAGGCTAATCAAGCCTGGTGATAGCTGGTTCTCCCCGAAAGCTATTTAGGTAGCGCCTCGGACGAATACCATAGGGGGTAGAGCACTGTTTCGGCTAGGGGGTCATCCCGACTTACCAAACCGATGCAAACTCCGAATACCTATGAGTACTATCCGGGAGACAGACTGCGGGTGCTAACGTCCGTAGTCAAGAGGAAAACAATCCAGACCGCCAGCTAAGGCCCCAAAATCATAGTTAAGTGGGAAACGATGTGGGAAGGCATAGACAGCTAGGAGGTTGGCTTAGAAGCAGCCACCCTTTAAAGAAAGCGTAATAGCTCACTAGTCGAGTCGGCCTGCGCGGAAGATGTAACGGGGCTAAAACTATGTGCCGAAGCTGCGGATTTGACATTAGTCAAGTGGTAGGGGAGCGTTCTGTAAGCCGATGAAGGTGTATTGAGAAGTATGCTGGAGGTATCAGAAGTGCGAATGCTGACGTGAGTAACGACAAAACGGGTGAAAAACCCGTTCGCCGAAAGACCAAGGGTTCCAGTCCAACGTTAATCGGGGCTGGGTGAGTCGACCCCTAAGGCGAGGCCGAAAGGCGTAGTCGATGGGAAATTGGTTAATATTCCAATACTTCTGTGTAATGCGATGAGAGGACGGAGAAGGTTAAGTCAGCCTGGCGTTGGTTGTCCAGGTGGAAGGATGTAGGTATGTATCTTAGGCAAATCCGGGGTACTCTATACTGAGATCCGATAGCAAGCTGTACTTGTACAGCGAAGTGGCTGATACCATGCTTCCAGGAAAAGTCTCTAAGCTTCAGTTACACAGGAATCGTACCCGAAACCGACACAGGTGGTCAGGTCGAGTAGACCAAGGCGCTTGAGAGAACTCTGCTGAAGGAACTAGGCAAAATGGTACCGTAACTTCGGGAGAAGGTACGCTGTTGTTGGTGATGGAACTTGCTTCCTGAGCTGACGACAGCCGCAGAAACCAGGCCGCTGCAACTGTTTATTAAAAACATAGCACTCTGCAAACACGAAAGTGGACGTATAGGGTGTGATGCCTGCCCGGTGCTGGAAGGTTAATTGATGGGGTTAGCGTAAGCGAAGCTCTTGATCGAAGCCCCAGTAAACGGCGGCCGTAACTATAACGGTCCTAAGGTAGCGAAATTCCTTGTCGGGTAAGTTCCGACCTGCACGAATGGCATAATGATGGCGGCGCTGTCTCCAGCAGAGGCTCAGTGAAATCGAAATCGCTGTGAAGATGCAGTGTACCCGCGGCTAGACGGAAAGACCCCGTGAACCTTTACTGCAGCTTGACACTGAACTTTGACCTTACTTGTGTAGGATAGGTGGGAGGCTTTGAAGTTGGAACGCTAGTTCCAATGGAGCCGTCCTTGAAATACCACCCTGGTAATGTTGAGGTTCTAACTCTGTCCCGTTATCCGGGACGAGGACCGTGTCTGGTGGGTAGTTTGACTGGGGCGGTCTCCTCCTAAAGAGTAACGGAGGAGTACGAAGGTGCGCTCAGCGTGGTCGGAAATCACGCGTAGAGTATAAAGGCAAAAGCGCGCTTAACTGCGAGACCCACAAGTCGAGCAGGTACGAAAGTAGGTCTTAGTGATCCGGTGGTTCTGTATGGAAGGGCCATCGCTCAACGGATAAAAGGTACTCTGGGGATAACAGGCTGATACCGCCCAAGAGTTCATATCGACGGCGGTGTTTGGCACCTCGATGTCGGCTCATCTCATCCTGGGGCTGAAGCAGGTCCCAAGGGTATGGCTGTTCGCCATTTAAAGAGGTACGCGAGCTGGGTTTAGAACGTCGTGAGACAGTTCGGTCCCTATCTACCGTGGGCGCTGGAAATTTGAGAGGATCTGCTCCTAGTACGAGAGGACCAGAGTGGACGAACCTCTGGTGTACCGGTTGTGACGCCAGTCGCATCGCCGGGTAGCTATGTTCGGAAGGGATAACCGCTGAAAGCATCTAAGCGGGAAGCCTACCTCAAGATAAGATTTCCCTAGGAATTTATTCCTCTAAAGAGCCGTTCGAGACTAGGACGTTGATAGGTTGGATGTGGAAGCATAGTGATATGTGAAGCTGACCAATACTAATTGCTCGTGAGGCTTGACTATACAACACCCAAGCAGTTGTATATGAAGCATCAATCGATTCATAAATATGCAAAGCAACTTGATTTAGTTAAACACTTAGCTAAAATGAACAACGAAAATCAGACCAATCAGCCCATCTGTAAAGATTTGGAAAACGCAACGTATCACACAGTGAATAAAACGAAGCAAGTATCCATAAACAGTTGTGCTGGCGACCATAGCAAGAGTGAACCACCTGATCCCTTCCCGAACTCAGAAGTGAAACCTCTTAGCGCTGATGGTAGTGTGGGGTTACCCATGTGAGAGTAAGTCATCGCCAGCTCATTATTCTAAACACCCCCGTTCCAATGAATGGGGGTGTTTTTTTATGCGCGGAATTTATACCTACAATTCTTTATATGATTATAATGGAAGAAATTCATATCAAGTCTAATAAGGATATAACATGTCTACCGATCAGCAATTTCCAACGCCCAATAATTTAGGTATCGCAGTTTATTCAAATAATGCAGAAGCTATTGGTAATACGCCTTTAGTTCGTATCAACCGTTTAATTAAAACTGGTGCAACTGTATTAGCGAAAATAGAAAGTCGTAATCCTGCCTTTTCTGTGAAATGCCGTATTGGGGCTGCACTTATTGCAGATGCAGAAAAAAGAGGTGTGTTGAAAGAAGGCATGCATATAGTTGAACCAACTAGTGGTAATACAGGGATTGCATTGGCTTTTGTTGCGGCGGCGAAGGGTTATCCAATTACTTTGACCATGCCAGCCAGCATGAGTCTTGAACGCAGAAAAGTATTAAAAGCTTTAGGTGCTAATTTAGTTCTAACCGAACCGGCGAAAGGGATGAAAGGTGCGGTTGATGAAGCGGTACGATTAGCAACTGAGCAGCCAGATGTTTATTTTTTGCCACAACAATTTGAAACCCCAGCCAATCCACAAATTCATGTGGACACAACTGGCCCAGAAATTTGGCAAGCAACAGGTGGGCAGGTTGATATTTTAGTTGCTGGCGTAGGTACTGGAGGTACGATAACGGGTATTTCTCGTTATTTTGAACAGGTCCAAAATAAGCCATTGTACTCAGTAGCAGTTGAACCTGCTGAGTCTCCAATTATTACTCAAACCAAAAATGGTGAAAGTATTACGCCTGCACCCCATAAAATTCAGGGGATTGGTGCAAACTTTATTCCAAAAAATCTTGATTTAGATTTGGTTGATGAAGTCTTACCAGTGAGTAGTGAGGAAGCAATTCAATGGGCGAGAAACTGTGCAACTCAAGAAGGTATTTTGGTAGGTATCTCAAGTGGAGCTGCCTTGGCTGCTGCAGCTAAAATTGCAGAGCGTCCTGAAAATGCTGGTAAAACAATAGTTGTTATTCTTCCTGATAGCGGAGAACGTTATTTATCTTCTGTTTTATTTGAAGGTTTATTTGACGAATAAAATTAACTATGTAAAAAAGCCCATTAATAGATGGGCTTTTTTTATTTGATCTGAATTTATAATGCACTTTTTAAAGTTTTCTGATGACGTTTCACAGATCGAGCATATTTTTTTGCTTTGTGTCGTGTCCAGAAGCTTCGCTCATATCCAGTCGGTCCCACATTATAATAAGCTGTTGCTTTGAACCAACTATCAGCTGACTGATAATAGTGATTTAAGATATAAGCCCCACATTGGATATTAGTAGTTTCATCATACAAATTCCCAGCACAAGTTTGTTGCCAATAACTTGGAATAATTTGAGTTAAACCGACGGCGCCAGTAGGAGAGCGAGCGTTACTATTGTAACTAGACTCTTGCCTGATGACTGCTGCGAGTAAAAGAGGGGGGACATTATATTGGTCAGCACTTTGAATAATCATTGGAGATAGCCGATTGGCTGTGCTCGCTGGAACAGAATAAGCTTTTTGTAAGCCAGACGAGAGTTTATTTGAGCGCCAAGAAAATGAGCCACTGTTAGGCCCTAAGCTTGTACACCCTGTCATTATTATCATTAAAGCAATAATAAAAAATTTGAGGCTAAGACGGTGTAATTGTGATGGTTCAAAATGATCTTGAGCTAAAGATGAGGTAAGCAAAATACAAAACCAATAATCAAATTTTAAATGAAATGATGGTATTCAGCCGTACTTATCAGATCAATATAAGTTCTGTTGCTCAGCACATCTAAAAAGTAAGAATTTTGTATAATTAAAATGAAAAAACCCCGACATCCTGTCGAGGTTTCTTCGTATTCAGCTTTATGTAGCTAACTCCTGTCAACTACCGCTTCCTGCGTTCTTATTCTTCTTCAATGAGACATCCTGTCTCTCTATGATTTATATACTATGAAAAAATACTAAAGCTGAATATCCGCAAATCACCGCAAGTTTTGTACGTTTTAACTTACAGGCGTATTTTTTCAACTTTCTTAAATATGATGTCGACTAATTTCTGGGCTATAGGAGCACAAATCAATACTCTTGGGAAAGCTAATATCCATGCAATGATCCAAGCCGATAACCATAATGAAACAAAGTGATGATTTAGCCCTACAGCCTTGAAAGTTGAAATACCTGAAACTATAAAAGACATCATTCCTGATAAAATTAAGAGGAATAAAAGTTTCTGTGCTTTCATGGCCTTATATTCCTTGATAAGCATTTAAGGTCAATGCAAAATTTTCTCCAAATTGTTGAGCAGTTTTAATATCTCCTTCATCAAAACCATCTGCATTACTGCCAGGTTCAGCTTGAGCCATTAAGCCTGACCATGAACCGAGACGATTGGCTGCTTGCGTATAAGGAATGCCTTGGTGCTGTTCAGGCATGATTGGATTACCGACCCATAACATGCCGTGTTGCATACAAAAGGTGAAAATCGAAATTAACGTCGATTGTTTATCACCAGCAGGAAGAGATGAAACGGTAAATCCAGCCGCTAATTTTCCTTTAAAACTTTGTTTTTTCCATAATGGACCAGTTGCGTCCATGAGTTGTTTTAACTTGGAAGATACACCACCTAAATAAGTGGGGGATCCCCAAATTAAGCCGTCATATTGGATGAGAATTTCTGGGCTGTTGATAATATCTTCAGTATTGAGTAAATCTGCTTTCATATTTTTATGGCTCAAAATACCAGTTTGAATTTGCTGAGCAATAAATTGGGTGTGACCTTGGCGGCTATGGTAAATAATGGCAACAGTTTTCATGAGCAGTCTCCGCTTTATTTAAATTTGAAATAGTTTTGCAGTGAGATATAAGCCACAACCAAAAACACTATGGTTCATCAAACTTTTTAGACAGTTCAAAAAAGGATGAAGTGTTTTTGATGAAGCAAAGCCACTACCCATCGCAGGTTGCATAATAAAAAATGGAATGAGGACGGTGACTACACCAAACATTAGAGCTGAGTAAAACTGAGGATGGCTAAGCCAAGTTGAACCAATAATGAAAAGAAAACTCAATGCAAAGATAATCCCAACACTATAGTGAGCAATCCAACCCAATAAATATTCGCCCTTAATTTGAGGGCTTTTTGCAATAGATTGATGGATGAGTTTCCCTTGAAATATCCAACCAACCCAGCGGCCGAGGAAGGCAAAATTTAAGGTCGGAATTTTGAACATCTTTAATATTAATAGCCAGATATCCATAAATATAGTTGCACCAATACCAAGACATAAAGCTTGAAAGAACAACGTAGAGATATTCATTTTTACACCTTGCTTTTATACGTATGAAACGTGATAAATTTATTGTGCAAGTTCAAGTTCACTTGAAGTCAAGAGGCTATTATGGATATTGGTGAAGTTGCTAAAAAGGCAAAAGTCACAACTGCAACGCTACGCTTTTATGAAGAGAAGGGGCTAATTAAGTCGATTGGGCGGCAAGGCTTACGTCGACAATATGGCAAGCAGGTCATTGATCAATTGGCATTAATCTCTTTAGGTCGTGCTGCGGGTTTTTCCTTAAATGAAATCGCAACAATGTTTGGGCAAGATGGTAAGCCTGAGCTTGACCGGCAAAAATTAAAAGATAAAGCTGAACAGTTAGAGCAAATGGCAAAGCGATTGCATTTTATCAGCCAAGGATTAGAACACGCTGCTGTATGTCCTGCCGAAAATCATATGGAATGTCCAACTTTCCAAAAATTTTTAAAAGCAGCAATTGCTGGAGAATATCAACCAACAAAACTTTAAGCAGTTTTTAGCGAAGAGGTCTAATTTTTGAGGTTGTATTAAATAGTTGGTCTTGTCATATTTTCGCCATAAAGATTTCATCTTTTTGAAGTAAAAACTTCATATAAGCTTGATTAAATTTGCTTAATTTTTTACCAACTGTATAAAACCATGAGCAAAAAAACATTAGCGGTATTATTATGCTGTGCCAGTTTAGGATTGGCGGCATGTAATGATGATAACGACCAAGAACAAACTTCACCTACTGAAACCGTTACCGAACCAACCTTAATTTCTTTTGCTAAATTACCTGTAGAAACTTATGCTGCTGGTCCAGACTCTGGTGCATATGTGAAAGGTGCAAATGGAATTTATCCTCCATTTAAAGGTCAACCTGTACAAGGCTTTTCTGCTGCATTAAAAAATGAAGATGGCAGTTATATGGCAATGGCCGATAACGGTTTTGGAACTCAAGATAATTCAGCAGACTTTTTACTTCGTATTTATAAAATAAAGCCGGATTTCAAAACTAAAGCTAAAGGCACGAGCCAAGTTACTGTACAAAGCTTTATCCAACTGCGTGATCCGAATAAATTAATTCCATTTAATATCGTGAATGGTGATACAGCTGAGCGTTTATTAACGGGTGCTGATTTTGACCCAGAGTCGATGCAGCGTACTAGTGACGGGACCTACTGGATTGGAGATGAGTTTGGACCTTATTTACTTCATTTTTCAGCAGATGGCGTGTTATTAGATGCGCCGATTGCTCTGCCAAATCCGTTAAATCCGACTCAAGAATTACGTTCACCACAAAATCAATTTAATAAAGCGCAAATTAATTTTGTAGAACCTCTAGTTCAGCAAAGTGGTGGTTTTGAAGGAATGGCAATTTCGCCAGATGGACAGTATCTTTACCCACTTGTAGAAAAGCCAATTAAGTCAATTCGAGAAACGGAAAGACAATTATTGATTTCTCAATTTGATGTGAAGAAAAAAGCGTATACAGGGAAATATTATTGGTTCCAGCTAGACAGCAAGGCAACCAATATTGGTGACTTCCAACTCTTTAATGATAAAGAAGGGATCATTATTGAACGTGATGCCACCCAGAATAATTTAGGCGGCTATAAAAAATTAATTCGTATTAAATTGAATGAGTCAGGCCAGCTAGTAAGCCGTGAAGATTTAGTTGATTTAATTAAAATTGCTAACCCGAATATGCTGTATGGCACAGCTAGAGCAGGTGATATTGGTACGGGACAGGCTTTTGCTTTCCCATTTGAAACCATTGAAGATGTGATTATTGAAAATGCTACAACTCTTACCGTTTTCAATGATAATAATTTCCCTGGTTCTACAGGACGTAACGCAAAACTGGCTGACGATAACGAGATTATTCAAATTCGTTTGCCAAAAGCTTTGTTCTAAGCTCTATAAATAAAAATTAAAACTGTGGCGGATTTTGATCCGCCGTATTTATTCTAAGAATAAAATATTGAATAAACTTTAATCAAATTAATTTCTATATTGTTGTTTTCGCATGTTTTATAAACAGGGAAAATGAATGAAATTCATGTTAAAATGATCGGCTTTCATCTTTAGATGTCTCTCCTTCATCTGCTAGCCGAGATTCGCAAGCCATGTCTACTGCCTACACCATGCAAACTGCGCCAAAAGCGTTGTTTGATTACGACAAATATTGGGCGTCGTGTTTTGAACCAGCGCCATTTTTGCCGATGTCACGAGAAGAAATGGACCAACTCGGCTGGGATGCTTGTGACTTTATTTTAGTCTGTGGTGATGCTTATATTGACCATCCATCATTTGTATCGGGTGTGATTGGACGTGTGCTTGAGGCACAAGGTTTCCGTGTCGGAATTATTGCGCAGCCAGACTGGACCAATGTTGAAAGCTTCCGCGTTTTAGGTAAGCCAACAATTGCTTGGGGTGTAACCGCAGGTAATATGGATTCGATGATTAACCGTTATACGGCAGATCGTAAAATTCGTTCGGATGATGCTTATTCTCCAAATAATGAACCAAATAAACGTCCAGACCGTGCAGCAACAGTTTATTGCCAACGTTGTCGAGAAGCTTTCCCTGATGTACCTGTGTTATTGGGTGGTATTGAAGGCAGTTTACGCCGTATTGCCCACTACGATTATTGGTCAGATAAAGTCCGTCGTTCGATTTTGATGGACTCAAAAGCCGATTTGCTCATGTATGGTAATGGTGAGCGTGCCATTATTGATGTGATGCATCGCTTGGCTAAAGGTGAAAAAATCCACGAGATTACAGACGTCCGTGGTACAGCATTTATTATTAATAAACATAACAAAGCATCAAAAGCAAAGTTTGTTGAAGTTGCGAGTAATGATGTAGATACGGTTGGGCGTGTTGATCCAATTATTAACCCATATGTCATGACAGAAGATATTGATGGCTGTGAGGTTGAAAAAGAAAAGGGTAACTCTTTAGCTCAGTATCAAAATTTCCAAAAAGAGATTGTTGCAAATCCGATTGTGCGTGAAGGCGATAAACTTGATGACGACACTCAAATCGTTCAATTAAAGCCAGCACCGTCAAAAGCAATTAAACACAAATTACCACCACGAGAGTTGGCGGTTATTCGCTTACCTTCTTTTGAAGAAGTGGCAAATGATCAAGTGCTTTACGCACATGCAAACCGTATTTTGCACCTTGAAACTAATCCAGGTAATGCTCGTGCGTTGGTGCAACGCCATGGTGAACGTGATGTGTGGATTAACCCACCTCCAATTCCTCTAACTACAGAAGAAATGGACTATGTGTTTGATCTTCCATATGCACGTTTGCCACATCCTACTTATGGTGATGCGCGTTTCCCTGCATTTGATATGATCAAATTCTCGGTCAACATTATGCGTGGCTGTTTTGGCGGCTGTACATTCTGTTCGATTACAGAACATGAAGGTCGTATTATCCAAAACCGTTCGGAAGATTCGATCTTACGTGAGATTGAAAAAATCCGTGATACGGCACCAAACTTCACCGGTATTATTTCAGATTTAGGTGGCCCAACAGCAAACATGTACCGTTTGCACTGTAAAGATCCTGAAATTGAGAAAAACTGTCGTAAACCTTCTTGTGTATATCCGGGTGTTTGTCAAAACTTACATACGGATCATGCACCTTTAGTACAGCTTTACCGTAAAGCCCGCGCTATTAAAGGGGTGAAGAAGATTCTGATTGGGTCAGGTTTACGTTATGACCTTGCCGTACTCAACCCTGAATATGTAAAAGAACTAGTACAACACCATGTTGGTGGTTATTTAAAAATTGCTCCTGAACATACCGAACAAGGCCCGTTATCTAAGATGATGAAACCGGGTATTGGTACGTATGATCGTTTCAAACAAATGTTTGACCGTTTCAGTAAAGAAGCAGGTAAAGAGCAATATTTAATTCCTTACTTTATTGCTGCGCATCCGGGTACTTCAGATTATGACATGATGCACCTTGCAATTTGGTTGAAAAAGAATGGTTTCCGTGCCGATCAGGTACAGACTTTTTATCCATCACCAATGGCAACTGCAACAACCATGTATTATTCGGGCAAGAACCCGCTTGCTAAAGTCGCTCGCTATACTGAAAAAGTTGATATTGTAAAAGGTGAAAAACGCCGTCGTCTGCATAAAGCTTTCTTGCGTTATCATGATCCAAACAACTGGCCATTACTCCGTGAGGCCCTAAAAGAGATGGGTCGCGCAGATTTAATTGGTAATTCGAAGCAGCATTTAATTCCGACTTATCAGCCAAAAGGCACGGAAGGGGAATATAAGTCTGCTCGTAAGAAAAATTCGTCTACAGCAGGTGATTCAGTTAAACGAAATAACCAGCAAACGAATAATCATTCGAATCAAAAGCGTCCACAAAAAGGACAGGTTCTAACGCAACATAATGGTTTGCCTCCTCGTGAAACTGGAGAAAAAAGACCGTTTGATGGGAAAAGCAAACCTAAATCCAAAGTTCGTGGATAATGATAAAACAGGCTCTTAAATAGAGCCTGTTTTGTTTTTTATGACTCTATTTAAATCGTATAATGAGATTTTTGAGGATTTAAAGTACAAAAAACGTAACGAATAATGATAAATAGCCAAAATCTGACGAGCTGCACTTGATTGTTATTGATTCTATGATTATAAATAATGTGAGGGTGGCTAAATTTAAGCCAAGCTTGATAACTACAAGTGAAATTACTAAGTGAACCTTTTAAAAAACGGCTGTGTCGTTATCAATTAAAACAAAGTGTGATCTAGCAAAATCATTATAAAAAACTTAAAGGATTAGGCCCATGTATTATTTAATCACGATCTTATTATTATTTTTGGTTGTTGTTATGGCAGTGAAAAGTCTGTCACGAAGGCATCAACATGACAGTGCTTTAAAGCGCCGTGCGGTGTTAACTAGTCATGAGCAAATGACCTTAACCAGACTACAAACTGTTTTGCCCAAATTTACCGTATTAGCGCATGTATCTTTTGATGCACTTTTAACTACAAAATACGCGCATACACGTCGTAAATATCAAAATATGTCAGCTGATTTTGTTGTGCTTGATCAAAATTATCAGGTAGTTGTAGTTGTTGTTCTTGGGGAAAATGGTTTACGCCGAGCGCATCAACAATATGAGCGTCGCCTATTACAATTGGCTGGCTATCGTGTGCTTCATTATAGCAGTGTGCCTGATTATCATGACTTAAGAAGAGACTTATTGAGTCCTGAATCAGAATTAGCAACTTTGCATGCGACACCCCAGCTAGAAAGAATGTCAAACGCTTTTGTGAAGCCTTAAAAATTCGACATTAGCAGAATTGATCTGAGAGCTCATTTAAGAAGATTTGAATAAAATGCTGAAATTCAAAATTTTAAAATTACTAAAAAATTGAGCAATATCACCCAAGATATTGCTCAATTTTACATGGATTTATAATTATAAAAATTATGGAAGTACCGCAACAACCGTCATTTCTACCAGTACATCTGGCGCATAGAGTTTTGATTCTACACATGTACGTGCTGGTGGATGTCCTTCGCTAATCCATGCATCCCAAACCGCATTCATAGCTGCATAATCTTTTTCAATATCTTTTAGGAAAATCATGACAGAAAGGATATGGGTTTTATCTGTTCCAGCTTCTGCCAATAGACGGTCAATATTATTTAAAGTTTGTTGAGTCTGCCCTGTAACATCTGCGCTTGTATCGTCTGCGAGTTGTCCTGCTAAGTGGACTAAATTACCTGAAATCGCGACTTCGCAGTAGCGTGAAGTAACGTGTAAGCGTTTTACCGTCATAAAAATGCTCTAATGTGGTTTTATTTAATAGTTTTGATTTTATGAAGAGTTGCTAGGTCGGTGCAAGCAAGTGCAAAAGAATTTCAGTAGATTATTGTTGTGATTTATAAGAATGGGCAAGCTCCATGTACTTTAAGTGCCCTGTAATATTCGGATTTGGTCGTCACGCCAATCACAGGACGATATGCCGAAAGTAAAGGTTGCTTTGGCATGTTGCAAATACATGGGTAATGAATATGCGTTGATTAGGTTACTCTAAAGTTTGGGTAAAAGGGAGCCTATTTTGTTCAAAAGTTGCTCTTTCGAGTAAAAATTAATCAGTCACCAGAGGTTAAGCTGGAAGTCATCAGCTTGCGTTTGTAATTGATAAACTCCTATACCAATCAGGCGAAACTGGAAATGTTCGGGAATCTGCATTTCATTTAATAATAAAAATAAAACTTGGATTAAGTCCTGTAGCGACTGGATCGGTCTTTTAAAGCTTTTACTATGTTGTAAAGTCTGAAAATTCTTGAGTTTAAGTTTGATATTCACACCACGTGCATTGAGCTGTTTTTTCTCTAATGTTTGCCACACTTTTTCGGCTAATCCCTGCCAATAGGGCTGACATTGAGCCAAAGTAAAATCACTGTCAAAAGTGGTCTCTTTCGAAATTTGTTGGCGAGCTCTTTCAGCTTGAACAGGTCTATGGTCAATGCCCTGAGCATATAGATAGAGTTGTTGTCCATATTTACCGAAGTGGTGAACCAAAATAGCTTCTTCAATTTTCTGTAAATCACCCAGCGTATGTAGCTGTAGCTGTTGTAATTTTTCCTGAGTGACTTTGCCTACACCAGGAATCTTTTTAAGCGGAAGGTCTTGAATAAAAGTAGCAACTTGCGAAGGTTTGATTACACATAAACCATTAGGTTTGTTCCAGTCGGAAGCAATTTTTGCCAAAAACTTATTTGGTGCCACCCCAGCCGATGCAGTAAGCCCAGTTAATCTAAAAATATCTTCTCGAATGTGCATAGCAACTTCAGTTGCACTCGCAATGTGTTTTAAATTTTCAGTGACATCCAAATAAGCTTCATCCAAAGATAAAGGCTCAATAAGTAGCGTATATTGCTGAAAGATCGAGTGAATTTGAGCGGAGACCGTACGGTATTTTTCAAAATTTGGTTCAATAATGACAACTTGAGGACATAGTTTTCTTGCCTGACTCATCGACATGGCAGAACGCAAACCAAATTCACGGGCAGGGTAGGAGGCAGCAGCAATCACAGCTCGCGGGTGATGCGAAGAAATAACGACGGGAAGATGCTTTAGATCAGGACGCTCTCGTAATTCGACCGATGCATAGAAGGCATCCATATCGATATGAATGATTTTGCGCATATTATTGTGCTTTCACGATGCCTTGCTGCTGTAAAAAATGATGCCATTCTTTGACTGAACCCTCATAAACATTTAAGTCTACTGGTTTTGTCATGCCTTCAATTTTACCTTGATTACTATGTTGCCAAAAGAGCCATTTTCTTTTGTCTTTCAGCTCAGGTTTTCCTTCGTAATCTCTAACCCAAAGCGGTGTATTAGGAAAACTTCCTATTAATACAATGTGGTAAAAAGTTTTGGAAATATAAAAGATGGGCTGTTTGCCATAGTGCTGTTTTAAGCGGTCATGCATGATGCCTATTTCTTTAAGTAATTGTTCTTTGGTGTGCGCATTAATACAGTTACCGTCATATTCTAGATCGATAACAGGAGGAAGGGCATCGGCTTTGTTGGGTACAGTCGCAATAAAGTTATCTGCTTGCGTCTTACCATCACGGCATAGACGATAAAAGTGATAAGCGCCTACATGAAACCCATGTTCACGTGCTTTGAGCCAGTTTTCCTGAAATTTTGAATCTTTGTAATCGCCGCCTTCAGTCGCTTTTAAATAGACGAATTGGAATTTTTCCGGTGATATTTTTTTCCAGTTAATATCACCTTGATGATGAGAAACATCGAACCCTTGCACTGGATAATCCTGCGCAACAGCTTTTTGTTGATAGAACAGACCAAAATAAGCTAAGACTCCCATAACACAAGCTAAGCCAATTCCGATTAGGGTATCGTGCCGTGATGTGAAAAAAGTTTTAGCCAGTTTGCTCATTCAAAACTCGTTAAAATTTGAAGTCGACATCATAGCGTGATTCGCGAGCGAGAAACCATGTTAAAAATGCAACCGCTTATACAGACGTATCCTTTGGAATTTGCCAGAAAATAAAAGCAGTAATGACATTGATACAACCGAGACAAATGAGAGTGACATGGAATGCAGTGGTTACATGAGCTGGGCCATAATAATTGGTAAATACGTTAATGAGGGTACCTGCCAGTGCAACACCAATACTCATTGATAGCATCATGATCATCGACAAGAAACTATTACCGCTACTCGCATCTTGTTGAGGCAAGTCTTTCAAGGTTAATGTATTCATGCCAACAAATTGCAGTGAATTTAATGTGCCAAACAAGAAAAAGTGCAAGGCTCTAAACCAAGTTGGAGTATCGACGGTCATGATTGCAAAAGAGGCAATACATAATCCAACGAGTGTTGTGTTGATGAGTAAAAAACGTCGGTAGCCAATTTTTTGAATAATAGGTCTGACAATTGGCTTTGAAAATAATGAGCCCAAGACCAAGGGAATCATCATTAAACCTGCAATAAAGGGTTCAAAACCAAAAGCAACTTGTAGCATGAGTGGTAAAACAAAAGGCAAAGCATTACCACCAAAGCGAGCAAAGAAATTACCTAAAATACCAATTGCGTAAATTTTGTTTCTAAAGAGTCGGCTACGAAATAATGCATTTTGATGAGTATGTGAATGATAGGCATACCAAAGCGTTGCTATTATTCCGACGACTAATAATGAAATGCTAAACCATTTTGAATATTCAGGTGAGGCTAGATGTTCGATCCCTAAAGACCAGCCAATCATGGCCACTACTAATAAGATGAAACCGCCCAAATCAAATGTTTTGACCGAGGGTTCTTTTACATTCGGCATGACTTTTAGTGTCATTAATATGCCAAGTATGCCCATAGGAATATTAATCAGGAAAATCCAATGCCAAGTTGCAACTTCAACCAACCATCCGCCCAAAGTTGGACCAGCCAAAGGCCCGAGTAAACCCGCAAGGCTCATTAAGCTCATCGCAGCTAAGAACTGAGTTCGAGGAATAATTTTTAAAAGTGATAATCGGCCAACAGGGAGTAATAAGGCGCCGCCTATGCCTTGGATGACTCGGAAAAATAACAGCTGATTGAGACTTTGTGAAAGTCCACATCCTAAAGAAGCCAGAGTAAAAATGACGATTGCCGACAAGAAAATATTTCTGACACCAAAGCGGTCTGCTAACCAGCCACTTAAAGGAATACAGGCAGCAACCGATAATACATAGGCCACCACTACACTGTGCATGCGTAAAGGATCTTCATTTAGATGATGAGCCATCGCAGGAATAGCAGTATTTACAATGGTTGTGTCCAAGGCCTGCATAAAAAAGCCAATAGAAACCAAAAGAACGAGTAAGCGATATTCGGGTTGCAAGGCTTGGTGAGTCGGCGTGGCATTCATAACATTTGAAAATTAACGTTTTGGTCTAGTGTAAAACAAATTGAATTTAAAAGAAGTAAGCCAATGTTGAATACCCCTTTACTAAATCTGAGTTCTTTTGAAGGTAGAGGTGAAAATAGTTAAAACAAAAAAAGCGGCAGAACCGCTTTTTTAAATAGAATAGGTGGACAACTAGACAACAAATCTTTTTGGCATTTTTAAGTTTTTAATGACGTTATAAATTTGATCAACATCATCACATACAATTAATTTAGCTCGATGTTGAAGGGGAAGGAAACCTTCTTGAACTGCATGGTCTAATTGGGCAATAAGTGCGTTATAAAAGCCATTTACGTTATATAAAATCATGGGCTTTTGATGTTGGTTGAGTTGGCCCCAAGTGGCTATTTCCAATATTTCTTCAAATGTTCCTAAACCACCCGGCAACGCAATAAATGCACTTGCACGTTCTGCCATCATGGCTTTACGTTCATGCATGGTTTCTACGACATGTAATTCAGTTAGGCCTGCATGTGCGACTTCATAATCAAGCATAAATTCAGGGATCACACCGACAGCTTCTCCGCCGTTTGCGAGAACGCTCTCTGCGACTTGTCCCATTAAACCGATACTGGCACCGCCATAGACTAATCCAAAGCCTTGTTCAGCGATTCCATGAGCAAGTTCAATTGCTTTTTCTCGGTAGATTGGGTTATTTCCTGCACGTGAACCACAATATAATGCAATAAGAGGTTGTTTTGTTTTTACAGCTGTTATTGGTGAATCATTTACTGCCATTGTTAATACGCTATTCATTGTTTTATTTTTACCTTATCACGTTCATATTTCTTGTCTACAGTAAGCAAAAGATATGACAACTTTATAAGCAGATTTATAAGAAAGATTCATGTTTTGTATGGGTTTGGTGAACGCTGGTCATGAACAAATAAAAATGATGAATTTATGTTAAATCTTGCCTATACTAAAAATTCGTTTAACAACATATGAACAAATATGGGTAGTGGTTGTAGTCGCTCCGTTTTAATTTCTTGTCTTAAAAAAACATTTTCCCCCCTTTGTATAGGCGCGCCTGTTGTGTTGCCAAATAAAGATAAAATCCAAACAACACAGGAGCAGGATCAATGATCTTTGAATGGATGTCTGATCCCTCTGCTTGGGTGGGTTTAGCAACTTTAATCGTTCTTGAAATTGTATTGGGGATCGATAACCTCGTTTTTATCGCGATTTTGGCTGAGAAATTGCCGCCAGAGCAACGAGCTAAAGCACGTATAGTCGGTTTGGTACTCGCATTAGGAATGCGCCTTGTACTCTTAGCCTCGATTGCTTGGGTCGTGACACTGACTGAGCCACTCTTCCATATTTTTGATCATCCATTCTCTGGTCGTGATTTGATTTTGTTATTCGGTGGTGTGTTCTTATTATTTAAAGGCACCATGGAATTGCATGAACGGATGGAAGGGAAACAACTTCATAAAGAAGATAATCCTGTTCATGCTGCATTCTGGATGGTTATTGTCCAGATTGTTGTGCTTGATGCTGTATTCTCGTTAGACAGTGTGATTACAGCTGTAGGTATGGTGAAAGAGCTGTCAGTCATGATGGTTGCGGTTGTTATTGCTGTCGGAATCATGTTGTGGGCATCAAAACCACTCATGGATTTTGTCAATAAACATCCAACAGTTGTCATTCTATGTCTTGGCTTCTTGATGATGATCGGTTTTTCTTTGGTGGTGGAAGGCTTTGGTTTCCATATTCCGAAGGGCTATTTATATGCTGCAATTGGCTTCTCGGTTTTGGTAGAAGTTATCAATCAGAGCATGCGTCGCAATCAGGAAAAGCTAGTTACCACTACAGACTTGCGTTATCGCACTGCCTCTGCGGTTTTACGTATGTTAGGCAGTAAAAATAGTAGTTCTTCAGATACTCAATCTTCTGATAAAGAAGATGTATTAGCGACGCAAGCTTTTGCTGATGAAGTTTTTGACGAAGAAAATGGTGCTTATCACAGTGTACTTGTACAAGGTGTGCTTGGTTTATCAGAGCGTCCTGTAAAATCTGTTATGACTCCACGCCCTGAACTTGAGTGGATTGACTTAGACGATGAACCTGAAGTTTTAAAAGAACGTTTAATGTCGATGACACACTCACGTTTGATCGTTGCACGCGGTGAACTTGATAATAT
The DNA here is from genome assembly GCF_000588515.1 of Acinetobacter sp. 826659. Classification (NCBI taxonomy): domain Bacteria; kingdom Pseudomonadati; phylum Pseudomonadota; class Gammaproteobacteria; order Moraxellales; family Moraxellaceae; genus Acinetobacter; species Acinetobacter sp. 826659. The sequence goes on along the minus strand of NZ_JFYD01000010.1, from coordinate 74,219 downwards.
TGAGGGTATTGCACTTACGCATAAAGTTTTAAACAATTTTATTGAAACAGGTGTAATTGATTTCCAAAAGCATCTACGTGAACCTGTGATTGTGCATGAAAATGCTCAAGTGCTTATGGTGATGGAGCAATTGCGTCAAGCACCTTTACAAATGGCTATCGTATTAAATGAATATGGTTCCATCGAAGGTATCGCAACACCAATTGATATCTTAGAAGCAATTGCTGGCGAATTCCCTGATGAAGATGAGTTAGACGCTGCTGCTGAAAGCTTGGCAGATGGTTCATTAATGCTTGAAGGTTCAACTGATATTCGCCATGTATCACTTTTATTAGGTCGTGATCTCGTTGACGAAAGTGAACAGTATTCAACTTTATCGGGCTACTTGTTATTCCATTTAGGCCGTTTACCGGAAAATGGTGAAGCTGTTGAGGCAGACGGTTATCGCTTTGAAGTGATTACGATGGAAGGTCATAAAATTGAGAAAGTTCATATTGTTTCTATCGAGCAAGATGAATCAAAAGATTAAATGACGTTTTAAGTCTAGAAACATCATAAAATAGCTCAACTCTGAGCTATTTTTTATTTGAGAAACACCAAATGATCCAACAAACTTGTCCATGTGGAAAAGGCAGCTATACACAATGTTGTGAGCCTTTACATTTAGGCACAGCCAAAGCACTAACGGCAGAGCAGCTTATGCGTTCACGTTATAGCGCTTTTGCATTACAGCAAATCGATTATATTGTGCAAACGACTGCTTTAGGTCAGCAAACAGCACTAGATAAAGATGCCATCGCAGAGTGGAGCAAACAAAACCAATGGTTGGGTTTAGAGGTGGTTAATGCCAACGAAAAATTAGATAAAACCCACGCACAGGTTGAGTTTAAGGCTCACTATCATGATGGACAAAAAGCCCAAATTCATCATGAGGTTTCACATTTTGTTTATCACCAGCAAAAATGGTTTTTCCTCGACCCAACGGTCGATATGCACGTCACAATGAAACAACCTTGTATATGTGGTTCAGGAAAAAAATTTAAGCAATGCTGTGCACAATTTCTGTAAGTTTATCTTAAAATACGCCCACTGTTTGGCCTGAGGGAAAGGGCGATGTTACTCACCGTTATTTATATTATTGCGATTACTGCGGAAGCCATGACAGGTGCATTGTCTGCTGGTCGACGGAGTATGGACTGGTTCGGTGTCGTACTGATTGCCTGTGTGACTGCTTTAGGTGGTGGTTCGGTGCGAGATGTATTGCTTGGTCACTATCCTTTAACTTGGGTAAAACACCCTGAATACTTGGTTCTGACCTGCTGTGCTGCATTTGTCACGATTATTATTGCCAAATGGATGCGTCATTTACATAACATCTTTTTGGTGCTCGATGCTTTAGGCTTGATTGGTTTTACGATCATTGGTTGCCAGATTGCCTTACAAATGGGACATGGTTTTGTCGTATCGGCAGTAGCTGGAGTGTTGACTGGAGTATCTGGTGGTATTTTACGTGATATTTTATGTAACGATGTCCCGTTCGTTTTCCGCCGTGAACTCTATGCGAGTATCTCTTTTGTGGCAGTCATTTGTTACTGGGTTTGTCAGGATTTAGGATTAAGCCTAGAGTTAACCGTTATTTCAACTTTAATTTTTGGCTTTACGTTACGTCTGATTGCAATCTATTTTGGCTTAGAAATGCCTAAATTTATTTATAAAGACGATGATGCAGAATCGGCTTCTTCAACCGACGAACATTAATCATGCAGAATTCGATGTGAGCATGATATAACAATTAAATATATTGTCTTGCTCACTTATTTTTTCCAGTAGAGTTTTTCCTATGGATCTGGTTTCACGTATACAAAATCTTCCAATTGGCAAATTTCACTACACATTACTGTGGGTGGTTGGTTTAGGTTGGATGTTTGATGCGATGGACACAGGGATCATTGCTTTTATCATGACAACGCTTGTTAAAGACTGGGCATTAACACCAGCCGAAAGCGGTTGGATTGTGAGTATCGGTTTTGTAGGAATGGCTATTGGAGCTGTTTGCTCAGGAGCTTTAGCAGACCGCTTTGGCCGAAAGACAATATTTGCAGTTACCATGGCCATCTATAGTATTGCGACTGCGTTATGTGCTTTTGCCCCTGATCTAAAGTGGCTATTAATTTTTCGGTTTATTGTTGGGTTGGGGCTAGGTGGTCAATTACCTGTAGCAGTCACGCTGGTCAGTGAATATGTGCCTGCTCATGTTCGTGGAAGATTTATCGTTCTACTTGAAAGTTTTTGGGGATTAGGCTGGTTGGTTGCTGCGCTCATTTCTTATTTTATTATTCCTAAATTTGGATGGCATATTGCCTTTCTTATAGGCGGTCTTCCACTTATTTATATTTTAGTGATTTGGAAAAAAGTCCCTGAGTCGATACCGTATTTGATTAATCGTGGCCGTATCGAAGAAGCGCATGCACTGGTACAAAAACTAGAAGCCGAAGCATGTGTGCAAATTGTTCACCATATTGAAGTCGTGCCTGTGGCGATGCGACAAAAAGTTTCATTTAAACAGCTTTGGAGTGGTCAATTTGCTCGTAGAAGCTTAATGCTTTGGCTCATCTGGTTTGGAATTGTTTATTCCTACTACGGGATCTTTACGTGGCTGCCAAGTTTATTAGTGAAACAGGGCTATGACATCGTTAAATCTTTTGAATATGTTTTGCTTATGATTTTGGCGCAGCTACCAGGTTACTTGGCAGCAGCATGGTTTGTAGAGCGATTAGGTAGAAAAATTACACTCGCTGCATTTATCGGGTTTTGTGCCTTGTCTGCATTTTTCTTTGGAAAAGCCGATAGTGTAAATAGCATTATGTTTTGGGGTTGTCTCATGTCCTTCTTTAATTTGGGTGCATGGGGAGTGTTATATACCTATACACCAGAACAATATCCGGCCAATATTCGGGCTTTTGGTTCGGGCTGGGCATCGGCAATGGGCCGTTTAGGTGGAATTTTGGCGCCGATAGTCGTGACACATATGATGGTTTCCAAAAATGGGTTTAGCCATGTTTTTATGATGTTTACTATTGTTTTACTTTTGGTTGCAGCTGTAATTTTAATATTAGGTGAAGAAACCCAAGGTAAAAGACTAGAGTCGATAGGTCTCTAGTTTGCCTAACTTTATAGCAAGTAACTAAAAATATAGAGAGATGAGACATAATTTGACGCTCAGGTGACAGAGTCCCTCTTGTGTCTGTAACATAGCCCACTTAGCATAAGACTCACTTAAAATAACGACTGATTTGGAAGATAAGCTGACTATGACCAGCCTTGCGCATCAAGCGACAGAAAACCGCTCTGTAGCCGAATTTACTGAACAGGCTTACCTAAATTATGCCATGTACGTCATCATGGACCGTGCATTGCCACATATCAGTGATGGCTTAAAACCTGTACAGCGCCGTATTGTCTACGCCATGAGCGAGTTGGGCTTAAAAAGCAGTGGTAAGCCAAAAAAATCGGCCCGTACTGTAGGTGATGTACTAGGTAAATATCATCCGCATGGTGATTCGGCATGTTATGAAGCCATGGTGTTGATGGCTCAGCCGTTTAGTTATCGCTATCCTTTGATTGAAGGTCAAGGGAACTGGGGTTCACCAGATGACCCTAAATCCTTTGCAGCGATGCGTTATACCGAAGCAAAACTTTCTGCCTACAGTGAGTTATTACTAAGTGAGTTAGGACAAGGCACGAGTGAATGGCAAGATAACTTTGACGGTTCATTAAAAGAACCGATTACCTTGCCAGCACGAGTTCCTAATATTCTGCTGAATGGTACAACTGGTATTGCGGTTGGCATGGCGACCGATATTCCGCCACATAATTTGCGTGAAGTGGTTAAAGGAACAATTGCCTTAATTCGTAATCCGCAAACATCAGACGAGAAATTGGCTGAGTATATTCCAGCGCCGGATTTACCAACAAAAGCTGAAATCATTACGCCGCCAGAAGAATTGCTTAAAATCCAGACGACTGGACGTGGTAGTTACCGCATGCGAGCGGTTTATACTATCGAAAAAAATGAAATCGTGATTACCGAATTGCCGTATCAAGTATCGGGTTCTAAGGTGATCACTCAAATTGCCGACCAAATGCAGGCCAAAAAGCTACCATTAGTGGTGGATGTGCGTGACGAGTCGGATCATGAAAACCCAACACGACTCGTGATTGTACTTCGTTCTAACCGTATTGATGCTGAAGCGGTTATGAGCCACTTATTTGCGACTACCGATTTAGAATCAAGCTATCGCGTTAATTTAAACATGATTGGTGAGGATGGTCGTCCTCAGGTTAAGTCAATTCGTCGTATCTTACTTGAGTGGATTGAGATCCGTAAAAAAACGGTTACTCGCCGTTTGGAATATCATTTAAACCGAATTGAAAAACGCCTACATATTTTGGCAGGCCTTTTAATTGCTTATCTCGATATTGATACGGTTATCCGTATTATTCGTGAAGAAGATCAGCCTAAACCTGTATTGATGGATCATTTCAAAATTGATGAGATACAAGCAGAAGCAATTTTAGAACTCAAGTTACGCCATTTAGCAAAACTTGAAGAGATGGAAATCCGTCAAGAACAGGATGAGCTCTCAGCAAAAGCAGCGATTATTCGTGAACAATTAGAAAACCCAGAATCTTTAAAGAACCTGATTATTGGCGAATTAAAAGAAGACGCGAAAAAGTTTGGTGACGAACGCCGTTCTCCAATTGTCGCACGTGCTGAAGCTGTTCAAATTAGAGAACAAGATTTAATGCCGGCTGAAGCAGTAACGGTAGTTTTATCTGAGGCGGGATGGATTCGTGCTGCAAAAGGTGCGGATGTTGATGCAGAGAATTTAAACTATCGTGCTGGTGACCAATATTTAAGCCATGCGGTGGGCAAAACCAATCAACGAATTTATTTCCTTGATGAGACAGGGCGTAGTTATGCCTTGCCTATTAGCAGTTTGCCATCAGCAAGAGGTTTAGGCGAGCCATTAAGTTCGAAACTTGCTCCTGCAAGTGGAGTCGCGTTTATTCAGATCTATTTAGATGATGAAGAGTCAGAACTTATTGCTGCTAGCTCATCAGGTTATGGCTTTAAAACTCAAGTCAAACAGCTAGATACCAATGCCAAGGCAGGAAAAAGCTTCTTGTCGGTACCTGAAAAATCAAAAGCGCTACCGTTAATATCTGCCCAAAACATGACACATTTGGCTGTACTCAGCTCAGCAGGTCGACTCTTGATTATTGATTTGTCAGAACTGCCAAATTTAAATAAGGGTAAAGGTAATAAGTTGATACAACTTGAAGCGAAAGAGCAGATTTTATCCATGACAACCCTGAACTTAGATGAAATAATTCAGGTGGTTGCAGGTCAACAACATCTAAAACTAAAAGGTGATGATCTACAGAAATACATGGGTAAACGAGCTTCAAAAGGTCACCTCTTACCACGTGGATATCAAAAAGCAAATAAACTGTTGATTCAGAGATAAAGCTAGCGTCGGGCAACATAAATACGCTATATATGGCAATAAGTTCAAGCAATGAACTGAACTTATTGGTATTGGATAACGATTAAAAGGGCAGCAATTTGGAGTACGCAATTTGTACTCCATGCAAAAAATTTGGCAGGGTCAAATTGTCAAAACTTCTGTCTCATAATCTTGTTCGAAAGTGTCATGAATGTGCCAATAAGTTTTAAATATGTTCTGGCACCAAGAAGCTAAAGAATAGCTGGGGCATTGAATAACAGTTATTACTAAGGATTACGAATCGGAGATAATGGCATTATGGAAAAGATTTGGTTTGCAGAATACCAAAAAACAGGGATTCCAGAAACAGTAGCATTGCCTGCGGAAAATACCTCTCTTGTTGATATTTTTGAGAGTAATTTCCAAAAATTTGGTTCTCGTGATGCCTTTATCTTTATGGATAAAGCGATGTCATTTAACGAGTTGGAACTTGCAAGCCGTAAGTTCGCGACCTATTTGCAAAATTTGGGGTTAGCAAAGGGAACTCGTGTGGCAGTGATGATGCCAAACGTATTGCAATATCCTGTAGTTGCATTAGCTGTGTTACGTGCAGGCTTAGTATTAGTGAATGTAAACCCACTTTATACTGCGCGTGAGCTTGAGCATCAATTAAATGACTCGGGTTCAGAAGTGCTCGTTATTATCGAAAACTTTGCCAGTGTTTACCAAAGCATTTTAGGTAAAACTCCTGTGAAGCATGTTGTAGTTGCGACAGTAGGAGATATGCTTGGTACGCTTAAAGGTACATTAGTAAATTTTGTATTACGTAAAGTACGTAAGCAAATTCCTGCTTGGAATATTCCAGGGTACGTTAAATTTAATACAGCATTAAATAAAGTAAGTCCGAGTAATTATAAGCGTCCAAATTTAACTTTAAGTGATACTGCCGTGCTTCAATATACGGGTGGTACTACAGGTGTTTCAAAAGGTGCGGAATTAACACATCTTAATTTGGTTGCCAACCTTTTACAGTGTGATGGTATCTTCCAAAGTAAATTTGGTGCAAATGATGGTGCTAAAGGCGACCGTATTGTTTGCGCATTACCGCTTTATCATATTTTTGCGTTCATGGTTTGCGCGATGTACGGTATGTATAAAGGTCAGGCAAATATCTTGATTCCAAACCCACGTGATTTACCAGCGGTAATTAATGAATTACGTAAATATCAGCCATCATTCTTCCCAGCAGTAAATACATTATTTAATGCTTTAGTAAATAATGAAGAATTTAAACAACTTGACCATAGCAATCTAAAAATGGCGATGGGTGGTGGTATGGCAGTTCTACCTTCTACAGCAGAAGCGTGGAAGAAGATTACTGGTACAACCATTATTGAAGGTTATGGTTTGTCTGAAACTTCCCCGGTAGCGACTGCAAACCCTCCTGCATCTACTGAATTTAGCGGCACAATTGGTATTCCATTACCTTTAACAGAAGTTGCTATTTTAGATGATGACGGTAAAGAAGTTGCCTTAGGTGAGCAAGGTGAAATCTCTATTCGTGGTCCTCAAGTCATGAAAGGCTATTGGAAGCGTCCTGATGAGACTGCGAAAGTCATGACTGCAGACGGTTTCTTCCGTACCGGTGATATCGGCGTTATGGATAGCCGTGGATATACTAAAATTGTAGATCGTAAAAAAGATATGATTTTGGTTTCTGGCTTTAACGTTTATCCAAGCGAAATCGAAGAAGTTATTGCTAAACATCCAAAAGTATTGGAAGTTGCAGCAATTGGTGTTCCTGATGAAAAATCGGGTGAAGTGCCAAAACTATTTATCGTGAAAAAAGACCAAAGCTTAACGACTGAAGAAATTTTGAACTTTGCTAAAGAAAACTTAACCGGTTATAAACGCCCTCGTTATGTTGAGTTTATGGATGAATTACCTAAATCAAACGTAGGCAAAATCTTACGTAAAGACTTACGTAAGCCAGCCTAAAAAGTTAATAAAAAAGCGCCTTAGGGCGCTTTTTTTGTTTTTACATTTTGTTGTGGCTCTTCATAAACCAGCGGTCTATGTAAGGACGACCAATTCCTACCATCCCAACAAAAACTAGCATTGTGCCCAATTGCAAACGCAAATGAGTTAAATCGAGCTGACCATAACTTAAATAATTATCTGCTAGGCAATATAGGGTAATCACAATTAACCAATGCCATAAAGGAAGTCGTTTAATACCGACTGCAATAAAAGTAATTGTTAAAATAACAAAGGTGCCCAGTGTCGATTGCCAATTTAGATTTGCACAAATCACACTCAATAAAAAAGCGACAATAGGAAGTACGATTTTTAATATACGGTCTACCTGAAGTTGATTTTGTTTTTGCTTCTCTAAGACGTCAAACAATTCTTTTTGATCAGGTTGTTGCATATATGGCCCTATTAATCAGTGATGACAAGTGATTGCATAAAATTTCAGGTAAAAACGCAATGTTATGATAGCATGATCAACAGTATTTTCAGTGATGGATGGCACTATGCAGGGCATCAGCGGCATTATCTATATTATTTTAGTGGCATGTTTGCTGCCATACGCATTTACCGTAATTGCAAAATTTACAGGTGGTTTCCAGCCCGTCGATAATCAAAATCCGAGAGCTTTTTTGGCTAAAACAACAGGCCTTGCTGCTCGCGCTAATGCTGTACAACAAAATAGCTTTGAAAGCCTACCTTTATTCTTAACTGCTATTTTAATGGCTGAATATATGGTTGTTCCAGAATATTTTATTCTGAGATTAGGCTGGGCATATATTATTTTAAGAGTTATTTATGGCATCTGCTATTTAAGTAACTGGGCAACTTTACGCTCGATTGTTTGGTTCTTATCGATATTGTGTCCAATCTTTTTACTTGTGGTCACGATAAAACTGACTTGAGTGTCATTCTGTCATCATTCATATCAACTTTCGCGTGTGCCCATTGTATAATCGGCATCATTTTGATGATATCCACGCTATAATCGAGTGGATTTTACATCTGACTTCATAACGAAAGAGTATTGATATGAGTTACAGCAATATCCCAGCAGGTAAAGATGCGCCAAATGACATCTATGTCATCATTGAAATTCCTGCAAATGCAGCACCAATTAAATATGAAATCGATAAAGATTCTGATGCATTGTTTGTAGACCGTTTCATGGGTACAGCAATGTTCTATCCAGCGAACTATGGCTATGTTCCAAATACTTTGTCTGAAGATGGCGACCCATTAGACGTACTTGTTGTAACTCCACATCCTGTTGCTGCTGGTTCTGTAATTCGTTGCCGTCCAGTGGGCAAATTAAACATGGAAGATGACGGTGGTATTGATGCGAAATTAATCGCTGTTCCACACGAAAAATTATCTCCACTTTACAAAGACGTGAAGGAATATACAGATCTTCCTCCGTTATTGATTAGCCAAGTTGAGCATTTCTTCAGTCACTATAAAGATTTAGAACCAGGTAAGTGGGTAAAAATCAGTGGTTGGGAAGGTGCTGATGTTGCTAAAGCAGAAGTATTAAAAGCAATTGAAGCTGCTAAATAAGCTTTAATTTATAAGCTCAGAATGCCTTAATTGATATTTTGAGCTTAATAAAAAAACCTACATCTGTTGCCAGACGTAGGTTTTTTTTATGCTTGATAGATTTGTGAATTAGAATAATTTCACAGGAATATCAAGGAAGATACGCCATTCGTTCGTATCACCGATGTAAGCATTGGTTTGATAAGCATCGCTTGCACGGTAGTATGAGTTACGAATACGAAGGCTTGCATCTTTAGCAAAACCACTTTGAACTGTATATTTCACTTGGTTAAAGAACTCACGTTCCTCAGCATCATCAGTTACATTTCTAACTTTGATATCCCAACCGTATACAAATGCAGTTGTCCAGTTTAGACCAGGTAATACGCCTAACTTGCCAAAGTCGAGGTTATATTGGATTTGTGCAGATTTTTCATCATTACCGATGAAGTCAGACAAATAAGAGTTTGGCAAATAAATACTTTGGCCGCCGTCAGCATTTTCACCGTAGTCATAACCGACATTACCACTGTTTTGTTGGTATGCTAACATTACACTATGAGGGCCAGTTGCATAAGTTCCTGAAATTGCCCAAATGTTATTAGTCTTTTCTTCGCCTGCTTTACCATTATCAGCATAATCTGGTGCTACAAATCCAGTTGCTGAATAAGTGCGGGCATTTGCGTCAAACTTAGTATGATAACCACTGAAATCGTAAGTTAATGAGCTGTCATTAGCCAATGGTTGTTTATAGTTTACATTAACGTAGTGACGTTCAAGTTTATCTTTACTATCTAAACCATAGTAAGATGCATTTAAATTATCATCAAACTTGTATTTAGCACCCCAAACAATTGCACGGTCAAGACGACGACCATCTGTGTTCACTTGGTCCGAATATTGGTTCTTAGTGAATTTACCAGCAATTACTTCTAAATCTTTAATTTCATGGCTCGTTAATAAAGTACCAGTAAAGTATTCAGGTACTAAACGAGCTGTGTTACTTGCAAGAACAGGTAGGTCGAGTACTTGAGTACCGTAACGTACTGTTGTGTTCGAGAAACGTGCTTTTACGTTACCGCCACCACGAGCCCAGTGATCATAAGCATCACCAGAGTTTTCTTTACCGTTCAATGTTTCGCGTGGAATCATGTTATTACCAGCGTTATTATTTTCGCCGATCTTAAATGAACCGTCACCAACAACGCCTACACCGAAGCCAACAATACCAGGGGTAAAGCCAGAATCAATATTTACGATTGCTGTTTGAGCAAATGAACTGGTGTCATCTACGCCATTTTTTTTGTCACGGCTGATGTAACCTGTACGGAAGAGAATAGAACCGTTCGCATCTTCAACAAATCCTTTTGCCTCACTTTGCTCGCTTGCCTGAGCTGAGGAAATTATTGCCGCAGAAATGAGAACTGCTAATGTAAGTTTTTGTGCTTTTAGCATATTTAAAGAACCTCATAAAAACGATAAATCCTGTGCCTTGTTATTGTTCAGAGCCTAGGATTTCCATCAATTGTATAAGTAATCTGTAAAAAAGATATATTTTTGTTCATTTTATTTTATATATGCTATGCAGGATTTGATTAATGTGGTAGGGGTTATTTAACAAATTTATAATTCGTCTTTTATACTTAATTTATTGTTTAAAATAAAAAAAGTAATTTAATTTTTAGTGGATTTTTACCATTTATTTTGTATTTAAAGTTAAAAAAATTGTTGATTCTTGTGTTCATTTTTTACTCTTTTTTGTTGGATATGTTTACTTTTTAATCTTATTTTAAGTTTCTTTTTTCATCACTTTTATTTTTATACCCTTTAAATTGTTACTATATAACGTTATTTTAAAAATGGAATGTACAAAAATAGATCACTACAGGCGGTTAACAAAATATGTTTAGGTTGATCAAATTTAGTGCAATACGTTGCTTGTATTTTGTGCACTACTCTTTTTATCCATATTATTGCTTAAAAAAGACCCAAAATAGTACATCTACTTTAAACAAGTAATAAATAAACAAATCCAATGAGTAGAAATGCGCAATCACAGATCATTACAAGCACTGTCCTCCAGAAATTTACATACTTTTTATATCTCTCCTCTAAGATTAAATAGAAAATTTATGTGCAACAAATGAATACTTCTCACCTCGCTCATTAATTTCCGATAAGGGGTTTTCGTATGTTTAGTATTTTTTTTCGCATAAGAATTTTATTTTATCACAATGTTTTTTATAGATATTTTTTTATAAAAATTACAGAGAAATTTTATAATAAAGTGAGTTTGATCTCAAAATTAATGAAGAGCACTGATAGCAAATTTGTACTTGGCACAGCAATTGCTAAAGCTCAAGTAACACAATTTGTTTAATTCCTATAAATCGTGCGTTCATTGTGGGGGAGATCAAAATGATGAAATTTGCACTTAAGGCAGTAACTCTTGGTATCTTTGCAGCAGGGTCAACTATGGCTATGGCTGAAGATGCTCCATCTTTTTATGGAATCACGGCAACAGGTAATGTAGCCGCGACCACAGACTACCGTTTCCGCGGTGTTACTCAATCTTCAAATAACCCAGCTATTCAAGGTGGGTTCACTTTTTCACACAAGTCAGGGGCTTATTTATCGCTCTGGGGCTCAAGTGTTGATTTTGGTGTAACTGGGAACTCAACAGAAACTGATGTCGCGTTGGGATATACCAATACTTTAAAATTATCCGATACGCTTGCGCCAACGTATGATATCGGTGTAATTCATTATGGTTATATTGGTTCTGGTCATAGTTTTGACCGTAATGGCATAGGTTATGATGGTAAAAATGGTCTAGATTTTAATGAAGTTTACGGTAAATTAACTTTTGCTAATTCTTTACTTAAAGGCGATGCACTCAGTGTAGGTGTGAACTATTCAGATGACTACTGGGCTAATTCTAAGCAGTTCTGGTATTTTAATGTCGGTTATTCAGCACCAATTGCAGACACAGGATTTACTGGACTTGCTTCAGTTGGCTATAACAAATTCAAAAATAAAGAAGCTTTAGCCGTAGTTGGTGGTGGTCCTGGTAAAGATGATAGCTATATCGATTATAAAGTTGGCGTCAACTATAACATTTTAGGTATTGTTGCTGAGTTAGATGTTGTTGGTACAGACATTAGTACTTCAGGCATGACTGATGCACAGAAAAAACCTTACGACACAGGCTTGGTGTTTAGTTTAACTAAAACATTCTAAGTTTGAGTTTTAAAAAAGCGGGTGAGTAACCCGCTTTTTTATTAGTCTTCTATTTCAGAAAGTAACAGTTTTAACTGGTTAAGCTCAATATCCGTAGCTTTAGACAGTGGCTTTCGTGGTAAGCCCGCAGAGACATCTTTTAGTTGTAAACCAGCTTTAATCGTTTTAGGTAAACCACCATTTACAATAAAGCGTAGTAGAGGAAGTTGCTGATAAAATGACTTCTGGGCCTGTTCCAATTCACCATTTTTTACATGTTCAATAAGTTGTTGAGGTCGTTGACCTAACAGGTTTGGTGCTGCTGTACACCAACCGCTTGCTCCAGCACATAAAGCTTCTAAAGCTAGAGGGTTACACCCGTTATAAAAAGGGAGTTCTCCTTTTGATAACTCATAAATTTTATGCATGCGCTGAATATCACCGCTACTTTCTTTTACCATCGTAATATTTGTAATGCTATTAAACATACGCACAATTAACTCTGGAGACATATCAACACCGCTAGTCGCGGGGTTGTTATAAATCATAATTGGTAGTGTAATTTCTTCGGCAATTGCTTGATAATATTCAAAAATCTCTTGGTCTGTTAGCTTCCAATAAGATATAGGAATCACCATAAGTGCATCTGCACCATAGCTTTGCGCGACTTGGGCTTTTTTGATGGCTTGATCAGTGGTGAGTTCTGAAATTCCAATAATGACAGGCACGCGTTTATTAATACTTTCAATTGAAGTTTTTGCGACTAAGCACCATTCATCCCATTCAAGATAAGCACTTTCGCCTGTACTGCCTAAAGGCGCAATTGCGTCGCAGCCGTTTTCAATAAGCAAATCCAGCATCTGTTTTAAAACAGGAAGATTAATGGTGTTGTCATCAGAAAATGGGGTAACAGGATAGCCAATAATGCCGTTTAGTTTCATGGTGGAAATCTCTTTTTAAATACAGTCAGAATGTTTTTTCAAAGCTTTACGTGCGTAGTAGGTAAAGTTCACTTTGTTGCGTTTATCGGTAGAAACCCAGTCATGAGCTTCTTTTGCTAAAGCATGGGGGATGGGCTGGATTTGTCCGGCAGACATGGCTAGCAGTTGCAGTTGAGCTGCTCGTTCAATTAAAAGAGCCAAGTTGCAGGCTTCTTCAATGGTTTTTCCTGTAACCAGTTGGCCATGATGAGACAACAAAACAGCACGGTTTTTACCCAGAGCAGAAGAAATCAAAATACCTTCTTCATTACCTACAGGGACACCTGGCCAATGACCTACAAATGAGCAGTCTTCGTAAAGTGCACAAACGTCCATTTGGGAAATCATAAGTGGAACCTGTAGCATCGATAGGGCTGCTACATGGGTAGGATGAGTATGGATAATGCAGTTCACTTCTGGATGTTCTTTATAAATCCATGTGTGAAAACGATTGGCTGGGTTTGCCATTCCTTCTTGATTGATAGGTTCTAAATCTTGATTCACCTCAAGTAAATTTGAGGCAGTAATTTCATCAAAACCTAAACCAAAACGTTGGGTAATAAAGGACTCTTTATTTTCACTACGGCAGGTAATTTGGCCTGCTAAACCAGCATCATGGCCATGGTCAAATAAAATACGGCAAGTGAGTGCAAGCTTTTGACGATCAGTTAAATCTGAGTTGCTAATCCACTTTTGCATGTTTTGCTGTGCGTATTGCATCAGGTCTTGTTTGTTTACAGCAGCAGTCTTCATCTCTTCTCCAGTCCAGTTGACCAAATTAAGTAGGTGAAGGCAGAATAGAAAATAGCTGGATGAATCAATACATCCAGTTTTTATAAGTTGTATGGTCCAGATGGGGCGAATATGCTAAGACCTTGGCAAGTACATTTTCGTATCGATGAAAGAGAAGAAAAAACGGTTTTTCTAAAACTGACTAACTTGATTAGTCAGGAAATTTTAAGTGGCCGTTTAGTGCAGGGGACGATGCTGCCGGGGTCTCGTAGCTTGTCAAAAGAACTAGGAATTAATCGAAAAACTGTACAAGCAGTATATGAAGAATTAGAAGCACAAGGATGGCTTGTGACCCGTCCCCGAAAAGGCACATTTGTGGCGGATGTTTTGCCAGAAAAACAGCTTCAAATAGAGCCAGTATCTGAGCGAAAAGTTAATGATAAACCAATCACTCAAGAAGTGATTCAACGCCCACATAACGATGGTGTGCCAGATCCGAGGCTTATTCCCTACGAACTATTTTCACGGGCCTATCGTCACGCACTGATTAAAATTACGCAAAACCAGTACATGGGATATGGTGACCCACGAGGGATGGTTGAGCTAAGACAGGCTTTACAACAAATGTTGTCAATGGAACGTTTTATGAATGTTGCTGAAGATGAGATTTGTATTGTACGTGGTAGCCAGATGGGAATTTTTCTTGCCTCTCGAGCATTACCCAATCGGCAGGGAGTTATCGTTGTTGAAGAATTATATTATCCATCTGCTTTTAAAGCATTTCAGTCAAATGGCTTTCAAGTGGTTTCTGTTAAATTAGATGAACAAGGTATTGTCATTGAAGATTTAGAACGGATTTTACAAGAGCATTCTGTAGCTGCCATTTATACAACTCCCCATCATCAATATCCTACAACTGTCACCATGACCATGTCTCGCCGTCTTCAACTCTTAGAGCTTTCAAAAAAATGGGGCTTTTATATTATTGAAGATGACTATGACCACGAATTCCATTATGACAGCCGGCCTATGCCACCCTTAGCAAGTTTGCCTCATTCGGAATTGGTCATTCATGTGGGTTCATTATCAAAGGTGTTTGCACCCGGTATTCGCTTGGGATACGTCGTGGCATCGTCAATAATCATTCAATCGATTACAGAAGATATTCTATTGATTGATCGGCAAGGCAATAACATTACGGAACTTGCTTTAGCAGATTTAATGCAGCGAGGGGAAATCAAGCGGCATATCCGTAAAATGAAAAAAATATATCAACTACGCCGTGACCATGCCTTAGCTGAGTTCCATCGAGTTTTTGTTGAGACTGTTCAGATACAATCACCTGCAGGTGGAATGGCCTTATGGGCGAAATTCCAGAAAGCATTTACTCAAGATCAGCTTATAAAATTAAAAGAACTCAACATTGATACAGAGCAGAAGTTTAAACAGGGGGAGCCTTCTAACCATTGTATCCGTTTTGGCTTTGCTGCTTTATCAGAAAAGGAAATCACTGCTTTAATCGAGAAGCTAAATGAGATTCTTAATAAAAGAACAGTGAACTCATAATCCGCTCTTTTATTTTAAGAAAGTTCACTCTAATTCATTTCTACATTTTTGAATCTCTGAGACAAAGGTAAGCAGAAAGGGAGTAATTTGTGACTTATATTTTTCGGTTTGTAGCATCTCGCTAATTTGTTCAGGAGATTTGCCGATGAGAGAAATCCTTAAAAATAAATCTTCAAAGAAATTGCTACTAACAGTCGACAATACTCTTCTTAAAGAAACTAGCATGTCGTCGCCGCGGCTAGATGCATGAACCAGGACAATAGGTATATCTATAATTTCGGTACGGGAAACCATCCAATCAATTGCATTCTTGAGACCACCTGGAATACAACGGATATATTCTGGACTTGAGATGATAATGCCATCTGCATCAGAAACAGATTTGATGAAATCTTCCACTACAGTAGGCGTTTTTTCTCCTTCATTATCTGGAGAAAAGACAGGCAGATTATTAATATGATCAAAAACTGTCAATTCAATGTCGGACGGTGCTATATCCTTCATTGCTCTTAATAGAGCAGTATTTGTAGATTCTTTTCTTGCACTACCTGAGATAGCCAAAATTTTCATAGCATCCTCTTTACTTCTATTAATACATAGGGAGTAATAAATTCTCTTATTAATAACTTCTATAAATATTAAAAAAGCGGACTTATAATCCGCTGTCTATTTTAAGAATGATTGCCTCGATAAGAGAGCGCTTCTGTAAGATGAGGACTTTGGATCATCTCACTTTGCGCCAAATCGGCAATAGTACGAGCAACCCGTAAAACGCGATGATAAGCACGAGCCGACAGATTCAAACGTTGCTGAGCCATTTCAATCATTCGTTGAGAAGTACTATCAAGTACAGCATATTGCTCAAGTTGTTTGGGTGAAAGTGCTTGATTTAAACAATCTTGTCTTTGCATTTGTTGCTCATAAGCAGAAATCACACGTTGTCGAACACTACTGGAGTCTTCAGCAGGCGTTGGATCTTGCAGTTCCTGAGCTTTTAAAGGCGGTACATCAATATGTAAATCGATACGGTCAAGTAATGGTCCCGATATACGGTTTTGATAGCGCTTGATACTCTCTGGCGAACATTGGCAACGGCTGTCTTGATTAAACGCATAACCACATGGACAAGGGTTCATTGCTGCAATGAGCTGAAAGTTTGCAGGATAAGTAATTTGCCGAGCTGCACGTGAAATAATGATTTCTTTTGACTCAAGCGGCTGACGTAAGACCTCTAGAACTTTTCTGTCAAACTCGGGGAGTTCATCTAAAAACAAAACCCCTAAATGAGATAAGGTAATTTCACCCGGTTTAGGATGTGAACCGCCCCCAACTAGTGCAATCGCTGATGCTGTATGGTGGGGCGCGCGAAATGGACGCTGACCAAAGGTATGCGGTGTATTTGAAATAGAATAAATACTCGCGACTTCAAGCGTTTCCTGATTAGAAAGCGGTGGCAAAATTGAAGGAAGACGTGAAGCGAGTAAAGTCTTACCTGTACCTGGTGGTCCTTTAAAGAGCAGCGAGTGCCCGCCTGCGGCGGCAATTTCTAGTGCGCGACGTGGACGTAGCTGACCTTTTACATCTGCCAGATCAAATTTATAAGGCATTTGGTTTGAGGTCGTTGCAGGTTCAATCGAAGATAGTGATTTTATGCCCAAGAAATGATCACAAACTTCTTTTAAATGGCTCACTGGATAACATTCAAGATTCGGTAAATGGCTAATATCCTGACTGTTATCGAGAGGTAAAAGCATTTTATGCTTGGCCTGTTGACACGCCATTGCCAAAGTTAAAGTGCCTGACACTGGCCTTACATGGCCATCTAAAGCTAATTCACCAATTAATTCAAAATCTTCGGCACAGTTTTCTGGGAGCTGGCCAGATGCAATTAAAATACCTATAGCAATAGGTAAATCTAGACGTGATCCATCTTTGGGCAAATCTGCTGGTGCAAGATTAATGGTCAGCCGTTTTGTTGGAAATTGAAATCCACTATTAATAATGGCTGAGCGAACGCGGTCTTTACTTTCTCTTACCGCCGCCTCTGCTAGGCCGACAATAGTAAGAGAAGGTAAGCCTTGACTCACATGTACCTCGACCTCAATCAAAGGTGCATGTAAACCTAAAAGTCCCCGTGTATAAATTTTAGAAAAAGACATCTTATTGTTCCATTATGGTGCTTCATTTTTAATCGTTGTAAAGTATAAATGCGCTACGTTGGTGCTTATTTTTTATTCTTTAAAGTTTCTTCTAACAAACTTACTTGTTTCTGTAGCTCTTCTAAACGTTGATTGGCTGATTGAAGTGCAGTCTTTTGACGGTCAATCTCTTGTTTGGAAACAAGATCCAACTTTTCGACCGCTTCATTTAATAATGCACGTAAATTTTTTTCCAAATCTTTTTTAGGCTCATCAATTTGTTCCAGAATGGCCTGTAGCAAAGTTTCTAGCATGAAATATCCAAAGTGTTGTATTACCTTATGCTTTACAGTTTAACACTGCTTAAGCGCTGGATATAGGTTTCAATTCTTTTAGTGCAAATAGATCATTAAATCAGCATATAACGCTACTGAAAATTCATTTTATTTTTGATAGCTCATCTACATCTTGCTCACTAAATAGGTTATAAAGAAAGTTCATGCAAAAGATTCATTTCCCTCAACCTTTGAAATATTGGCATGAAAATTGAACATAAAACCTTACTGGTGAAAAGAAGCCGAAGGAAACAAACATGAAGCTTGTAACTGCAATTGTAAAACCGTTTAAATTGGATGACGTGCGTGAAGCACTCTCTGACATTGGTGTACAAGGGATTACCGTAACTGAAGTTAAAGGTTTTGGTCGTCAAAAAGGGCATACTGAACTCTACCGTGGCGCGGAGTATGTGGTTGATTTCTTACCTAAAGTAAAAATCGAGATTGCGATTAGTGATGAAATGGTGGACGCAGTAATTGAATCAATTACACGTGTAGCAAGCACTGGAAAAATCGGCGATGGTAAGATTTTTGTGACTAACCTGGAACAAGTAATCCGTATTCGTACGGGAGAAACTGGACCGGATGCTGTCTAAATTGGCACAAAGCTTGCTGAGTAGAAAATAACTCGCAAATGAGGTTGGGGGACACGAATGAAAAAAATGCTTATGGCGCTCAGTCTATCAGGCGCTCTTTTGGGTGGTACTGCCGTTTGGGCAGAAGAAGCTGTAACAACGCCAACATCGGAAGTTGCGGCTGCATCAACATCTCCAGCTACTGCAACTACTGCAGAAGCACCAGTTGCTGAAACGCCAGCAGCTCCAGCACCGACACCTACTCTTGATACGGGTGATACCTCTTGGATTTTAGTTTCAACCGCATTGGTTCTATTAATGACCATTCCGGGATTGGCATTATTCTATGGCGGTATGGTACGTAAAAAAAATGTACTCAGTACGATGATGTTCAGCCTTTCAGCTGCAATCTTGGTAAGTTTGCTGTGGGTGATTGCTGGTTATTCAATCGCGTTCTCTGGCACAGGTGCATTTTTTGGTGATTTGTCTAAAGCAATGCTAAACGGGGTGGCGTTTGATGCATTAAGTGGGACAATTCCTGAAAGTCTCTTTGTTATTTTCCAAATGACTTTTGCCATTATTACAGTTGCAATCCTTAGCGGTTCTATTGCAGACCGTATGAAGTATTCAGCTTTCATGGTGTTTATTGCAGTTTGGGTGCTCGTTGTCTACGCACCAATTACCCACTGGGTGTGGGCTGCAGATGGCTGGTTATTTAAAGCAGGTGCATTAGATTTTGCTGGTGGTACAGTTGTACATATCAACTCAGGTGTTGCAGGTCTAGTTGCTGCTTACATGCTTGGAAAACGTATTGGCCTTGGCCGCGAATCTATGGCTCCCCATAACCTGACTTTAACTGTAGTGGGTGCAAGCTTACTTTGGGTAGGTTGGTTCGGCTTTAACGGTGGTAGTGCTCTAGGCGCTGGTGCTCGTGCAAGTATGGCAATTTTAGTGACTCAAGTTGCTGCTGCCGCTGCTGCATTCTCTTGGTTAGTTGTTGAACGTATGATCCGTGGTAAAGCATCTGTATTAGGTGGTGCTTCTGGTGCGGTAGCTGGTTTAGTTGTGATTACACCAGCAGCAGGTTTTGTTGGGGTAGGCGGTGCTTTAGTGATGGGCCTTATTGGTGGCGTAGTGTGCTTCTGGGGTATTACAGCACTTAAACGCTTACTTAAAGCCGATGATGCTTTGGATGCGTTTGGTTTGCATGCGGTAGGTGGTATTGTCGGTGCGATTTTAACTGGCGTATTCTACAGTGACGAAATTATTAAAGCAGCCAACGTTGCATTAGCTCCAACATTCGCTGGCCAATTATGGGTACAAATTGAAGGCGTATTAGCAACCATGGTTTACAGTGGTATCGCGACTTTCGTTATTCTTAAAGTGATTGATCTTGTGATTGGTATTCGTGTTAATGCTGATGATGAACGCATGGGTCTAGATTTAAGCCAACATGGCGAACGTATTGAATAATTCGTAATATATCTGCTGTCTTAAAAGAACAGTCTTGGGCTGTGATCAAAGCGATGCTTTGATCTTGCTCAGGACTGTTTTTTTGTCTTATAGAATGCTGGTTCTGTAAGTGTAGAAATTTTGCTACACTAGGTCAAAGTAATCGACCCTATAAATCCGCTATGCATTGTCCATTTTGCAACGCCGCAGATAGTAAAGTCATCGATTCACGTTTAGCCGCCGAAGGCTGTCAGATTCGTCGACGTCGTGAGTGTGTAAGTTGCGGTGAACGTTTTACCACTTTTGAAAGCTATGAAGTGGTAATGCCCCGTGTGATCAAATCGAATGGGAAAAATGAACCTTTCGATGAGGCCAAATTGCGTCGTTCGTTAATGCATGCTTTGCAAAAACGTCCGGTCACACAAGAGCAGATCGAAACAGTTTTAAGTGATATTCAGTTGCAGATTCGCCGTTTAGGTGAGCGTGATGTGAAATCTAGAACAATTGGCGAAATCGTCATGCAATCTTTATTTGCCCTTGACCATGTTGCTTATGTCCGATTTGCCTCTGTCTATCAAGATTTTCAGGATGTTGAAGCATTTCGCCGTCAAATAGAGCAAATGCAGCAACGTGAACACTAATCATTTGAGATTTTTATGTCTGAGTTGAAACAAGATCAGTATTGGATGCAGCAAGCCATTGAACTTGCCAAACGAGGACTATATTCGACCAAGCCTAATCCAAATGTTGGTTGTGTGATTGTCAAAGATGATCAGTTAATTGGACAAGGTTTTCATCCTAAAGCGGGTCAACCACACGCTGAAGTTTTTGCCTTACGTGAGGCGGGTGAATATGCACAAGGTGCAACAGCTTACGTTACGCTTGAACCATGTGCACATTATGGCAGAACCCCTCCTTGTGCCGAAGCATTGGTAAAAGCCCAAGTTAAAAAAGTAGTGGTTGCTTGTCCTGATCCAAATCCATTGGTGGCGGGTAAGGGGGTTCAGATTTTGGAAAATGCTGGAATTGAAGTAGAAGTTGGCATTTGCGAAGATTTAGCATCAAAACTTAATCAAGGTTTTTTAAAGGCAATGTCTACAGGCATGCCTTATGTACGTTTAAAGGTAGCCTCAAGTTTAGATGGGCGTACTGCAATGGCATCGGGTGAGTCGAAGTGGATTACCGGTTCGGCTGCACGCCAAGATGTACAACATTGGCGTGCCATTTCTGGAGCAGTGATTACAGGTATTGAAACTGTGATTGCAGATGATTGTCAGCTTAACGTGCGTTCATTCAATAATTTTGATATCGAGACAGTTGCTCAGCCAAAACGTGTTGTTTTAGATCGCCAAGGACGTTTACCACTTAACGCTAAGATCTTAGAGAATCCTGAAACTGTGATGGTGATGGGGCCTTATCGTCAAGAACTTGCTGATTTAGGCGTGATACAATTAGAAATTCAGCCTTTAAAAATGCTATTACAGACCCTATCTAAGCAACATCAAATTTATGATGTGCTGGTTGAAGCTGGCGCAACATTGTCCACTGCCTTTTTGCAAGAAGGTTTGGTGGATGAATTGATCAGTTATATTGCCCCAACATTATTGGGGAAAAGTGCAAGGGCCATGTTCAATGCAGAATTTGAATATATGGCAGAGCAACTTCGTTTTACACTTCTTGATGTGACACAAATTGATCAAGATATACGCTTAAGGTTAATCCCTACGCAAGAGAAAGTATGAATTCAGAGCCTTCGGTTTATCACAAACGTCGTCATGCAGCCCGTACGACAGACGAATATCTTTTCCATCAGCTTGTGCCGTACTTGGGTAACAAGCGCCGATTGCTCCATCTAATTTTAGAAGCCCTTGAAATTACAGGGACGCTGAATAGCAAGAAAAAGAATCCACCGATTTTTGCCGATTTCTTTGCCGGCAGTGGCGTTGTATCTCGTTTAGCACGTCAAAATGGTTACCGTGTGATTGCGAATGACTGGGAACCTTATAGTCATGCTTTAAATCATGCGATTTTAGCCTGTGTAGATGCACCTGCTTTTAAAGAACTGGGGGGCTATCAAAAGGCAATCGATTATTTAAATCGCTTACCTGAAGTTAAAGGTTGGGTAACGCATAACCTTTGTCCACGTAACGATGATGTATACGATCCAACTCGTGACCGTTTATTCTTTAAACGTCGTAACGGTATGCGTATCGATGCAATTCGTCAGCAGATTGCAACATGGCAGGCACAAGGCGCAATTAATGATGTAGAGATGAGTGCTTTACTTGCGCCATTGCTCTATTCAGCTAGTTTTGTCAGTAACACGAGTGGTGTATTTAAAAGCTTCCACCAAGGGTGGGGCGGACGTACTCAAACTGCGTTAGAACGAATTGAATCATTACTTTGGTTAACACCGAGCCGTTTTTGTGAGATTGGTGATCGCAAACGTCCGGCTGCTGAAATGTGGTGTGTAGATTCACAACATCTAGCAAATCAAATGAGTGGTTTTGAGGTTGATGTTGCCTATCTCGATCCACCATATAACCAGCACGCATATAGTAGTAATTACCACGTTTTAAATGCATTAACTTTATGGGATCAGGTGGATTTACCTTCACCGGATACCAAAGGTTATAAGAGTGGTATTGATAGAGCATGGCGTAAAGAACGCCCAAGTCCATATAACTCTTCTAAACATGCAAAAGATGCGTATGAGAAATTACTTTCAACGATCAATGCACGCTATATTCTGACCAGCTATTCAACTGATGGTAATATCGAGCCGAAAGATTTACTTATGGCCAATCTGGAACGAGGCAAAGTGACCTTGTTAACACAAGATGTTCCGCGTTATCGAGTGAGTAAACAACGACAGTCTGAACGTGCACGCGTGCTTGAGTTTATTGTGATTACTGATACTCATGCTAAGTCAGGACCACCATTACGTCAGTTATTAGGCCAGCTTTACCACTTCGCCGAGCTAGGTGGTGTAGATACCTCAGGCAATAGTACACAGCTCGCACTTTGGTAAGCGCTGCAATTTAAGCAGTGTAAAAAGATTTGGAGATTGAGCCATGTTTACAGGCATCATTGAAAGTTTAGGTAAAGTTGAAAGCCTGCAAAGTGTAGGTGGTGATGTACGTCTACGTATTCAGACTGATCTGGATATGTCTGATGTACATTTGGGTGATTCGATTGCAACCAATGGTATTTGCCTCACAGTGATTGAATGGGGCGATAATTGGTATGCAGCAGATGTTTCTCGTGAAAGTTTAAATCGAACGACTTTAGGTAACTGGAAAGTTGGACAACGTGTCAATGTTGAAAAGGCAATGTTACCGACAACGCGCTTTGGCGGGCACATTGTAAGTGGTCACGTTGATGGTGTAGGTGAAATTACCGTAGTACGTGAAGATGCTCGTTCAATCTATTATGAAGTTACAGCACCGACAGAACTTGCTAAATATTTGGCGGAAAAAGGTTCTGTAACCGTTGACGGAATTAGCTTAACGATTAACCACTTACGTGGAAATATTTTAAGCTTGAATTTGATTCCGCATACCGCAGAACGTACCAATATTGGAACATGGCAAGTAGGCAGTAAGGTCAACCTTGAAGTCGACGTGTTGGCGCGTTATATCGAGCGTTTATTGTTAGGTGATAAAGCAGCTGAACAAAAAACTGAGTCAAATATTAGTATGGCTTTTTTAGCTGAAAATGGTTTTTTAAAATAAAAGCCAGATCATCAAAATAAAAAAACCGGACATATGTTCCGGTTTTTTTATTTTTAAAAATTAATGCTTGGTAAGTGTAACCGAATGTGTGCCAACCCACGGTTTAGTATGCTGAGTGCGTGTAATTGAAAACTCACCTTTTTCCGACGCTCGTGTCAGCAAGATTGAAAGCGAATTAAAGTCGTTATGACTCATATAAAGTTCTTGTGCTGAAAATGTCCATTGCTCACCCTGATTAAGCTGCTCAAGTTGCTTTGAAATCTGATGCGGAATGTCCATTTCTTACCCTCATTAATTATCTTAAAATCACTACTTTCTATTCTCATAATCAATTGATCTACAAGAATAATATTTATGTCTATTTTGTGACATATAGGTGTCAGTTTTATGACAGAAGAAGTTTTAAAACTTTACTTCTCTATTTTTTCATCAGAAAACTTAGAGTTCTTTAAAATGTATTCAATTTCTTCTTGAGCTGCCGAATGTAGTTTGGCTCGGAAAGCCGTTACTGACTCTTCAATTAAGTTTTCAGCTTCAAGTTCTAAACGAATGCGTAAACTTTCAAGCTCAGATAAGATTTGATCATCGGTGATACTAAGTTTTACGCCAGCAGAGTAATTGACGGCTGGGGTTTCAGGGTTTTTCTGATAACGTGCAGTTTGTTCTGCAACTTCTTGTTCTAAATGACTACGTAATGTCTGTAATGTTTCAGTCTGTTCATTAAACTTGCGAATTTCGTCTGCTTGCAACTCCGCAGCATAAGCAGCTTCTGATGCACGTTTATCAGCAAGTGCTTTTTCTAAAGCGAGTTGACGACGGATACGTGCTTGCTCAATAAGCTCTGCCTTAAGATCCGCGTAAGCTTGTTCAATTTTTTGCTGTGATTCTAACTGCGCTTTTTCGTCATTTAAAACCCAAAGCTGAATAGGGGTTTGTGGTTCTAATAAGTCACAAATACGTGCCAGATCCTGTTGATAGGCATGACGGACAGCTTCAGGCGCATTTAACCATCTTTTTTTAAAATCTTGCCCGACATTTAATGCCACCATGCTTCTCCTTTGTTCAACAGTATTTACATTTTAGCGCGTTATAATTTAAAGGTCCGCGGTTCTATACCCAAACGGCGATACATTTTAAATTTTTCTCGGCCAATTTGCTTGGCTGTTTCATTATTTTCAACAATTTCTATAATGTGGCTAAAATGATCAACTTGTTCAAGTGCATGATTGTTAAAATTAAATACTAACAAGCCTTGTTCAAGCGGTTGTTTAGCCGAAATACATACAGCAGCTTCAGCTTGGTCAATGCCATGCGCAATGAAACTTGCAGGGTCGAAATCCCATAATCTTTCATCAAGAGTTTGTTGTAGCTGCACATCTGGGCAATACCACCAGATTTTAGGATGCTTCTGCAAAATCTTTCGGCATAAACGGCAAGCACTATCGACTTGCCGTTCTTCACTGGTTTCAAACAGATAAAAACTAACTTTAGCCATTCGTATTTACACGATTCGCTAAAAATTGCATGAGTAATGGTACTGGGCGACCTGTTGCACCTTTAGCTGGACCAGATAACCACGCTGTTCCTGCTACATCTAAATGAGCCCAACGGTACTCACGTGTAAAGCGCTCAAGGAAACATGCTGCCGTAATTGCACCGCCGTATGGACCGCCGATGTTCGCAATGTCAGCAAATGGTGAATCAAGTAATTCTTGATAATCCTCAATCACTGGCATACGCCATACACGGTCAAATGATTGCTCACCCGCTTGTTGAAGTTCAGCTGCTAAAGCATCATCTGGTGAGAACAAACCACTCAGTACTTTACCTAAAGCGACTACACATGCACCAGTTAATGTTGCGATATCAACCACAACTGCTGGGTTGAAGCGTTTGATATAGGTCAATGTGTCGCACAGTACCAAACGACCTTCTGCATCGGTATTTAAGATTTCAACTGTTTGTCCGCTCATGGTTGTCACAATATCGCCTGGGCGAGTTGCTTTACCTGAAGGCATGTTTTCTGCAGCTGCAATTGCTCCAACGACATGAATAGGAAGTCTTGCCTCGCATAGCGCGCGAATAGTACCTAGTACAGAGGCTGCACCGCACATATCGAACTTCATTTCATCCATGCCTAGGCCTGGTTTTAAAGAAATACCGCCTGTATCAAAAGTAACGCCTTTACCAACAAGCACAACAGGCGCTTGGTCAATTCCAGCTTGGTATTCGAGTGTTACGATACGACCCGGACGTTCAGATCCTTTGCTGACTGCAAGAAAAGCATACATACCTAAATCAGCCATTTGCTGTTCATTTAAGACAGTTACTTTGAGTAAGTCAGGGAATTCTGCAGCTAAAGCTAATGCTTGTTCTGCCAAATATTCAGGGAAGCAAATGTTACCTGGACGGTTTCCAAGGTCACGTGCATACGACTGACCAGACTGTACGGCATGCACTAAAGCCAGTTGTTTTTCATCGAGGCTCGTTGTTGAACTAATTAAATCAACCTGTTGTAACACAAATTCATTTTTTTTCGATTTAAACTCATCATAACCATAAGCTGCTTGAGTTAAGCTTAAAGCGAATAAATAATGGTATTCGACAGGTAACGCAGCAATATCAATTGCGATATGCTTAAATTTATTTTGTGTCGATTTGATAATGGTTTGGGCAAGTTTAGCGAGCTTAACCGCCTGAAGTTCGGCTGTTTTTCCTAAGCCAAGTAATTGGCTATGAGGTTGATTTGAAACCTGACCGAATAAAGGCAGAGTTTCATTGAAGTTGCCTTTGAATTGGGTGGCAGTAAGAACGCTTTCTAGGTTATTGATTTGATATGTGTTGATGTTGCTTTGTAGCTGTTCTGAATCAACTAAAACCCACAAAGATTCATTAGATGTCTGTTCGGGAAAAGTTGTATAAGTTGTAAATTTCATGGCTGCCGTGATTGCCTATAGAAAGTTATGTTGGATTAAAACATTGAAACACTTTCAAGCATAGCGTTGCAATGTGCGGTTTTATATTTTTAACATTCGGGTAAACTAGCACACGTCCCGATTAGCCTTTTGGAAGTATTACTTTGATTATTCGGCGTTATCTCGTCAAGCAAGTTGTCTCTACCTCATTGGTGGTCATTTCTTTACTGACCTTAATCATGATGGGTGGTCGTCTGATCAAATACTTTGGTGTGGCGGCGCAGGGGCGTTTAGATGCCAGTATCTTATTTAGCATCATTGGATATCGTTTACCTGAATTTCTAACACTCATTTTACCATTGGGTTTTTTCATTGGTTTAATGTTGGTGTTTGGTCGTTTATATGTTGACCATGAAATGGCTGTATTAAATGGTAGTGGTGTAAGCCGTCATCAATTAGCACGATTACTCATTCCAATGACGCTTGTTTATATGGTTTTTCAGTCTGTGCTTATGCTCTGGATGACGCCGTGGGGACTACGTGAGTTTGAAAAACTGACAACAACACAAGCTGTTCGGACAGGTTTCGATTTGGTTCGACCAAGAGAGTTTATTTCCTCTGGGCCATATACGATCTATGCAGGTTCATTGTCAGAAGACCGAAAGAATTTGAAGGATATTTTCTTTTATCAACGCGCTGCTAAAGAAGATAAGCCAGATGTTATGATTTTGGCAAAGGAAGCGACTCGTGTAGAAGTTGCAAATGATACCGCCAATGTCGTTGATCTGGTACAAGGTCGTCGCTATGAAATATTCCCGGGACAACCAAAATATACACAAGCAGAGTTTCAGTCTTATCGTCTACGTTTAGAAAATGACAAAGATGTTAAGTTTGAGAGTGGCGATGTAGAAGCACTATCAACAACAAAACTCTTTTCAAAAACGAATGATCCAGTCATCAGAAGTGAGTTGGGATGGCGCTTATTTGGGCCATTCACCATTGTTATTGCGTTAATGCTATCAGTGGCATTGTCTGAGGTGAGCCCACGACAAGGCCGTTATTACCGTCTTATTCCGGCGATTTTTATTTTTTCCAGTCTGATCGTATTAATGATTGCAATCAAGACTCGTATTAGTAAAGAAGAACTCGATATTTGGGCTTATCCTGCCGTGTTGGTTGTGTATGGCGTTGCTGCCGCTTTATTCTCACGTAAGCAGAAGTTGGGACCAAAAATCAAGAAACAGATCAAGCGAGTGAAATTATAATGTTAGCACGTCGAATAGTCGCCAAATATGTGACGAAAACCACTGCGCTTGCGATGTTTGGCACCACAGTTGTTTTGTCCATTCTTCAGGTCTTATTTACATATCTTGGCGAGTTGGGTGAGCTCAAACCAGACTATAACGCATGGCAAGCTCTCGTCTATGTCTTATGGGGAGCTCCTCGCTATCTCTATGAAATTTTACCTATCTCTGCCTTGATTGGTGCTGTGATTGGACTAGGCTCATTGGCAACGAGCAGTGAACTCATTGTTATGCGTTCAGTCGGTGTTAGCTTATGGCGTATTGTTGGTTGGGTTATGCGTTCAGCTTTACTGCTTATTATTTTGTCGTTTGCTTTAAGTGAATGGGTTATTCCTTATACCAATGAAAAAGCACAAAGTGTTAAAAGCCATCGTTCAGTAGCTGCTTTAGGTGAAGTTAAAGGTTATTGGTCACGTGAAGGGCAGCGATTTATCTATATCGACTACGCTAACTCTCAGGGCAATTTAAGAGACATTCAAGTGGTCGACTTTGACCAAAACTATTACTTGCAATCATTAATTAATGCTCAGCAAGGACAGTTTATTAAAAATGGTCAATGGGCTTTGAAAAAAGCTGAACAAATGGATATTTTGGCGGCAGGAAATGCCATCAAAACTGACCATGAAGAGCAATCGCTTGCTTTAGCATTACAGCCTAAATATGTGCATATGGTGACTTTAGATCCTGAAGATTTATCGCCAAGCCAACTGATTAGCTTTATGCGTTATATGGATGAATATAGCCAGGTACCAAAAACGTACCAATTGGCTTTCTGGCAAAAAGTTGCTTCGCCATTTTCACTCATCGCATTAGTTCTCGTGGCGTGTTCTTTTATTTTTGGACCGTTACGCCAACAATCAATGGGTTTTCGTTTGGTGATCGCATTGTTTATTGGTTTGAGTTTCTATTATTTGCAAGATTTCTTGGGCTATGCAAGCTTGGTTTATTCTCCATCTCCAGCATGGTTCGTACTTGTGCCTATCTTGCTAATGTTTGGTGCCGGAAGTTATTTGCTTTACCGCGCTCGCTAGAAATAAGTGATATTTATGGTTTTCATCAATCGCGGATATTGGTGAAAGCCATAGGAATAAATAGAGTCTTGACCGAAAATTCGGTAAGATATTGTGACGAAATTGTAGACAAAAGAGAAATTGATTATGACGGATGCAACTGCTGGCAAGATCCCTCACGTTCTGGTCATTATGGATGGTGTTGGACACCGTGAAGCGATTGAAGATAATGCTTTTCTTGCAGCAAAAACACCAAATTTGGCGGCAATGAAAGCCAAGCATCCGAATAGTCTAATTTCTGGTTCAGGTGAAGATGTTGGATTGCCTGATGGGCAAATGGGGAACTCTGAAGTTGGCCATATGAATCTTGGCGCTGGCCGTGTGTTATATCAAGACTTTACCCGTATTACTAAAGATATCCGTACTGGTGACTTCTTTAAACATGAAGTGTTGATCGACGCTGTTGAAAAAGCCAAAGCTGCTGGCGGTGCTGTCCATATCATGGGGCTACTTTCAGAAGGTGGCGTCCATTCACATGAAGATCATATTGTGGCGATGTGTGAACTTGCATTAAAACGCGGTGCAAAAGTTTATTTGCACGCTTTCCTTGATGGTCGTGATACACCTCCACGCAGTGCTCAGCCGTCTTTAGAAAAATTAGATACATTATTTGCTCAATATCCGGGCCAAGGCCGTATCGCAACTATGATTGGTCGCTACTTTGCAATGGATCGTGACAACCGTTGGGATCGCGTTGAGCAAGCTTATCGCTTGTTAACCGAAGGTGAAGCACTTCGTACTGCACAAACCGCAGTTGAAGGGTTGGGGCTAGCTTATGCAGCCAATGAAAATGATGAGTTTGTAAAAGCGACTCGTATTGGTGATATTGCTAAAGTTCAAGATGGTGATAGTGTTGTATTTATGAATTTCCGTGCTGACCGAGCTCGTGAAATTACTCGCGCATTTGTAGAGAAAGACTTTGCTGGTTTTGAACGTAAAGTTGTACCGAATCTTTCTAAATTTGTGATGTTAACGCGTTATCAGGCAAGCATTGATGCACCAGTTGCCTACATGCCAGAAGCCCTTAAAAATTCATTGGGTGAGTATTTATCTTCTTTAGGTAAAACCCAGTTACGTATTGCCGAAACTGAAAAGTATGCGCATGTAACATTCTTCTTTAGTGGTGGCCGTGAAGATGAATATCCGGGTGAAAAACGTATTTTAATTCCATCTCCAAACGTTGCGACATATGACCTTAAGCCTGAAATGAGTGCTTATGAAGTCACTGATGAGTTGGTTAAAGCGATTAATACGGGTGAATACGACTTATTAGTTGTGAACTACGCAAATGGTGATATGGTCGGACATACAGGTGTATTTGATGCTGCGGTTAAAGCAGTTGAAGCGGTTGATACTTGTTTAGGTCGTGTCTATGAGGCAGTTATGGCGAAAAAAGGCCATATGCTCATTACTGCTGACCATGGTAACGTTGAACAAATGCAAGACTACGAAAGTGGGCAAGTGCATACTCAACATACAACCGAGCTTGTGCCGTTTATCTATGTTGGCCCAACACAAGCAACAATTGCAGAAGGTGGTGTGCTTGCAGATGTAGCACCGACAATTCTCAATTTAATGCAGATTCCTGTTCCTGCCGAAATGCAAGGGCGTAATCTGATTACACTATCTGCATAAGTTAAAGGTGATTGGATGCTGCAACACATTAAATATAAAAAACTTATTGTAAGTATGTTACTGTGTTGCAGCCAATTTGTCTTTGCCGCGCCAGTTGTAAAAGAAAAAATGTCACCTTTGCATTCGGATTCGGAAGAACCGGAACATAGCTATGCAGAGGTGCCGATCGAGTCGATTCAACAGTTTGTGCAAATCTATGGAATCGTTCGAGATAACTACGTTGATGTGAAATCTGACGATGCCTTGTTTCAACAAGCCATAAAAGGGTTGGTGAGTGGGTTAGATCGTTATTCGCGTTATTTATCGGCAGAAGAATATCGCCAACTGATTCAATACACAGAGGGTGATCTTGCATCAGTTGATTTTGCATTAAGCCCTGAATCACATGCTCATAAATGGATGATTCGTGATCTTAAAACCGGTTCTGATTCCTATAAATTAGGTTTGAGAAATGGTCAGACGATTCTCAAAATTGATAACCAAGATTTAAAAAATTTAAACCAAGATCAAGTGCTTGGCCTACTTTACGGTTCTATTGGAAGTACACTTCAAGTACAAGCAGAAGAGCTAAACGGAAACATTAACTTAGTCCGTAATAAAAAAATAGAAACCGATATAGAACCTGTAATGTTACATAATCAGGTGCTCGTACTCAAAATTAGAGTATTCCAACAAGACACTGCTAATGAAATTAAAAGATTAATTGAAGAAAACAGTTCTCCACGTTTAAAGGCTGTTTTAATCGATTTGCGAAACAATCCGGGTGGGTTGTTATCGGCAGCAGTTGAGTCAGCAGATTTATTTTTAAATAACGGAATTATTGTTTCGACCAAAAGCCGTTCGGAAGGTAACCAGCAGTTTCAGGCACTACCTGGCAATGAATTTCAGAATATAAAACTGGGTATATTAATTAATCACCGCTCTGCATCGGCAGCAGAAGTTTTTACTGCGGCCATGAAAGAACACCAGCGTGCTTGGGTGATGGGTGAAAAAAGTTATGGAAAAGGTGTAGTGCAAAAGCTATTTCCTTTGCCAAGTGGGGCGGCTCTACAAATGACAGTCTCACACTACTACACGCCAAATGGCAATATGATTGAAGGTCAGGGTATTCAACCTAACCAGACCTATCCATTGCCTGCAGAAATGAAAGAAGACGTATATTTAGAGCGCGTTGCAGATTTATTCCTAAAGAGAAAGTAATTTTTATACTTCCTCTCCCATTTCGGTATCTAAGCCAAACTTTTTTAGTCGATAGCGCAAAGAACGGAATGTCATTCCTAGTTTTTTAGCTGCCAAAGTTCGATTCCAATGCGTCATATTTAGCGCATTCAGTAAAATATCTTTTTCGATATTTTCTAAGTAACGTTCTAAACCTTCCATTGGAAATTTTGGATGAGTCTGAACAGTCGGTGTTTGATTTTGTTGTTTCGTTACGATTTGCGGACTCACATTACTGCATCTAACAGGAGGCGCTAAGTGTGTTAAATCAATGGACTCATCATCACTTAAAGTAATAGCCCGTTCAATCATATTTCTTAATTCACGAACATTACCTGGGAAGTCTTGCTGCAATAAGTAAGTCTCAGCGCTCGCCGTTAATTGCTTGCTTGAAATTCCCCATTCCGTACAAACCTTTTGAATAAAATGATTGGCCAATAGCAAAATATCTCCACCACGGTCACGCAGTGGCGGCAGCATAATATCCATAACATGAATACGGAAAAATAAGTCCTGACGGAATTTACCTTGTTGAACTAATAAATCTAAGTCTTGGTGACTCGCACTGATTACTCGAAAATCAACATCAATTTCCTGATCTGAACCTACAGGGCGAATCTTTTTCTCTTGTACTGCCCGAAGCAATTTAACTTGCATACTTAAAGGCAATTCGGCAATTTCATCTAAAAATAAACTGCCGCCATGTGCCGATAAAATCAGACCTTGTTTGTCTTGAGTCGCACCAGTAAAGCTCCCTTTTTTATGCCCGAAAAGTTCACTTTCCATGAGCTCAGTTGGGATTGCTCCACAGTTAATTGCAATAAATGGTCCTTCACTGCGGTTGCTTAATCGGTGAATCAGATTAGCAACAACTTCTTTACCCGTACCAGACTCGCCTGTAACAAATACAGGAGCTTGGGAGCGGGCTATTTTTTTAATAGCTGTCCGTAAGTTTTGTATAGGTGGCGAACGCCCAATTAATAAGTCATTTTCTAATGTTGTTTCACCGAACTCATGCTCTGGTTTTGGCTGGTTGAGCGCCTTTTTTAACAATTGATCTAAGTGAATTTGGTTAATAGGTTTGCTGACAAAATCAAAAGCTCCCGCTTTTAATGCTGCAATTGCAATATCCATATTGCCGTATGCAGTTAAGACTGCAATGGGTGTGTGTGGGTAAGTTTGAGAAACATGTTGGACCAATTCTAAACCACTACCGTCGGGTAAGTTTAAATCGGTCAAGCACGCATCGTAATGAAACTGAGTAAAAAGCTGTTTGGCCTGTTCAACCCGATAAGCAAGATGTGTCTTAATCCCCATTCGTGCAAGAGTCATTTGCATTAACAGGCACAAATCTTCTTCATCGTCTACAAGCAAAACGAGTGGTTGCTGTTCTGCCATTTCCCCAAAAACCTAATAAAAAATCAATATATTATTGGGCATTCTATTCTGAAGCATGCCCCTTGTTTTTGCTCTACATAAGTGAGCTTTGCATGGTTTGCCTCACAAAAACTATGAGACAAATATAATCCTAAACCAGTTCCATTAATTTCGGTACTAAAAAATGGTTTAAATAATTGAGATATATCACGTTTTGAAACACCTTCACCGTAATCGATCACATCAATATAAATTTTATTTGTTTGTGAATGGATATTGATCAGAACATAGGGAGAGTCGGGTGCATTGTGGCGTAGAGCATTCCTAACAAGGTTAATGAGGACTTGTCTGAGTTGCTTTTCATCAAACAATAGCTTTAAGGATAAATCAGAACTTTTAAGCTGGATCGTATGTTTAACATCAGATAAATCTTCATCTAATAACGTTTTTATGAAGTCGTTTAATTCGATCTGGATTGGGTACGTTCTTTCACTGCGGGCAAGTCCTAACGTATCTTGAACAATACTATCAATGCGTTTCGTTTGCTTGCCAATCATATTGCGTAAAGTATTTTGCTGCTCCACATCACTATCTTTGAGTAATTCATTTGCTTGAACAATGGCTGCAAGAGGATTGCGGATTTCATGTGCAATACTTGCTGAGAGTTGCCCTAAAGCGGCAAGTTTGAGTTGTTGAGCTTGCTGATTAATCTGCTGTGCATCTTGTAAGATAAGTAGTGTTAATGCTTGTTGTGGTACTAAAAGATGCTGCACTTTAATATTAATAGAGTAGGCCGAAAGCCGAGACTCAAAAATAAATCGATCACCTTCTTTTAGGTTATTAAACTTAAGAATTTCAAATAAGTCAGCATGCCATTTTGCTAAGGGATATTTTTCACTAGCAAATTGAGGGGGAATTCCTAAAAGAGAGCAGGCGGCTGGGTTACTTAAAACAATGTCGTAGTCTTCATCTAGAACTAAATAACCTTCTTCAATTTGTTCCAAAATATAGCGGTTAATATTTTGTAGTTGATAGAGTTCTATTGATTGGTGGAAAGTCAGCGCCTCAAGTAACTTAAAGCGCTGAACTGCAATTTGCCCGATGCCATGTACTACAAAAAACAAGAAGGCCAATAAAGCGCTATTACCAATCGTATTTAAATTATTGTAGTCAAATAAACTGCCAACGAAGCGTTGGTAAATAACCGCAATGACTGCAAGTAATGTAATGAGTAACGACATTCTTGCGCTAAGTAAAATGGCCGAAGTAAATATGGCAATAACATAGAGCAAGCTGAGTTGAAGATTTGGTTCACCTACAGAAAATGTAAGTAAACTCAGGCAAATAACATCAACTACAAAAAATAAAATGAGCTGCCTTGTTGCCTGAGTGGCAATAAACTTAAAGCATAAAAGTTGAATAAGGCTTAAGAGCGAATAGCCGAGTAGTGTGTAAGAATATAAAGTGGGTTGTTGTAGACTATTGTCGATTTGAGCATCGGTTAAAACCAAAATAATATTCAGGCTAACCGCAATAATAAGGCGATATAAACCATACCACGTGCCCAAACGAAATATCGTATGGGACAAGGATGAGTTTACGGGAAATTGCATGTAAGTCTGATTAAGGCTTGATCAGACCGTAACGAATCGCGAGATGAGTTAGTTTAACATCACTATCAATGGCTAGCTTTTCAAAAATACGGTAGCGGTAAGTATTCACTGTTTTAACACTTACAAAAAGTTTGTCTGCAATTTCTTGAGCGCTAATACAATTTACAACCATCATTGCAACTTGCATTTCTCGTTCAGAGAGAGAATCAAAAGGCGATTGCTGCGTATCGGATAAATAAGAACTTGCTAATTGCTCCGCAATATCGGCACTAAAGTATTTGCCACCTTGCATCACTTTATTAATCGCCCGAACCATTTCGGTAATTGGAGCACCTTTGGTGATGTAGCCTTTAGCTCCTGCTTTAAGCAAAAGAGAAGGGTAAGGTTCTTCTGCTAAGCCACTGACTGCAATCACTTTTGTATCTGGTGCTGTTTGCAGTAAACGGCGGGTTGTTTCTACGCCGCCGATGCCAGGCATATTGACATCAAGTAGCACAACTTGAGGATGTTTCTGACGAACAATAGCAATTGCTTCTTCACCCGATTCGGCTTGTCCAATGACCTCTACATCGGCATGATCTTCTAACATACGGCAGATACCTGTACGTACAAGTTCATGGTCATCCACAACTAAAACTGTAATCAAGAAGACCTCCTTTCTTTCAAAAAACAAGTTTTTTGTTACATAAAGCAAAATTAGCTTGCAATGGAATGACAAAATTAGCAATCCTATTCTTATATAGTGAGCGAATAGTTGTGCACAATTGTGTCGGTAAAAGCGTTATACCTTATACCTCAAATGTAAGGCATAATTATAGTAAGCGCAAATGTGTATCACCCTGAGTCGAGTATTGTGCCGTGAAAAATTCTAAAAAGTCTTTAATGCATGTGCTAAGCATGTCTATTTTGCTTAGTTTGAGTTCAACAAGCTTTGCAGAACTCGTCAATAACCCGTCCTCAGGGAATAGTGGTACTGCAAGCTTAAATTGGTCAGCAGCGGATGCTAGCCAATTTTTAAATGATGAAGATGACGAACCTACTCCGCAAGGTTCAACATCGGTAACCACAACTTTGCGTGGTGGTAGCGCACCTAAAATTGTAGCATCTGCACCGAAGATTGCTCCAATCCGTGATACGTCTGGTTACAATGCCCAGCCGAGTGTAAGTGCTCGAGCTGCACTTGTGATGGACGCGCAAACTGGTGAAGTGCTCTACAGTAAAAATACTAACGCTTCTGTGCCAATTGCATCTATTACAAAGGTGATGACAGCGGTTGTAACGGCAGATGCCCGTTTAAACATGTCAGAAGAAATTACACTTGAGCAAATTGATTTTGCTGGTGCAGGTGGTAAAAACTCAAGTTCAACCTTACGTGTTGGTGACAAGATGAACCGTGCAGAAGTTCTTCTGTTCGCTCTAATGAAGTCAGAAAACCCAGCAGCAGCAGCTTTAGCACGTACTTATCCGGGTGGGCGTCCTGCATTCGTAGCTGCAATGAATGCTAAAGCTCGTGCCTTGGGTATGAGTTCGACTCACTATTATGAGTCAACTGGTTTAGATCCGCGTAATGTGTCTTCAGCACGTGACTTAGGAATTTTGGTAAGTACAGCTTCTCAATATGGCTTTATTCGTCAATTCTCAACCACACCGACTTATGATTTTAACTTGGGTTATCGCGTGTTGAAATCTAATAATACCAATGCTCTAGTGCGTAATGGTGGTTGGAATATTAACTTGTCTAAAACTGGATATATTAATGAAGCAGGTCGCTGTGTTGTAATGCACACGACTGTAAATTCACGTCCAGCAGTCATTGTATTACTTGGTGAACCAAGTACACAGGCACGTAATAATGATGCAACTAACTTATTGGGTTGGTTAAGTAATTTACCAAAACGTATTTAATTTAAATATTCAAAAAACGCTTCTATTAAGAAGCGTTTTTTTATGGTTATAAAAAGACATAAAAAAACGGCTGTTTAAAACAGCCGTTTTTGAAAAATCAGATCTTACATATTAGATAAAATCGAATCTTTTACTTGGTCCATTGTTGCATCAATTGACAACATCACTGCATCAGCACATTGTTTGATTGCAGTGTCAGGATCTTTCAAGCCATTACCAGTTACTGTACATACAATTACAGAACCTTCAGCAATTTTACCCGCTTTAATATCACGGATCGCACCGCCGATAGAAGCAGCAGACGCTGGCTCAACAAATACGCCTTCATACATAGAAAGTAAGCGTTGAGCTTCTAAAATTTCGCTGTCTTGAAGTTCATCAAACCAGCCTTTAGAGTCACGTACTACAGCTTTTGCATGGTTCCAGCTTTGTGGATTACCAATACGGATTGCAGTTGCAACAGTTTCAGGGCTTTCAACTGGAGCGCCACGCAAGAATGGAGCTGCGCCAGAAGCTTGGTAACCCACCATTGTTGGTAAACCTTCAGGTTTTGGGCCAGTGAATTGATCAGTTGCAGCATCATAAATCACTTGTTCAAACTGATCAGCAGGTTGGTTTGCTACAGCTTCGGTATAACCCATCCAGTGAGCTGTGATGTTACCTGCATTACCTACAGGTAAGCAGTGGTAATCAGGTGCACGACCTAGAGCTTCAACGATTTCATAAGCAATAGTCTTTTGACCTTGCAAACGGTAAGGATTGATTGAGTTTACAATCGTTACAGGCGCTTGATCAGCAACTTCTTTTACAAGACGCATACCATCATCGAAGTTACCACGAATTTGCATAGTGATCGCACCATACATCATCGCTTGTGCCATTTTACCCATTGCAATTTTGCCTTCTGGAATCAAAACAAATGCTTTGATACCTGCGCGTGCAGCATAGGCAGCAGCAGCAGC
Source organism: Acinetobacter sp. 826659 (assembly GCF_000588515.1). Classification (NCBI taxonomy): domain Bacteria; kingdom Pseudomonadati; phylum Pseudomonadota; class Gammaproteobacteria; order Moraxellales; family Moraxellaceae; genus Acinetobacter; species Acinetobacter sp. 826659. The sequence continues at coordinate 36,412 of NZ_JFYD01000010.1, read as the reverse complement.
AGAAGTGTTACCAGTAGATGCACAGATAATCGCTTTAGAGCCTTCTTCAACCGCTTTGGTTACAGCCATGGTCATACCACGGTCTTTAAATGAACCAGTTGGGTTTAAACCCTCGTATTTCACATAAATTTCAATATCTTTGCCAATAATACGTGGAATATTCTCAAGTTTAATGAGTGGGGTGTTGCCTTCACCCAAAGAGATAGCACGAGTAGTTGCCGAAACTGGCAAACGGTCACGATAACGATCTACAAGACCAGTATAACGATTGGCATTAGACATGATGGTGTTCCAATTAGAGGTGAAGCGGGAGAGGGAATCTTTCCCTCAACCTGATTAACTATCGAGCGATTCTAAACGAATTCTTACGATTTCGCCACGAATTGCAGGTAATGCTTGAATTTGTGCAAGAGCATCATCCATTTTAGATTCAACGATTGGATCGGTCAGAATCACGATTGGAATAAGGTCTTTTAAACGAGATTGTTGCATGATTGCATCAATACTAATTCCAGCGCGACTTAAGATGGTCGTCACATCTGCAAGTACGCCAGTTTGGTCTTCTGCATTTAAGCGAATGTAATAACCTGTGGTCATTTCTTCACGGCTTAAAATTGGCACATTTGTTAATGCTTCAAAAGCCAACTGAGGAATTGTTCCTGCGCCATCTTCGGTATAAGAGATGTCACGAACAATATCAATAACGTCGGCAACAACTGCAGAAGCTGTAGGACCTGCGCCTGCACCCGCGCCGTAATAGAGTGTTGGACCTACGGCATTAGCTTGAACTAAAACAGCATTTTTAACGCCGTTTACATTCGCAATCAGCTGTTCATCTGGAATAAGTGTTGGGTGAACACGTAATTCAATACCTTTTTCAGCACGACGTGCAATACCAAGATGTTTAATGCGGAAACCAAGATCTTCGGCATATTTCACATCTTGCGCAGTGATTTTGCTGATACCTTCGGTATAAACCTTATCAAATTGAAGAGGAATACCAAACGCACAAGACGCTAAAATGGTAAGTTTATGCGCAGCATCAATACCTTCAACGTCAAACGTTGGATCTGCTTCTGCATAACCGAGTTCTTGAGCTTCTTTTAATACATCATCAAATGCACGACCTTTCTCACGCATTTCAGTCAGAATAAAGTTACCTGTACCATTAATAATACCTGCCAACCATTCGATATGGTTTGCAGCAAGACCTTCACGGATCACTTTAATAATTGGAATACCGCCAGCAACTGCTGCTTCATAAGCAATTTGCACAGCATTGTCTTCTGCTGCTTTAAATAATTCATTGCCATGTTCAGCGAGTAACGCTTTATTTGCAGTCACGACTTGTTTGCCGTGTTTGATCGCTTCCATGATAACTTCGTAAGCAGGGTGGATCCCACCCATAACTTCTACAACTACATCAACGTCTGGTTGACGAACGATGTCAAGTAAATCGGCGCTTTGTTTAATCCCTTCCAATTCAAGATCTGGACGAGGGCGGCGTGTTCCAACGTGGGTAATTTGAATTTCTCGACCGGTGCGACGTTTAATTTCAGCGGCATTTTCTTGTAGTAGTTTAAGGGCTCCTCCACCTACGGTTCCTAGACCGAGTATTGCCAGGCGAACTGGTTTCACGTCACACTCCATTCATCATTTAATCATTTAGTTGAAGCTAGATCATAGCTAAAAAAAACGCCAGACTCTAGCGCTTTTAGTGCCTGTTCAATGAATTAGAGTGCGATGTTTGGAAAAGAAGAGTAGATCAGTCTTTAAACAGAGGTTGTTTAAATATTAATTATTGAAAAAACAAAGCGCTGCAATCAGAGCAGCGCTTTTTAAAAGAGATAGATGATTAATCATTCATCAGCCTAAAGGATGTTATTTATCCAGACGTTTAATTAATTCATCCGGTGTTAGGTATCCACCTAAGTACTCGCCATCAACATTATAAATAGCCGGTGTTCCATTTACACCCATGTTTAAACCAAGTTGATATTGTTCACGGACAGGGTTTTTACATTGAGCTGGTGGAATATTAATGCCTTGTACGGCTTGGTTAAAGGCAGCTTTACGGTCTGCACTACACCATACAGCTTCCATGGTCGGCATAAATTGTTCACCGCGTGGCCAAGCGATATAGCGTACCTCAATACCTTTTTCATTAATTTCAGGTAAATGCTCATGTAATTTGTGGCAATAAGGACAGCTTGCATCGGTAAACACATAAATCACATGTTTAGCCTTACCACCTTTAGCTGGGTAAACGATCAAATCTTCATTTTTTAAAGCAGCAAGATGCTTTTTATTTTCTGAAGCTTGAAGATTATCGCCAATATTATGTAGTTCTTTACCGCCTAAACGAATGACATCACCTTGAATCAGGTATTTGCCATCACTGGTTGTATAAATCGACGTCATTCCTTCGAGATTTACCCAATATAAGTTAGGCACTTCAGTAGGCTTGATATCTAAAATTTTGGCGTTGATGTTTGCATTCTTAAATTGTTTTTGCAAAGTTTCAATTAAACGCTGTTTCGCATTGCGTTCAATGATGGTTGAAGCTTCCCCAGTAGCAGGTGCGGTCGCAGTGAGCGCATCTTCTTTTTGTGGTTTGTTTTCTTTAGAACAAGCACTGAATAACAGGCTAGAAGCCAAAGCACAGGCAAGAAAAAGTTGAGATCGGGTAAAAGACATAGATAACCCTTATTTCATCAGTATTTATAGTCAGAAGCTGCTAAGCATAACAAAAAATCTAGCGTGTATTGTTAAAACTTTCTTAACCTTTGTGAACGAAATCAAGTGATTGTTAGGCGTATTTCAAATAATAAGTTTTAAATTTTTTAACCTCTAGGATGATGTTTTTCATGCAATTGTTGCATTCTCACTTGTGCTACATGTGTGTAAATTTGAGTAGTTGATAAGTCACTATGGCCCAATAACATTTGTACTACGCGTAAATCGGCGCCGTGATTGAGCAGGTGTGTTGCAAAGGCGTGACGTAATGTGTGAGGTGAGAGTTCAGCTTGAATATTGGCTTGTAAGGCGTAACGTTTAATGGCATACCAGAAGTTCTGACGGCTCATAATTCCGCCGTGTTGAGTTAAAAAGAGATAGTCAGTAGAGCTTTTATAGAGTTGAGGCCGAGCATCCTGCAAGTAGCGTTCTACCCATTCACAAGCAAATTGCCCTAGCGGGACCAAACGCTCTTTATTACCTTTACCAGTAATTCTTAAATAGCCTTGTTTTAAGTTAATAAGTTCTAGGCGTAAGTTCAGCAGTTCTGAAACACGTAAACCACATGCGTAAAGGACTTCAAACATGGCCCGATCACGTAAACCAAGTGCTGTATTAATGTCGGGAGCCTGAATCAGTGCTTCGACATCTTCTTCTGATAGATCTTTGGGTAAGGCTCTGCCAATTTTTGGAGAATGATGGGTTGCTACAGGATTATCGCTTCGTAATTTCTGTTCACGTAAAAATTTGTAAAACTGGCGTAGGGCAGATAAGCAACGGGCAATCGAGCGCGGGCTTTTTCCAACTTTAGTCAACTCAATCAAAACATCAGCGATATCATCACTTGTCCACTCTGGAAGAGCTGATTTTTTATGAAGTTCACTGCATTGAATAAGGTCGGATAAATAAGCATTACGTGTATGTGGACTTACCGTCTGAGCAACGAGATAGTCACGAAAACCTTGTAAAAAGCTCAAATGTTCAGGAATTTGAACAGGGCTTGGAATACGCGGTTTTTTATTCAACATACACTAGATCCTCTAAACCTCTGTACTGTAAAAGAAACTTTAAGGTTTGTCGATTAAACTAGATAAGAAGTGAAATTTAACCTTATTTGGTAATTATTCTCATTTATATGTATACTATTAAAAAAGGTTTAGGATCGGATGCGGTGCGTTTATCAGCTTTAAAAGTGAAGCAAGCGGCGACCATCACCAAAGTGAATCGGATAGAAATAGAGTCCGAGCAGCAAGATTTGGTCGCAATTCGTTTGGAAAGTCTGGGCTTTGTACCGGGCACACGAGTGGAAGTGATTACCAAAGGTGTTTTTGGTGGTGATCCGATCTTGATCCAAATAGGCTTTACTCGTTTCGCTTTACGTAAAGCAGAAGCGGAAAAAATTGAAATTCAAGTAGAAGAAGGAGTACCCGCATGAGTGATGCGTTACGTATTGCCCTTGTGGGAAACCCTAACTGTGGTAAAACCTCTCTTTTTAACCATTTAACTGGAACTCGACAAAAAGTTGCAAACTATGCGGGCGTAACGGTCGAGCGTAAGGTTGGTCATTTTCAGTTGCCTTCAGGTCGAGCTGTGCGTGTACTCGATTTGCCGGGTACATATAGTCTTAATGCAACCAGTCCTGATGAAGTGATTACCCGTGATGTTTGCTTGGGTAAAATTGCAGAAGAGGGGCAGCAAGATGCCTTTTTATGTGTGGTTGATGCAACTAACTTAAAATTGCATTTAGGGCTAGTGCTCGAAATGATCGAGCTAGGTCGTCCGATTTTACTTGTACTGAATATGATGGATGAAGCGCGTCGTCGTGGTATCCAAATTAATACTCAAAAGTTATCTCAGCGTTTGGGCGTACCCGTTGTTGAAACAGTTGCTGTTCGAAATGCGGGGATTGAAAATTTATTACACGCCCTTGATCAAGAAAAATACAGTGTGCCACAAACCGAACTGAGTGGTTTAACTGGGACTCATCATCAGAAAATCGATATGATTTTTAAAGATGTTGTTCATTATGTTGATCAGGGTGATAAGCGGACTGATTTTCTAGATCGGATTTTCTTACATCCAGTTTTAGGCTTACTTAGCCTTGCCATCATGATGTTTATTGTGTTCCAAGCAGTTTTTGCATGGGCAGCTCCTTTTATGGACGGTATTGAGGGCTTCTTCGGTTGGCTGGGTGAAGTAATAGGAAGTGTGATTACGCAGCCACTACTGCATAGTCTGGTTGTCGACGGAATTATTGCGGGTGCAGGTGGCGTAGTTGTGTTCTTGCCACAAATTTTGATCTTGTTCTTCTTCATTTTGGTATTAGAAGAATCGGGCTATTTACCGCGTGCAGCATTCTTACTTGATAAATTAATGTTCCAAGCTGGCTTAAGTGGTCGTGCTTTCATTCCTTTACTTTCGAGCTTTGCTTGTGCAGTGCCAGGAATTATGGCAACGCGTAGTATTAGTGACCCTCGTGATCGTTTTACGACCATTATGGTTGCGCCTTTAATGACCTGTTCGGCACGTTTACCGGTCTATGCCTTGCTGATTGCTGCCTTCATTCCAGAGAAAATGGTCTGGGGTATTTTTAACCTGCAAGGTTTAGTGCTTTTCGGTCTGTATATGGCTGGTATTGTGAGTGCGCTTTGTGTTTCATTTTTAATGAAGTTTTTGCAAAAAGATAAGTCGCAACATGCTTTACTGCTAGAGCTACCAAGTTATCGTTTCCCTGATTTAAAAAGTGTGGGAATCGGTTTATTGGATCGTGCAAAGATCTTCTTGAAACGCGTCGGTGGAATCATTTTTGCGCTCTCTATTTTGCTTTGGTTCTTGTGTACTTTTCCGCAGCCACCAGAAGGGGCGACATTACCTGCCATAGATTATAGTTTTGCAGGTATGCTCGGGCATCTTATACAACCTTTATTTGCTCCAATTGGTTTTAACTGGCAAATCTGTATTGCTTTAATTCCAGCTATGGCAGCTCGTGAAGTGGTAGTTGCGGCATTAGGTACAGTTTATGCCTTGTCTGCAACAGATGATGATGCTGTGGCACAAGGTTTGTCACATCTGATTAGTGCAGATGGAACAGGTTGGTCTTTGGCAACAGGTTTATCGCTTTTAGTGTGGTTCATTTATGCTCCACATTGTTTGGCAACATTGGCAACGGTACGCCGTGAAACAGGTTCATGGAAACATGTTGCAGCTATGACTGCATATCTGTTTGGTTTAGCTTATTTTGCATCGTTTGTTACCTATCAAATTGCTTCCCACTATTGGGGCTAAGGCAATAAAGGAGGTTGTATATGGTTCAATATCTGATTATTGCGGTTTTAGTGATTTGGAGTGCTGTAGTTGTTTTTAAGAAAGTATTTCCGAAAACAGCAAATTTAGTCTTTTCTTCACTCTCTGCATTTTGCGAAAAGCAAGGTTGGGTAACCTTGGCAAAATGGCTTAAACCAAAAATGGCCTTTGGTTGTGCTGGCGGTTGTGGTTGTTCAAGCGAAGATAAACCTACCAATACAGTTCAAGAAATTAAGCCGATTAAATGGCAATAAATTTAGTATTTCTTGTTTCGTTTAAAAAGCCATCACATTGATGGCTTTTTTACGCACTGACACAAAAAAAGATGAATAAAGTTCAAACTGAAAAAGCATTCAAAACAGCAAAGTGCTAACATTTTTGCCATTCTGTCGATTGATAAATTGTGGGGCAAAAATGTTAATACAACGTGGTGGGTTAAAAGTTGTAGCAGGCTTGGGAATATCAGGCGTTTCTGCTGTAAATTTCCTGCATGAACAAGGCTACCAAGTTGCAGTAACAGATTCTCGTCCCACGCCACCAGGGCATGATCAGATCCCAGCTGGCGTTAAAACCAGTTTCGGTCAACTTGATCAAGAATTATTATTACAAGCAGAAGAAATTATTTTAAGCCCAGGCCTTGCACCGCAATTACCGGAAATTCAGGCAGCTATTGCTAAAGGTATTTCTGTGGTAGGTGATATTCAATTATTACGCCGTGCAACCGATGTGCCTATTGTGGCGATCACTGGTTCTAATGCTAAAAGTACAGTAACGACTTTAATTGGCTTAATGGCTAAAGATGCGGGTAAGAAAGTTGCTGTGGGTGGCAATCTTGGACGCCCAGCTCTAGATTTATTAAAAGATCAACCTGAATTAATTGTACTTGAGCTATCAAGTTTTCAGCTAGAAACCACGTCTCACTTAAATGCTGAAGTTGCTGTGGTTCTCAATATGAGTGAAGACCACTTAGATCGTCACGGCAATATGTTGGGTTACCATCAAGCAAAACACCGTATTTTCCAAGGCGTTAAAAAAGTAGTATTTAACCGTGATGACGCTTTAAGTCGTCCTCTTGTTCCAGATACCACACCAATGCAAAGCTTTGGTTTAAATGCACCAGATTTAAATCAATATGGTGTTTTAAGAGATGGCGATGGCACGCTTTGGCTTGCGCGTGGTTTACAGCGTTTAATTAAAAGCTCAGATTTATATATTCAAGGCATGCATAACGTAGCAAATGCTTTAGCTTGTCTCGCATTAGGAGAGGCAATAGGCCTACCTATGGAATCTATGCTTGAAACCTTAAAACAATTTAAAGGGTTAGAGCATCGCTGTGAATATGTAAAGACTGTGCATGATGTACGTTATTACAATGATTCTAAAGGCACTAACGTTGGTGCTACGCTTGCAGCAATTGATGGTTTAGGCGCTGCCATTGAAGTGAAAAAAGGAAAGGTTGCCTTGATTTTAGGTGGGCAAGGTAAAGGTCAGGATTTTGGTCCATTACGTTCTTCTATCGAAAAATATGCCAAAGTTGTGGTATTGATTGGTGAGGATGCTCCGGTGATTGAACAAGCCATTCAAGGTGCAACCAAAATTTTACATGCAGCAACGCTTAAAGAAGCTGTAGAGCTGTCTCAACGTGAAACACAGGCCGAAGATGTGGTGTTGTTATCACCAGCATGTGCAAGTTTTGATATGTTTAAAAGTTATAATGACCGTGGTCAGCAGTTTGTTGCCTGCGTCAATTCGTTGGTTTAAAGAAAACATGATTAGGAATGTAGTATGGCAGGCTTAGCTCAGACCACAATCCAGAAAAACAATCATTGGTATGAACGGATATTGCCTAAATGGCCAGCGGAAGTGACGCCACGTAATGTCCTGATTTTCTGTGTCGTTGCATTATTATGTATCGGTTCAGTGATGGTTGCATCTGCTTCGATGCCCTATGCTGAATATATGCATGAAAACCCGTTTCACTATGTGATTCGTCATGGTATTTCGATTGTCGCTGCGGGTGTAGTGGCTTATTTGACCTATCGAATATCACTGAATACGTGGTTTAAAAATACCTTCCCGCTGTGGTTATTAACCATGGTTCTGTTGCTTGCTGCTTTGGTGGTGGGTTCGGAAGTCAACGGTTCTACACGTTGGATTAAGATTGGTGGCTTTACCTTGCAGCCAACCGAGGTTGCCAAAGTCATGATGGCGATCTTTACCGCAGACTACGTTGTGCGCCGAGCCAAAGAGGTTCGTACTCATTGGAAAGGTTTATTGCGTTTAAGTGGGGTTATGGCAATCACGGTCGGTTTAATTATTGCTGAGCCTGACTTAGGGGCAACAGTCGTTATTGTCATGATGATGGTTGGTGTGTTCTTTTTAGCGGGCGCGCCGCCAACTCAGTTCTTAATCATGCTTGGTGCGATTGTCACAGGTATTGTGTTTTTGATCTTATTTGAACCCTACCGTTTCCAGCGTTTGATTTCGTTTACTGACCCATGGGCAGACCCGTTGGGTGTGGGTTATCAGTTATCAAATGCATTAATGGCTTTTGGCCGTGGTGAATGGTTTGGTACAGGCTTAGGGCATAGTGTACAAAAACTATCTTATTTACCTGAAGCGCATACTGACTTTATGTTGGCAGTGCTAGGGGAAGAGTTTGGTTTCGTGGGTATTTCTATTGTTATTGGCTTGTCTTTCTTGATGCTGGCATGTTGTATCAAAATTGGTCACCGTGCTTTGAAACATCATTACCTTCGTGCAGGCTATCTAGCTTACGGTATTAGTATTATTTTCTTGCTCCAGATTTTGGTAAATGCGGGCATGAATATGGGCTTAATGCCGACGAAAGGTTTGACTTTGCCATTCATTAGTTATGGTGGTACGTCTTTAATGATGTGTGCTGCGATGATTAGCTTGATCTTAAAGATTGATGCTTCAACACAAGAAGTCAACCCAGAACGAGAAGAGTCGAACTTCTAATTGAGTATTTAGAAGTTTAAAAAGCCCGATTTGATATCGGGCTTTTTTATTATTTATAGATATGTTCCGCTGAGCTCTTGCCCATGGGGAATCAAATCAACATTCCACTGTGCTACAGCTTGTTTGAGCATCAGTCTAGGTTGATCTAAATCAACGTTGGGTTGTCCCAAGGCTAGTATCGCTTTTTGAAGTAATTCAGGTGCTTTTGATAAATCGAGTGCTTGAGCTAGATTTTGTTTAGAGAGCTTTTGCCCTTGGTCATTCATTGCAAGGGGTAGGTGCATATAGCTTAGTTGAGGATAACCTAGAAGCTGGCTTAACCAGATCTGACGTTCAGTGTTATCTAATAAGTCTGCGCCTCGAACGACATGGGTAATACCTTGTAGATAATCATCCACGACGACCGCAAGTTGATAGTTAATAATCCCATCACGGCGCTTAAGAACAAAATCTCCAAGATCGTGTTGTAGATTGGAGCAATGATGTCCTTGTAATCGGTCATCAAAACAGATCTGCTGATCTTGAACTTTTACCCGAATCGCTTGACCTTGAAAATCAAGATTGAGATCGCGGCAAGTACCTGCATAGATTGCATTTGAACCAAGCATTTTTCGCGTACATTGACATGCATAGATAAGACCTTCTTTTTTGAGTTGGTCTAATACGCTTTCATAAATGTCTAAACGATTTTTTTGAAAGATGATCTCTGTATCGGGTTCGAACTGGAAGGCTTCAAGTGATTTGAGAATATGCTCTTCACTGCCGGGATAAATACGAGGGATATCTGTATCTTCGACACGAACCAGCCATTTGCCTTGGTGAGCTTTAGCATCACAATAACTGGCGACGGCTGTAATGAGTGATCCAAAATGCAAAGGGCCGGTTGGCGAGGGCGCAAACCGACCTGAGTATGAGCAGCGATTAGGCGGAACATTGTTCCGCCGCTGCGCAAGAGAAAAGCTATGCTTTTCTGGCAGGCGATTTAACTGCTGCGCAAGAGCAGAGCTGTGCTCGGCTAGAGAATTCTCAACAGTCACAATTAACCGTTATTTTGCTTCTCTTTAATTTCTGCCAAAGTTTTGCAGTCAATACATAACGTTGCAGTTGGACGCGCTTCTAAACGACGTAAGCCGATTTCAATACCACAAGTTTCACAGAAACCGTAGTCTTCATTCTTAATAGCTTCCATAGATTGTTCGATTTTACGAATTAACTTACGTTCACGGTCACGTGTACGTAATTCAATTGCAAATTCTTCTTCTTGGGTCGCACGGTCGTTTACATCTGGCAGTGCAGTTGATTCGTCTTGCATCGTATTTAAAGTACGATCAACTTCAGACATTAATTCAGCTTTCCATGCTTGCAGAATTTGTCGGAAATGCTCGAGCTGTCCTTCAGACATGTACTCTTCATTTTTCTTAGGTTGATAAGGTGCAATACCAAATAAACTTGCAGTTGTGCCTATGTCAGAAGTTTTAGGTTTCACTTTACGTGCACGTTTTGCAGAAGCTTTGTCACCTTCCACTACAACTTCTGTATGTTCATCCAAAACTTGGTTGTGGTTGTCATTCGCCATAATAGGGCATTCCTCATCATACACGTATTATCTATACGCAAAAAATATGGTGATATGCAAGTGTTTTTATAGAAAACCATCGATGGGATTTTCCCATCGGGTCGTCATCATATAGATTTTTCCTGCAAGATGATAGTCATTCCGCCCCGTAAATATTTTCAAAACGTGTTTACCCCAGTCATAATTATATATAAGCATATAAGAAATAGGGCTAATAGCCTGAAATATCAGTATTTATATGGCCTTGAAAATTTTCAAGACGGAAGACTTCTGTTTCAAAACTACCATCGTTTTTTAGACGAATGTAACGGTAGCCGGGAGCATTTTGATCGAGTGCAAAATCATTACTAAAGGGTTTAAACTGAACACTTGTCGAAGGTGTAGAGAAAAATTCGACCCCTTGCCAAATGTTGATTGAGTCCTGATGAACATGCCCGCAGACCAAAGCTTTTACATTTTTAAACGGCGTTAATGCTGTAAGCAAAGCATTAGAATTTTGTAACTTGTGATGATCAATCCATTTTGACTTCATGGCAAAAGGGTGGTGATGACAAGCCAGCAAAATCGGGTTATCTGCATACTCTTCAAGTAAAGCCGTTAAGTTCTCTAGCTGTTCTGCTGATAGATGCCCATCAATATGACCTTTTACCGCACTATTTAATAAAATACCCCGCCAGTTCCCTAAGCAAATGACCACAGGTTCCTGATGATTCTCTTTATGCAATGGAAAATGGTCAACATTGTCATGATTACCTAAGGTCTGAAAAAAGGGCAGCCCTAAGGTTTGCATATATTGAATATAACGTTTGTAGGTAATAGACGTTGGTGCCTGAGCTAGGTCCCCAGTATGGATAATTGCATCAATTTCAGGATGTTTATTAAGTATCTGTTGCATAATGGCATGAAAGCTTTCTTCAGGATTCATACCCACAAATTCTAAATGCGGATACTCCAATAGGTGGGTATCGGTAATTTGTATAATGACATGGTCTTTTTGTGAAAGTGTTGAGACTTGAAAAGTCACCGTCCTACCTCTTCGGGTTTATTATCGTTTTGCTGTGTTGGGCCAGCCATTGTAATGCCATAATGACAGGAGCATTTCTTAAACGCCCGCTGTCGAGTAGAGTCTGGATTTCACTATAATTAAATAAGTGCAGTTGAATATTTTCCCCCTCATCATCTACGCCAAAAACACCCCCTTCAGCGGGTAATTCAGTTTCGGCAACATAGAGATGAAATAACTCTGAGCAAGCACCAGCTGACGGGTAAAAGCTAAATAGATGCTCTAAATCTTGAACTTCGCAACCTGATTCTTCAAGGCTCTCTCGTCGAATACAACTTTCTGGTGATTCATCACCATCTAGCACGCCTGCAATTATTTCTAACTGCCACGGTGATTGAGCATCATCTAAAGCCCCAACACGGAACTGTTCAATCAGAGCAAACTGTTGTTTTTGATCGTTGTAGAGTAGTACGCCAGCTGCTTCAGGCCGATGAACGAGTTCACGCTGCAATACATGAGTATATTCAGATTGATTAAATAGACGATGTCGAAGGCTGACTTTTTCAACTTGAATAAAACCACGGAATAGAGATTCACGTGATGTTACTTCGACATCTTTAGATGTATAACTTGGACGTTCAACAATACTCATGATTCGGTCAGGACGAAATCTATTTATTTCATCCTAACCGAGAATCAGGGCTAGGCAAGTGTTTTTTTTGAATATTTACACTTTATGATACAGTTTTTGACCTTGCTCCTGATAAACCTCTTTCATCGCTTTGAGGCCTTCTTCAACCTCTGAATCGTTATTGGTGAGGTTGTTGGCATAGTCGCGTACATTCTGAGTGATTTTCATTGAACAGAATTTTGGACCACACATTGAGCAGAAGTGTGCAGATTTATGAGCCTCTTTTGGTAAGGTTTCATCGTGCATACTACGTGCTGTATCAGGGTCTAGACTTAGGTTGAACTGATCATCCCAACGGAATTCAAAACGAGCTTTTGATAAGGCATTATCACGAACTTGAGCACCCGGATGCCCTTTCGCAAGATCGGCAGCATGTGCTGCAAGCTTGTAGGTAATAATTCCGTCTTTAACATCTTTTTTGTTTGGTAAACCTAAGTGTTCTTTTGGTGTCACATAACAAAGCATCGCTGTGCCGTACCAACCAATCATGGCTGCACCAATTGCAGAGGTAATGTGGTCATAACCCGGTGCGATATCTGTTGTTAATGGTCCAAGCGTATAGAATGGTGCTTCTTTACACACTTCTAGCTGAAGGTCCATATTTTCTTTAATCATGTGCATTGGTACGTGACCAGGGCCTTCAATCATGACTTGAACATCGTGTTCCCATGCACGGTGAGTCAGTTCACCTAATGTTTTGAGTTCGCTGAACTGTGCTTCGTCATTTGCATCTTGGATACAGCCAGGACGTAAGCCATCACCTAAGCTAAATGAAACGTCATAAGCCTTCATGATTTCACAGATTTCATCGAAATGTGTGTATAAGAAGTTTTCTTCATGATGTGCTAGACACCACTGCGCCATGATTGAACCACCACGAGATACAATACCTGTTAAACGGTTTGCTGTAAGTGGTACATAGCGAAGTAATACACCTGCGTGAATTGTGAAGTAGTCAACGCCTTGTTCGGCTTGTTCAATTAGTGTGTCTTTAAAGATTTCCCAAGTCAGATCTTCTGCAACACCATCAACTTTTTCAAGCGCTTGATAAATAGGTACAGTACCGATTGGAACAGGTGAGTTACGAATAATCCATTCACGTGTTTCATGAATGTTTTTACCTGTCGACAAGTCCATAATGGTGTCGGCACCCCAACGCGTTGCCCAAGTCATTTTTGCAACTTCTTCGTCAATTGAAGAACCAAGTGCTGAGTTACCAATATTGGCATTAATTTTAACCAAGAAGTTACGACCAATAATCATTGGTTCAAGTTCTGGGTGGTTAATGTTTGCAGGAATGATCGCACGACCTTCAGCAACTTCTTGGCGAACAAATTCAGGTGTAATTTCTTTTAAGTTTTTTGCACCGAAATTCTGACCAGCATGTTGACGCATATCAACGCCTTCACGCTGGCGTTGATTTTCACGAATTGCAATATATTCCATTTCAGGTGTGATAATACCTTGCTTGGCATAGTGCATTTGAGTGACATTTTTGCCTGCTTTGGCACGGCGTGGATTTTGAATGTGCGCAAAACGAATATCAGCGGTACGAATGTCTTTTAAACGTTCTTGACCAAACTTTGAAGTTAAACCAGAAAGTACGTCAGTATCGTTACGCTCTTCAATCCAGTTTTGGCGAACTGAAGGTAAACCTTTGTCTAAATCAATTTGAACATTTGGGTCGGTATAAACACCTGAAGTGTCATATACCATAACAGGAGGGTTATGTTCACCGCCAAGACCAGTAGGGGTGTCGGTTAAAGAAATTTCTCGCATTGGAACCTGAATGTCAGGGCGAGAACCCTCAATATAAACTTTTTTAGAAGCGGGTAAGATGCGGGTTAAATCTTTTGCATCTTGTTCATGTTGTGCTGAAATTTCAGCAGAAGAGAGATTCGTTAACTGGTTCATCACATGATCCTTATGAATAACATCAACGAATCAAGCACGACCAAAAACGATGGCGGATTTATCTTTATTAGATAAATTTAAGGCTTTAAGTTTTCAGATGGCTTGATTCCTACGCAGGTCTTAACCTGATCAGGTTCAACGGTACTTGTGATCAAACTTGTGTTGCGATAACACAGAATTTACACAATCTCAGCGAGCTATTACTCGCGCTCCGTCAAGCGATTTACAGACTAACATGTTTTAGGTTGGCTGGCATTGTCAATTTGTATCTATACAAACTGCATCCATATGGCAGTCACGATAGACTTCCGTGTTCCATGGCGAATCAAATTTTAATAGCTGCTCAAGCTGTTCATGAGTAATCTGATAATTTGATTTTTTATCACCATTTTTATCAGTTAAATCTATTTTAAATTGCTTATTACGCTCCTCTACAGGAGTGGCAATAAACTTAAGAAACAGTTGAGCGGATTTCGCTAAACTCGACTGATTTTGTGTAGACAAAAACCGAATTTGTTGAAGAGCATCTTTATCAAACCACGTATTCGGTGCATATTCATCTGACACTGGCGTGTTATCTAAACCAAAGAAAATAAAATAGCGATATTCATTAAATAGTCGTTTTGCATCACTAATAAAGTGACTTTTTGGATATTTCTGAATAAATTTTTCCCAAAAAAGTGCTCGTTCAGTAAGTTCTTTCCATGAAACGGCCAACGCACCATCGTTATAGAAAATATCCTGATTATCTTTGGCCATACGAGTTAAGAACTCTTTTTGGTCTGCTGGTAAGGACGTAGAAAAAACCTCAACTAAATAGTTTGGCTGACGTCGATAGGTAAACATACCCTCACCTTGATAGAGAAGTTCAATGTAGGCTTGGCCTTCATGTTGAAGTAAATATTGATCACGCGGGCTAAGTTGGTCGAAGAGTTTTTTCTGGGTTTGGATGACCTTTTTAAGGTCTTGTTTCTGTTCTAAAACGGCATAGCCAAATGCTTCAAAAGCTCTCCCTGTTTTTTCAGTGTAGTCTTGTTTAAGAAAACGTTGATACATCGCAGTTGAAGCATCAATAAGCTTAAGCTGCTCATCATTTTTTAAAGAGGGAACACAGCTTTTAAGCTTTTCATTAATTTGATTTAAATCTTCTATTTTGCTGTTTTGGTTGATTTTCTGCGTAGCAGCCATAACTTGTAAGCAACGGCTGTCTTGTTTTTGAGTAGCCTTTTGTTCAGTTGGTTTTTGCTCTTTAGATACAGCCTGATCTTGCTGTGATGTTTTATTACATCCAGCCAAAAGTAGTGCACTGCACATACTCATCATTAGAACTTTTTTCATCATTGTACTTTTATAGAAATTAATATTGCTCAAATTATAACGCTTAAAAAGGTTGCATCATTGTTAGAAAACTTTATTATTAGGTAGGTCGGTCTACTTAAGTAAAAGTTATGAATGATAAAACAGCAAGACAGAAAATTCTCGATGCAGCAGCAACCTTGTTTTATAACGATGGCATTACTGCAACAGGAATCAATTCAGTTACGGCTAAAGCCGATGTCGCTAAGATGTCGCTTTATAATAATTTTTCTTCAAAAGGCGATCTTGTTGATGCCTATATTGCTGCACGCCATCAAGAGTGGCTCGATCTCTATCAAAAACGTTTAGCAAAAACAAACACAGCTAAAGAAGCCATTTTGGCTGTGTTTGATGCCTATCAGGACCATGCAGAATTTGCCTACGAAAAAGGGTTTCGAGGCTGTGGGTTATTGAATGCTGCCGCAGAGTTTCCAGCGAATAGTGCAGGGCGTAGTTCTGTAAGGCAGCATAAAGAAGAAGTAGAAGCTATTGTTGCTGAGCATTTAAAAAAATTAATACCAGACTCACAGCGCGTTAACTATGTAGCCACCCAGCTTTCTTTTCTTTTAGAAGGTTCTATGGCAAGAGCAGGCTTAGAAGGCAACAGCCGACAACTCCTGTTAGCAAAACAAATGGCAGAAGATATTTTAAATAGAGAATGCCCACATGATTAGCCTCATTAAAAATAGTAGTTATGCAGGCACAATTGCGATTTTGTTTGCTTCTGTTTTGTGGGGAACAACAGGTACGGCGGCAGCATTTGCACCGACACTTGGCCCACTTGCTATTGGCGCTGTAGCGATGGGCGGTGGAGGCCTTTTACAAGCTTTGGTTGCATCACGAGCAATACGCGAAAACCGTCAGTTTATAAGGGAAAATCTTTCAATACTGCTTTTAGGCATAGTGGCGGTGGGTATTTATCCTTTGGCTTTTTATTCTTCAATGCATTATGCAGGCATTACGATTGGCACCGTGGTTTCAATTGGTACTGCTCCACTAATCGCAGCAATTTTAGAACGATTCTTTGATCGCAAAGCTTTATCTACTATTTGGTTTCTAAGTTTTGTGTGCGGTGTGCTTGGTGTAAGTATGTTATCGATGGGGGAAAGTCATGCGGTCCAAGAGAGTACAAATCAATGGAATAAATTCTTCGGTGTTTTTCTTGGGCTGGTCGCTGCTACAACTTATTCGCTTTATTCATGGGCTGCAAAAAGATTAATAGATCGGGGTGTTGCCTCTAAAGCTGCAATGGGCATGATTATGGGAGGTGGAGCGGTTATTTTGCTTCCTACTTTGTTGGTTACAGGTGGAGGGTTACTACAAAGCTCAACCAATCTACTTGTGGCTGGCTATATGATGCTAATTCCTATGTTTTTGGGTTATTTACTTTTTGGATTTGGTCTAAAAACAGTAAATGCCAGCAAAGCGACGACCTTAACTCTATTTGAACCTTTAGTAGCTGCAGTTTTTGCCATCGTTTTGGTGGGTGAGCATGTTTCATGGCTGGGTTGGATAGGCATGTTGCTGATTTTTATTTGTATTTTAATCTTGTCAAAAACTAAGAACGCTTAAAAAACTAAAACTTTTAATGGCTTGAGTTTGATTTGAATTTTTCTTAGTCTTAAAGGCAAGTTTTATCGTTGATTTGAACAATGAAAATAAAATTAATGGTCGTTGTTGGCCTTTGGAGTTTTGCATCTTCGAGTTTTGCTCTAGATTTGGTTGAAGCTTATGAGCGCGCAAAACAAAATGACCCAACGTGGAAAGCCAATCAACAACAATATGAAGCAGATCAACTGAACTTAGGCTTAGCAACGGGAGCGTTATTACCCACTGTCACATTGTCTGGAAACATTACGCGTAATCGACAAACTGTAAAACGTTCAAACTTTCCGGGTGTTGATCAAGAGGGACTTTCCGATGCTTTGGTAAGTAGTACGTCAACGACTCGACAAGCGACTCTCACTGCACGTCAGCCATTATTTCGAATGGATGCTTGGGAAGGTTATAAACAAGTTAAAACTTCGGTTGCCTTAAGTGAAATCACTTTAAGACTACAAAAACAAGATCATGTTTTAAATGTGGCAGAAGCCTATTTTAATGTGTTGCGGCAGCAGGCGTTGAGTGTTGCATACTTACAAGAAGAAAAGGCTTTGCTTGAACAGCTCAATATGATGAATGCCAAACTCAAAGAAGGGTTGGTGGCACGTAGTGATGTGAGTGAAGCAAATGCCCAATATCAAAATGCTAGAGCCAATCGTATTTCAACCAATGTTCAATTACTTTTAGCCCAAGAGCAGCTTTCTGAATATATTGGTTCTTATCAAGATAAACTCGCTGTACTGCGCAGTGATTTTAATTTTCAAAAGCCTTATCCAGCAGAACTTAATGACTGGCTTTCTTTGGCGCAGCAAAAAAACTTAAAGATCCAGCAAGCCCGTTTACAGCAAAAATATAGTGAAGATCAGCGCCGTGTCGAAAAGGCAGCGCTTTATCCTCAAATAGATGCCGTAGCAAGTTATGGCTATACTAAACAAACACCAGAGACACTCATTTCGACTGACGGAAAATTTGATCAGGTCGGGGTAGAAATGAACTGGAATTTATTTAATGGTGGACGGACCCGAACATCAATTAAAAAAGCCACTTTAGAAGTCAGTAAAGCGCAGGCACAACTTGATGCAGCCATTCGCCGTGCCAATGTCGATGTGAAAAGTGCGTTTATGCAGGTAGACACAGATCAAGCCAAACTTGAAGCAAGAAAGGCTGCAATGGATTCATCTTCTTTAGTTTCTCAAGCTTCAAAAGCGAGTTATAACGAAGGCTTAAAAAGTATGGTTGATGTTTTATTGGCGCAGCGTAATGCTTTTTCTGCAAAACAGGATTATCTTAATGCTCAGTATGACTATTTATTGAATGTGCTTCGTTTAAAAGCTGCGGTAGGCCAGTTAGGTGAAAAGGATCTGGTTGAGCTTAATAGCTGGTTAACTTATCAGTAATTAAATGCTTTTATCTGAAATTTAATTTTGTCATAAAAACTTAATGATTGCTGTGTTTTAATGCTCAATCATTTTATTCCCGCGCCATCATGTTGGAGGCTTCCCTTGAGTCCAAGTAATCCGGTGTTAAGCCATCATATTTCTTCTCAATTTAATGAAGATTTGCAAGATGTAAACACAAAGTTTATGACCATGGGTGGCTTGGTCGAACAGCAGGTTGCAAATGCAATTCATTCTTTACTTGATACAGACGCAAATTTAGCGATTGATGTTCAATTTAAAGATAATGCAGTCAATCAGTATGAACGTGATATTGATGAAGGCTTAACGTTGATTTTGGCGCGTCGTCATCCAGCAGCGATTGACTTACGTATGGTGATTGCCATGAGCAAAGCCAATACTGACCTTGAGCGTATTGGTGATGAAGCAGCGAAAATTGCCCGTATTGCACAAAACCTGTGTGAAGAGGGCGGGTCACCGCGTGGCTACATGGAAACACGTCATATTGGTAACCAAGTTCGTGTCATGATTCATGATGCACTTGACGCTTTTGCACGTTTAGATGCAGATCAAGCTTTACGTGTACTTTTAGCGGATGCTGACATTGACCGTGAATATCAATCAGCAACACGTACATTAATGACCTATATGATTGAAGACCCGCGTCATATTGCTCGTGTGATTAATGTCATGTGGGTTTTACGTTCATTAGAGCGTATTGGCGATCATGCACGTAACATTGCTGAGCAAGTGATTTATATGGCGAAAGGCTTTGATGCTCGTCATACCAAAATTGAAGAAATTGAAGCCAAAGTCCACGAAAAGTAATCTTGAGCTGAAATATTTAAAGGCCTTGTTTAAAACAAGGCTTTTTTGTTTTTAAAAAATAATAGATAAAAAAATGTCCCGAACTTTGGGGGGAAGTTCAGGACAGAAAATCAAGTGCATAAACACGACAGGGATCGTGTTCTTCTTGCTATAAAGTGATATTAAGTTCTTCGCTTTTTGATGTCATGTAGAGTCCTGTGCGCTCTATGTAAGGCTTTTTATGTTTGTGTAAGTTTCACGTAAAAAAAGGCGGATCTATGTATATAGACCCGCCTTTTTAATGATGAGTAAACTAAAACAAACCGATTATTCTGGTTTCCAGCCTTCAGCTTTTTCTACACTTTCATCATTATTAAAGAATTTCTCACGTTGTTCTTCCAGAAACTTTTTAGCTTCTGGTTCAAACACGTTTAAACGCTTTTCATTAATGAGCGTAGTTTGATGCTGTAACCATTCTTGCCATGCTTGTTTAGAAACATTTTCAAAAAAATCTTGGCCTTTAGCACCTGGGAAAGGAGCGAAGTCTAAACCTTCCATTTCCTTTTGATATTTACGGCAAAATACTTGGCGACTCATGTTTTATCCTTAAGCGTATAACTGTTCTAAACGTGTATGGGCACGCGCAATTGCAGCTTCAACCTGTTTTGGAGAAGTTCCACCAATATGATCACGAGCATTTACAGAAGCTTCTAGAGTTAAGGCTTTGTCAAACACATCTGCTGTAATTAAGTCAGAGAATTGCTGTAATTGCTCAAGTGTGAGTTCAGATAAGTCTTTTTCTTCCGCAACACCTAATGCAACAGCTTTACCTACAATTTCATGCGCATCACGGAACGCAACGCCTTTTTTCACTAAGTAGTCAGCAAGGTCAGTTGCAGTTGAGAATCCACGAAGAGCAGCTTCACGCATGATTTCAATATTTGGAACCAATGCAGGAATCATGTCTGCAAATGCCATGAGTGAACCACGAACCGTATCGATTGCATCAAATAAAGGTTCTTTGTCTTCTTGGTTATCTTTGTTGTATGCCAATGGTTGACCTTTCATGAGCGTAAGTAAACTAATTAAGTCACCAAATACACGGCCAGATTTACCACGAATAAGTTCTGGAACATCCGGATTCTTCTTCTGTGGCATGATTGAAGAACCAGTACAGAAGCGGTCAGGAATATTCACAAATTTGAACTGCGCAGAAGTCCAAAGAATGAGCTCTTCTGACATACGTGATAAATGCATCATGATAAGCGCAGCAGCAGCATTAAATTCGATGGCAAAGTCACGGTCAGATACAGCATCAAGAGAGTTTTCAGATACAGCTTCAAAACCTAAAAGTTCTGCTGTATAAGCACGGTCAATCGGATAAGTGGTACCAGCAAGAGCAGCTGAACCAAGTGGCATGCGGTTAACACGTTTACGGCAGTCTTGAAGACGTTCAGTGTCACGTACTAACATTTCAAACCATGCTAACAAGTGATGACCAAAAGTCACAGGCTGAGCAGTTTGTAGGTGTGTAAAGCCTGGCATAATTGTATTTACATTTTTGGCAGCCAAGCCTAACAAGCCTTTTTGTAAACGTTCTAATAATTTTAAAATATCATCAATTTCGTCGCGCAGGTAAAGACGAATATCAGTTGCAACCTGATCGTTACGGCTACGGCCTGTGTGTAATTTTTTACCTGTAATGCCAATACGTTGAGTCAAACGTGATTCAATGTTCATGTGAACATCTTCAAGATCGATGCGCCACTCAAAGTTTCCAGCCTCAATTTCTGAGCGAATGGTGCTTAAACCTTCAATAATGTCATCGCGTTCTGCTTCTGTCAGTACGCCAACTTTCGCAAGCATGGTAGCATGCGCAATCGAACCAGCGATGTCTTGCTTATAAAAACGTTGGTCAAACTGAACAGAGGCGGTAAATTCGGCTACAAAAGCGTCCGTCGCTTCAGAAAAACGACCACCCCACATACCTGAGGTTTGGTCTGGGGTTACTGAATTAGGGGGATTTGAAGATGTGGTCATGGTGGCTCAGTAAAATAAAAAAGAGTATATCACTTGCCGAAGCTCAACAAACAAAGTTGTTTCCTACAGCATACCGAAATCAAAATTCCTCCTATTTTTTTACGAAAAGCGGGCGTTGGCAACACTTATTCGAATTAATTATCGCAAGTAATGTTTTGGCACTGGTTTTGGCATTGGCTGAAGCGCAGTCTTGGCAAGCCTTAAGCGGGGGAAGGCTTTTTCAATACATCGTTTTTATTAACTGGGTAATATTGTCCTTTTTTGCATTGGTTGAACGCTTTCAAAGTTTTTTTAGCAGCTTGCGTCAAGAATTTGCTTTGGCTATTGGTTTTGTCATGCTGCAAAGTATTGTTGTTTTGACCACTTTAATGAGTAATTTTTTTCAGTTTGGTCTTTTAAATAAACATGCTTCTTTAACGCAGGGCTGGAGTGTTTATTTTACCAATGTACCTTTATATCTAAGCTATGGAATATTACTCGGGGCTTTTTGCTTACGTTATTTATATGTCAGGGAACAATGGTTGCATCAGCAATATGCCGAGTTAAATGCCCGTATTCAGGCCATGCAAGCACGAATTCATCCTCACTTCTTATTTAATAGTCTAAATAATGTGGTGAGTTTAATTGCGATAGATCCAGATAAAGCAGAAAGCATGCTCATTAGTTTGTCGCGTTTATTTCGAGCAAGTTTCCAAGAATTAAAATTGGTGAGTCTGCAAGAAGAAATCGAGCTGAGTAAACAATATTTAATGATTGAACAGGTCCGTTTGGGAGAACGTTTAAAAGTAGATTGGAAGATCGAGCTTTCATCTGTGCAATTAAAACAGATCACTATTCCTTTATTGACATTACAACCTTTGTTAGAGAATAGTATTTTTCATGGGGTAGAACCAATGATGGGTAAAGCAACCATAGGGGTATTGGTTGAAATATTGCAAAATCAGGTCAGTATAGTCATTACCAACCCATATACAGACGATACAATAAATTCACGGAAAGGGCATGGAATCGCTCTTGAAAATGTTAAGCAGCGCCTGAAAGCGTATTATGGGAACACCGTTAGATTTCAGGTTTATAAAGGTGAAGCTTTATATACCACTATTATGAGCTATCAATATCAAACAAAATAATAAGTCAGTCAGAGTTAACCATAAAAAAATGGACCAAGTTAACGGTGACAAGGAGGATGAATGAAGGTGCTAATTTGTGATGATGAACCACTTGCAGTGGAGCGTTTATCACGTTTAGTTTCAAAGATGGGACATGAGGTTGTATCAACGGCTCATCATGGACAGGAGGCCTTGGAACAGGCACGGCTTCATCAACCGGATGTAATCTTACTTGATATTCAAATGCCAGGTATGAATGGGCTTGTCTGTGCAGAACAGTTAAGTCAACTCAATCCTCGACCTGCGATTGTATTTTGTACCGCCTACGATCAGCATGCATTAGAAGCTTTTAAAGCTCAGGCTCAAGCTTATCTTCTTAAACCGATTGATCCGGTTGAACTTGAGCAAGCTTTAAACCAGCTAACCCAACTTACTCAAGCACAGCTCAATGCATTACCGAATTCTGAGCTTTTACAAGATTTAAAAACACAGCGTCATCAAATAGCCGCAAAAACCTATCGCGGGGTTGAACTGATTCCTGTTGAAAATATCTATTACTTTTTAGCCGATCAGAAATATGTCACTGTGAGACATAAAAATGGCAGTGTGTTAATAGATGAAACATTAAAAGAGCTTGAAACCGAATTCGCAGATCAGTTTATTCGTATTCATCGAAATGCGTTGGTTGCAGTCGCATATTTAGATGGGTTGGAGCTGATCAGTTCGGGGCAATATCAGGTTAGATTGCGCGGTCTTGATGAAAGACTTTCAGTGAGCCGTCGACATTTGTCTACGCTTAGAGAGCGAATTCATCAGCTCTAAATTTAAAAGAGTTATCTTGGACTTGTGAGATTTTACTTGCAATTTTAAGGGATCAAGTTAAGTTTAGGGTGTATTGTTTGACCAGCCCATGCTTGAATTTATGAAAACCTTGAAAATTGCTACACGACAAAGCCCACTTGCTCTTTGGCAGGCAGAACATATTCGTGCCCGTTTAGAGGAGCTTCACCCTGATTTAACGGTTGAACTGGTTAAATTTGTCACGCAGGGCGATAAAATTTTAGATACGCCTTTAGCAAAAATTGGGGGCAAAGGGCTGTTTGTTAAAGAATTAGAAGTAGCACTTTTAGATGGGCGTGCAGACTTAGCCGTACATTCAATGAAAGATGTCCCAATGGCTTTGCCTGAAGGTTTAACTTTAGCAGTAATTTGTGAGCGTGAAGATCCGTTAGATGCTTTTGTTTCAAATCAGTTTGAAAAATTCGCTGATTTACCACAAGGTGCAAAAGTCGGTACATCAAGCTTGCGTCGAAAATCGCAGATTTTAAAACAACGTCCTGATTTGCAAATTATTGACTTGCGTGGAAATGTTGGCACACGTTTGGCGAAGCTAGATGAAGGTCAATACGATGCGATTATTCTGGCCAGTGCCGGTTTGAAGCGTTTAGGATTGTCGGAACGTATCCGTCATTCTTTAACACCAGATATTAGTTTGCCTGCTGTGGGACAAGGTGCATTGGGTTTAGAGTGCCGTGCAGCTGACCAAGATGTATTGGCTTTAATTCAACCTTTATTACACGAAGAAACAGATGTTTGTGTACGTGCTGAACGTGCATTTAATGCCTATCTTGAAGGCGGTTGTCAGGTCCCAATTGCAGGTTATGCCACACTGCAAAATGGTCAAATCCATATCGAAGGTCGTGTCGGAAGCCCTGATGGACAAACATTATTGCGTGCTGAACTAACAGATGAAGCCAGCAATGCTCATCAATTGGGCGAAAACCTTGCTCGAAACTTACTTGATCAAGGTGCGGGCGAGCTATTAAAGGCCCTCTACTAAACCATGTTGTTTATTAATACTCGACCTGATTCTCGTGCAGCTGAATTAACAGAAGCTTTGCAAAATGAAGGTTATCAGGTTGAGTCTTTACCTCTTTTAGAGCTCGTTGCTAAGCCCTTTTCTGAACACTTACTTCAGCTTTACCAACAGTTAATTAAGGCGCAAGCTATTGTGGTCGTCAGCCCAACCGCTGTTGAAGTGGGTATGGAGTATTTAGTAAAAAGCGGTTTAAAAGTTAGCGATTTAAAGCATATTCAGTGGATTGCTGTAGGGCAAGCAACAGCCAATTGTCTAAACGAATATGGAATAGAAGCACATATCCCAGATGTTGAAACTTCTGAAGGAATGTTGAACCTACCTATTCTGCACAATATGCAACAGACGGGTAGTGTGGTTTTTTGGCGAGGAGAAGGTGGACGCCAATTTATGATGGAGACCTTGCAACAACAAGGAATTCAGATTTTAAATTTTGTTCTATATCATCGGCAATGCCCAGAAGCTTCATATTCTAAATTCAAACATCTGACACAGAATTCAAATTATAATTTAAATAAATGGCTCGTCTTAATTACCAGTGAAGCGAGCTGGAAATATTGGTTAGAGCTTTGTTCAAAAAATAATGTACAACCTGATGGTGTATATCTGGTTTTAGGACCCCGTCTTTTTCAAATTGTTAAAGAGTATCGCGATCAGCAACAGGCTCATTTTCACATTATTCAACTTGAAAATTTATCGCCTTCGGGGATGATTCATCACATTCAGGCATTATAAGGATTCGTATGAGAAAACTTGTTTCTATCATCATTTTACTGGGCGTAGCTTGGTTGGCTAAGCTCAGTTACGATATGTGGCAAATTTCTCGTACTGTTCCCGAGCTTAAACAAAGTCTGCTGCAATCAGAACAGCACTATGCCAATTTAAATGATCAATTGGTTGCTTTACAGCGACAGTTGCAGAATCAACCCGTAAGTACAGGGAATAGAACCAATTCAGTAGTTCAACCGGATGCTCCACCGACAGGTATTGCACCTACAGTTTTAATTAAACAAAAGTTAGATTTAATTCAATTTGCGATTGATCAGCAGCAGTTGATTTATGCAGTTGATCAATTAAATCAGTTACAGCAATCGCTCATACACTATGAAATTGCTCCTGCATTGCAGCATAGCTTGAATCAATCGCTCGAGCAGGATAAACAGGCAGTTCAACAGTTTACTTTGGCTCAAAATCAACGCCATCAATTAATCGATGATTTATTACAGAACATTGATAAGAATATTCAACAAGCCTTAAGCCAGCCTAAACTTGAAATGGATCAATCCGAGACTGTGTCTTGGTGGAAAAAGTGGTTCCGTATAGAAAAAGTAGAAACGCCGTCTATTAATTTAATGAGTCGAAGCGTTGTGCTTAAAGAAGTGCAATTAAGATTGTTAATTGCCGAACAGGCACTCAATCAAGGAAAAATGACTGAGTATCAAAATGAGTTGCAATCTGTGATGCAAAAGTTAGATGAAATGCCTGATGCAACCAGTCAGCAGTTAAAAAAACGTATTGCTAAAGTGGCACATTTATCTGTGGTGCCAGTTCCTAAACTCTCTACACTTGGGCTAATCGGCTCATAAGGAGGATATATGAAACACCTCCTGTGGGTTTATTTCGTAATCAGCTTAATACTCTTTGCAGCCCTAGCTTTATTTAGTTATGGCTATGGAATGGGGTATGTCTATATTTACTGGCGACAATTGCAGCTGCAAACAAATGTCTGGGGATTAACTCTTACTTTTGTAGTGATGAGTTTTATTGCTCAACTCTTATGGCTGTGGATTAAACGTTATTCATCTCGTGAACAAAGAAAAAGTGAAAACATCTTCCAATTTAAAAACCTTCATCCTTATGAACAATTAGGTATCGTTTGGCTGTTAGAAGCGGCCGAAGATCAACGTGTATTTATTGAGCGTGTTTTTACTCAATCAGGACTTTTAAAAAATATTATTGATGCCAAGTTTCTGGTTTTAAACGGCGACTATCCAAAAGCCTTGGCTGCTCTTGATCAATCACCACCTATGGCATTTGAATTGGCTGAGTTACAGCGAATTGAAATCTTTTTAGCCGAAAATGAAGCCGATCGTGCATTAACTCATCTCGAATTTTTATATCAACACCAGTTATCACCGTGGTTACAAGAAATAGAAACTGCCTACCAGCAAAAATTAACGGCCTTATGGGGGCAATTAGCGCTGCAACATCCATGGGTATATTTACGGTCCATGAAATATGGCTTATTAGATGCTGAGCATCGTGATTTATGGCTGCAGCAACTTCTTCAACAATTTGATCAAGCTTCTATTGATGACTTACATGCCTTACAGCAACGTTATTTAGATTTAGAGTCTGAAATTCAAACTCGACCTTATAGCAGTAAGTTGTTATGGCTAAAACTATTAGCACGTATGCCTGATATGAGCATGCAACATGCGGCTTTAACACTACACTTGTTAAAAGAGCAGTTTGACCCAGAAGTATTTTATCTATGGTTTCAGCAACAGTTGCTTAAACAAGTTCCAGACTATGCCGATGTTGAAGAAAAAATTATTCAGTTTGAAAATCAATATATGAATTTGCCTGTTTTAACCTTTGCAAAATGGCATGTCTATATGGCAACTGGACGTCAAGCAGAAGCTGAAACATTATTATCATTATATCCAGATAATATTTTAATGAGCTATTTACGTATTAAGTCTACGCTTAAAGAAGATGAAGTGTTAATCAAACAGTTAAATCTAATCTTTGAAAATGATGCAAATTTTTTAAAGTTTAAAATATGAGGTAAAAATGAAAGAACTGTCTGTCTACCCGATAATATATGAACAGAAAGTCGCATGGGGAGATATGGACGCTTTTGGTCATGTCAATAATGTACAATATTATCGATATATTGAAAGCTCACGTATTTTATATATGGAAGCAATAAATATATTAACTCCTCAAATATATCCTGTTGTAGCTTCAAGTCAGTGTAAATATTTAAGACCTGTTTTTTATCCCGATGTATTGAAAGTAGGAGTTCGTGTGGAAGAGCTCCGTAATAGCGCATTCCGTATGGCTTATATATTGTGGAGTGAAACCCAACAACAAATAGTCGCTACTGGTGAAGCTGTTATGGTATGCGTAGATAAATTAACAGAACGAAAATGTGAAATACCACAGGAAATAAAACAAAAAATTATTGAGCTAGAAAAATCAGTTGGGCATGACTTAATACATTTATCTTAAATAAATATTAATAAAATATATTTCATTTATAATTGGTAATGTAATTAAAAGGTAATTTTTTTGGTTATTCTGATGAACACGGCTTTCAAACTATTGCTTATTGAATAGATTATAAATAATATTGGTCTTGATTTTATGTTTTTAAATTTTGTCTGTATTATTTTGAATTGTCTGTAAGACTGGAGTATTTATTAATGAAACCGGATATCAGTGAATTATCTGTTGAAGAGTTAAAACGCTTACAAGAAGAAGCAGAAGCTTTAATTGCAAGTAAAAAAGATCAAGCAATCGAAGATGCTTATAATCAAATTATCGAGATTGCTGAAAATGTAGGTTTCAGTGTTGAACAACTTCTTGAGTTTGGTGCTCAAAAACGTAAGAAAACAACTCGTAAATCTGTTGAGCCTCGTTACCGCAACAAAAACAATGCTGAAGAGACTTGGACTGGTCGCGGTAAACAACCACGCTGGTTAGTTGCTGAAATTGAAAAAGGCGCAAAACTTGAAGATTTCTTAATCTAATCAAATTGCCGTTTTTAAAAGCCAAGCAAATTTGCTTGGCTTTTTTATTGATAAAAATATCTCAAAATTTTGCTATAAATATTATTTAAAAAATTGAGTGTTTAAATTGCTCTTTAAATGAATTGTTGAGATCAAATGTGCATTTAGTTCATTGAGCGTCAAGTTTTCATGATTTTGTCATACGTTCAACTTATAGTCTTAATACCGAAGCCAAGCCCGATTGCTTGGTTTTTTTATATGAAGTGAATTGGCGATGTTGAAAAAGTATGCATAATGTCAGACTAGGGAGCTACTCTCAAAATAAGGACGATAATTTGCATGTTGGTAAGGCTGAATGAAGAAAAAGTCTAAGCAATGGAAGTGGTGGTTTTTTGCCCTCATTGCATTTTTAATTTTTATTATTTTACAGATCCCGGCGACGTGGCTTATTTCTAAATTTTCAAAGAATAATCAAACTCTACACAATGTAAGTGGAAATATCTGGCAAGGCCAAGCAGATTGGCGGCGTGGTACTTTGAGAGGCTCGATTCATTGGAAAACTAGACCTCTAGACCTGTTTTTATTAAGGTTCGCTGCTGATGTAGATATCCATAGTGGAAATACCCAATTAGCTGGGATAATGGGCTATGGTGTGGGGAAAAAAGTAATTGTAAAGGCTATGAATGGTCAGGTTGCACCTGAAACATTAAAACAAATTGTGAATTGGCAATGGCCTGCGAACAGCATTCAACTGAAAGATATTGAGTTTAATTATAAGAAAGAGCAGGGGTTCGCAGCAGTTGATGGTCAATTACATTGGGGTGGTGGTGCTTTAATTTATAATATTGGTGATCGTCAAGACCGTATGAATATGCCTTCTTTAAATGGGCAATTAACGGATCAGAATGGACAATTACAAGTTGATATACGTGATCAACGCAGTCAAAAAATGGCGAATCTTTTATTAGATGCCAACATGATGCTTGATGTACAGCTTACCCAAAGGTTATTACTTAATATCCCATCTTATGATGGAAAAGCTGGTTTAGATACGTTTGTCATTAGTTCTCGTCAACCCTTAATACAAGGGGGTAACTAATGAAAGTATGGATTGAAAAATTACAGCAATTACAGTGGCAAAAATTAGATCGGTTAAGTGTAGTTGTATTTGCCTTTTTGGTTTTATGGTTGTGTTGGAAATTAGCTTCATTATTTTGGTGGGTAATTGCCCCTCCTCAAATGATGCAATTTGATCGAGTCGAGTTAGGATCACAGCAGCCACAAATTCCTAACATTAGTACTTTTTCGCTTTTTAATGAACCTTCAGCCAATGCAGCTCAGGAAAATGTCAACCTAGAATTACAAGGCGTAATGCTGGGTTATCCGAACCGTTTTTCTTCGGCTGTTATTAAGCTAGATAATATTGCTGACCGATATCGGGTAGGAGAAACAATAGGTTCTACATCTTATCAGTTAGCAGAAGTTTATTGGGATCACGTGATATTGCGTCAAGGTAATGGAAGTACTCGTGAACTTCAGTTTAAAGGTTTGCCAAACGGGTTATATCAACCTATGACGCCAGATGTTTTACAGCCAACTGCTACTGCACCTCAGTCATCGGCACCTGTTAATACGACTCAAGAGGCGTTAGGGCAGGCCATTCAGCAAATGCAAGGCAACCGTGAACAATATCTACGTGACATGGGTGTTAGTGGGAACTCCAGTGAGGGTTTTGAAGTTACAGAACGTACACCCACTGCGCTTCGAAATAAGTTAGGTTTAAGGCCGGGTGATCGGATTGTTTCTTTAAACGGTCAAACGGTTGGGCAGGGACAAACGGATGTGCAGTTACTTGAACAGGCTCGTCGAGCTGGGCAAGTTAAAATAGAAATAAAACGTGGTGATCAAGTGATGACCATACAACAAAATTTTTAGTGATAACACGTCACCATAAGAGTTAGGAATTATCGCAAGTTATGGCTTTATTGAATCATCAACGTCCACTTTGGGCATTACTTGCAGCAGCCCCATTGATTGCGACAGTGAGCAGCAGCGTCTATGCCCAAACATGGAAGATCAATTTACGTGATGCTGACTTAACTGCTTTTATTAATGAAGTGGCAGACATTACGGGTAAAAACTTTGCAGTAGATCCACGAGTACGTGGTAATGTCACAGTAATATCGAATAAACCCCTCAATAAAAATGAAGTTTACGACCTATTCCTTGGGGTCTTAAATGTGAATGGAGTGGTGGCAATTCCTTCGGGCAACACCATTAAACTGGTTCCAGATAGCAATGTTAAAAATTCGGGAATTCCTTACGACTCACGAAATAAATTGCGTGGTGATCAGATTGTTACCCGAGTCATTTGGCTTGAAAATACCAATCCTAATGATTTAATTCCAGCACTTCGGCCTTTAATGCCACAATTTGCGCATATGGCTGCAATTGCAGGGACTAATGCGCTGATTGTTTCGGACCGTGCGGCAAATATTTATCAACTTGAAAATATTATTCGTAATCTGGATGGCACTGGCCAGAATGATATTGAGGCAATAGGCCTTCAATCGAGCCAAGCTGAAGAAATCATTACTCAACTGGAGGCGATGAGTGCTACTGGAGCATCTAAAGATTTTAATGGTGCACGGATCCGTATTATTGCAGACAATCGAACCAATCGTATTTTAGTTAAGGGTGATCCTGAAACACGTAAGCGTATTCGCCACATGATTGAAATGCTGGATGTGCCTTCGGCCGACCGTTTAGGTGGTTTAAAAGTTTTTCGCTTGAAATATGCAAGTGCAAAAAATTTATCTGAAATTTTACAAGGTCTTGTAACAGGACAAGCTGTTTCTTCGTCAAATGGAGGTGGAGCACCAGCTTCTCCTAGTGTGGTAAATAGTTCAATGGTTAATGGGCAGAGTTCTGGTTCCTCTGGCTCTTCAATTAGTACTCCATCAATTAGCCTTAATAATAGCTCTAATGGTAATCAGAGTAATATTACAAGTTTTAGTCAAGGAGGGGTGAGCATTATTGCTGATAATGCTCAAAACTCACTTGTTGTAAAAGCTGATCCTCAATTGATGCGTGAAATAGAATCTGCGATCCAGCAGCTCGATATTCGCCGTCAGCAAGTGTTAATCGAAGCCGCTATTATTGAGGTTTCGGGGGATGATGCTGATCAGCTTGGAATTCAGTGGGCCTTAGGTGATTTATCCAGTGGAATTGGTCTGCTTAGCTTTAGTAATGTAGGCGCTAGTTTAGCATCTATAGCTGCTGGATACCTATCAAGTGGTGCGACGGGTGCTGCAGGCGCTATAGCAGCTGGTAAAAATAACGGTGATGGTGCAACTTTCGCTTTAGGAAATTTTGAGAATTCTCGTAAGGCTTATGGTGCATTAATTCAAGCGCTTAAAACTAATACCAAATCAAATTTGCTTTCGACACCATCTATTGTAACTATGGATAATGAAGAGGCTTATATTGTTGTGGGGCAAAATGTTCCTTTTGTAACAGGTTCTGTTTCGACGGGGTCTTCTGGAACAGTAAATCCTTATACAACAGTGGAGCGTAAAGATGTCGGTGTGACCTTAAAAGTTATACCTCATATTGGTGAAGGCGGGACAGTTAGGCTTGAAGTGGAGCAAGAAGTTTCTAATGTTCAATCAAGTAAAGGACAGGCTGCTGACTTAATTACCAATAAACGTGCTATTAAAACTGCTGTTTTAGCTGAACATGGACAGACTGTTGTTTTAGGTGGCTTAGTGTCTGATGATGTTGAATTTAATAATCAGGGTATTCCTGGGTTAAGTAGTATTCCTTATTTAGGCCGTTTATTTCGTTCAGATACTAGAAGCAATGTAAAACGTAATCTTCTTGTTTTTATCCACCCAACAATTGTGGGTGATGCAAATGATGTGCGCCGTTTGTCTCAGCAGCGCTATAGCCAACTTTATAGCTTGCAATTGGCTATGGATAAAAACGGCAATTTTGCAAAATTACCTGAGCGGGTTGATGATGTCTACAATCAAAAGATGACACCACCTAGTATTGCCTCTCAGCCAAAAAATTATCAACAGGTTCCTTCAGGTGGAAAAACCTCGACGGTAACTACACCTGTAGCGGTAGAGCCAGCAGTTCAAAAGCAAACCTTGCAGTTACCTGACCCTGAAGTTAATCGTACTAAAAATACAGTAACAACAACGACACTGCGCCCAAGCACAGCACAGTAGTAGCATGTTATGATTGATAAAAAATGAATAGGACATACGCATGACTTGGAAACTACAAGCAATTACTGGTGAAATTACTGGCCAAGAAATTAATGTTGATCGTGATATGTTGGTAGGGCGTCATCAAGATGCTGATGTGTTGTTACAAGCTGCTGAAATTTCACGTCGCCATGCTGCATTGCTTCTAAAAGATCAAGCGCTATGGGTGCAAGACCTTAATTCATCCAATGGCACATTTGTGAATGATATTCGTATTGAGCAAGAAAAGCAGCTACATGATGGTGATATTGTTCAGTTTGCTAGTTTTAAATTTTCTGTACTAGCGCCTGCACAGAAAATCACGGAATTACCTGAAATTGAAGCCGAACCTGTAAATACAACATCCTCTCCAGATTTAAGCGATCAAGGAATGCCGAGCCTTGCAGAGCGTGCCGCAGAAGTAGAAGTTCGTCGCGATGGTATGCCGCAGAATATTTCTATTCCAAAACCTGCACCTATTCCAGAGGGTGTAGATATTAATGCGCAACAGCAAACACCTATCGCTTTTGATGAGCCAGTTTCTCGTGTTGCAGAAGAAAAAGAGCAACAGAAGAATGCCTCAGTTGGTTTAATCACTATTATTATTTTAGTAATTTTAGCTGTATTAGCATGGTTGTTCTTTAAATAATCCGTTGCTGCTTTTACAATCAAGGCATGCTAAACGCATGCCTTTTTAATTTTGAGTAGAAAAAAGATGTCTGTTGCACAACTAAGTAAGCGCGATTTAATTTTATTTGATCTAGATGGGACATTGGTTGATTCTGCTGCTGATTTGTATCGGTCTATGAATTTAAGTTTAGAGGCGCTAAGTTGGCCATTGGTAACAGAAGTCCAAATACGAGAATGGGTGGGTAAAGGAGCTTCAAAACTCTGTGAAAGTGTTCTGCTTCATATTTTTGGAAAATTAGATCCTGAACAACATAAAGTCTTATTACAAAAATTTATTGATATATATAGTGTAGAACTTTGTGTAAATACTCAAATTTATCCTGGTGTAACCGAGTTTTTAAAGCATTGTAAAACTTTGAATATACAAATGGCATGCGTTACCAATAAGCCTGTACAACTTGCTCAAGGTTTGCTTGATGCTTTACAGCTCTCTCCATATTTTCAAGTCGTACTTGGTGGGGATAGCTTACCAGAGAGAAAGCCTCATCCATTGCCATTATTGCATTGCATGCAAAGCCTAAAAATATCTGCTTCACAATCATTAATGATTGGCGATTCAAGTAATGATATTGAGGCTGCGCGTCGTGCTGGAATTGATTGTATTGTGGTTAGCTATGGCTATAATCATGGAGAAAATATCTATGATTGCCAACCTCAGCAAGTTGTTGATAGTCTTGCTGAGTTAATTATCTAATGAATGAAATGGAGATCAGAATGAATAAGCGTATGGTTTTTCGATGGCGTGTCTAAACCGAATCTAGAAAAACACACTTTTAAATCGAAACCATATTAGAGAAAATTCATGACAACATTAGCGCAATTTGAGCAACTCAAGGCTGCTGGTTACAACACGATTCCAGTTTATCGCCAACGCTTAGCAGATACAGAAACCCCTTTATCTGTTTTCGCTCGTTTTAAAGACCACACGCAAGCTTATTTATTTGAGTCAGTCGAAGGTGGCGAAAATTGGGCGCGCTATTCTATGATTGGTTTAGGTGAGTCGACGGTTTTCTCATGTAATGCAGGTGTTCTGTCTATACAACATGCTGATGGTTCAATTACTCAACAAGATTGCCAAGACCCATTTCAGTATATTCGTGAATTTCAGAAGCAATTTAAAGTGCCATCTGCTGAGCTCTTGCCAAATTTACCGAGTTTTACGGGCGGATTAGTAGGTTATTTAGGCTATGATGCAGTCCGTTATATCGAGCCACGTTTAAAGAATGTTCCTACAGCTGACCCAATTACATTGCCGGATTTATGGTTAATGCTATCAAAGACAGTCATAGTCTTTGATAACCTTAAAGATACTTTATTTTTAATTGTTCATGCGGATACAGAGCAAAGTAATGCTTATGAAGACGCTCAGCAAAAACTAGATCAATTGGAAAAGTTGTTAGCTACTCCAGTTAGTTTGCAAGCTAAGCCGCATACACCTCCACATTTTGAATCTATCACTGGTAAAGCAAAATTTTTAGAGACAGTCGAAAAAGTTAAAGAATATATACGCGCTGGTGATGTGATGCAGGTTGTTCCGGGACAGCGCATGGTTTCTGATTTCGATGGGGAGGCTTTACAGGTTTATCGTGCTTTACGTCATTTGAACCCATCGCCTTATTTATTTTTGGTGCAAGGGCAAACGATTACTGATAAAAAGCCATTCCATATTGTAGGGTCGTCGCCAGAAATTCTTTCTCGTTTGGAAAATGGCATTGCTACAGTTCGGCCTTTAGCGGGGACCAGACCGCGTGGTAAAACTAAAGAAGAAGATATTGCGCTAGAAAAAGATTTGCTTTCTGACGAAAAAGAAATCGCTGAGCATTTAATGTTGATTGACCTTGGTCGAAATGATGTGGGACGCGTATCAAAAATAGGTAAGGTCCAAGTAACGGATCAAATGGTGATTGAACGCTATTCACATGTCATGCACATTGTCTCAAATGTGCAAGGCGAAGTTCGTGACGATATCGATGCGCTAGATGTATTTAAAGCAACTTTCCCAGCAGGTACTTTATCGGGTGCACCAAAAATTCGTGCA
The DNA here is from genome assembly GCF_000588515.1 of Acinetobacter sp. 826659. Lineage (NCBI taxonomy): Bacteria > Pseudomonadati > Pseudomonadota > Gammaproteobacteria > Moraxellales > Moraxellaceae > Acinetobacter > Acinetobacter sp. 826659. The sequence goes on along the minus strand of NZ_JFYD01000010.1, from coordinate 1,302 downwards.
ATGGAAATTATTGATGAAGTTGAGCCTGTGAAAAGAGGTGTGTTTGGTGGGGCAGTGGGATATTTAGGATGGCACGGCGAAATGGATATGTCGATTGCAATCCGTACTTGTGTTATTCGAGATAAAAAGGTCTATGTACAGGCTGGAGCAGGCTTGGTAGCGGACTCAAATCCTGAATCTGAATGGAATGAAACGCAAATAAAAGCTCGCGCAGTGATCAAAGCGGTTGAATTATCATCAAACGGATTGATTTTATGAGTTTTTAGCGGTTTTTTTAAAAAAACCGCTTGCATCGTTTGGAAGTTTTGCTAAACTGCACACCGTTCCGATACGAAACGTACGAAACACTAAGAAGAGCCGGCATAGCTCAGTTGGTAGAGCAACTGACTTGTAATCAGTAGGTCCACAGTTCGAATCCGTGTGCCGGCACCATCTTAAAGGTGTGTAGTGGTGAAGTAAAGAACAACACTGAAATAAGTGTGATATGGTGAGATTCCCGAGCGGTCAAAGGGGGCGGACTGTAACTCCGCTACGAAAGTTTCGAAGGTTCGAATCCTTCTCTCACCACCATTAACTTCGATTGAAGTGGTATATATACCAACACAGTGCGGGAGTAGCTCAGTTGGTAGAGCGGCAGCCTTCCAAGCTGCATGTCGCGAGTTCGATCCTCGTCTCCCGCTCCATCGAAGGATAATCGCTCTTATAGCTCAGTGGTAGAGCACTCCCTTGGTAAGGGAGAGGTCTCGAGTTCAAATCTCGATAAGAGCTCCAGATACAGTTTAGTAGATTTTCTACAAAGATTTAAAAAGCAGGCTTATTAGTCTGCTTTTCAAGTATTGGGTGTTTGATTTTTTAGGCGATATGTCGATGCTGAGTTTTTGCTCAGAATTGTGTTCGACGTAAACGAGGACTATAAACATGGCTAAGGCTAAGTTTGAACGTAATAAGCCACACGTAAACGTGGGCACAATCGGTCACGTTGACCATGGTAAAACAACTTTAACTGCTGCGATTGCAACAATTTGTGCAAAAACTTACGGCGGTGAAGCGAAAGATTACTCACAAATCGACTCAGCACCTGAAGAAAAAGCACGTGGTATTACAATTAATACTTCACACGTAGAATACGATTCTCCAATTCGTCACTACGCGCACGTTGACTGCCCAGGCCACGCCGATTACGTTAAAAACATGATTACTGGTGCTGCTCAGATGGACGGCGCGATCCTTGTTTGTGCTGCGACTGACGGTCCAATGCCACAAACTCGTGAACACATCCTTCTTTCTCGTCAGGTTGGTGTA
>NZ_JFYD01000009.1:0-106862 GCF_000588515.1 Acinetobacter sp. 826659 | reverse complement strand
CCAGAACTTTGAGCCGATTAATGCGCAGTATCCATCGAGTGCATCGACCAGTTATGTGGTGAATAACGGGGATACCTTACAAAGCATTGCCTTATCGGTTTGGGGTGATGCTTCGATGTGGTACATGCTGGCTGATGTCAATGGCTTGAGTGCGACGGACAAGTTAACTGCGGGACAGGTATTAACGGTTCCGAACAAGGTCACCAACATCCACAACAACAGTGAGACGTTCCGGCCTTATAACCCGGGAGAGGCGATTGGGAATACCCAGCCGACAGTACCGAGCCCGCCACCGCCACCGAAGCCGAAGAAGAAGTGTGGTGGTATTGCCCAGATTGTAATGATCGTGGTGGCGATTGTGGTGACTGTAGTCGTGTCTTATTTTGGTGGACCACAGGCAGGAGCAGCAGTTGCAAAAGGATTTACAGCCTTAGGAGCCTCCGCATCGACAGCAGCAGCAGCAGGAACGGTGGCAACAGCAGCCACAGCGGCGGCGGCGGGTAGTGTTGCCTCACAGCTGGCTGGGCGGGCTATGGGCGTGGTGGATAGTTTCTCTTGGTCACAAGTCGGTATATCCGCTTTAAGTGCGGGTATTACCGCTGGTGTGGTTGGAGCATTGGCTCCTGCAGCAGGGACTGCTGGAACCACTGGAGCAACTGCAACACAAGGTAGTTGGGTAACTGCAGCGAAGGAGGCTATTGAGAAAGGTGGTTGGGCTGCTAAAGGGGTTATATCTGGTGTTACAAGTTATGGCTCCAACTATATAGCAAATCAGGGATTTGGGAATAACCAGAGCTTTAGCTGGGCATCACTAGGTTCATCGATTGTAAGTTCGATTGTAGCAGCTGGGATGGGGGATAAAGGGGTATTTGATGGTCTAGGCAAGGCAGCAAGTCCTTATGCCTATTCCTTAGCTGGTGCTAATGCCGCCGCAGTCATTGACGACAAGTGGTTTGGTGGAGCGAAACCGAATTATTTAAGTGTATCAATGGCAGCGATCGCAAATACAATAGGTCGTCAGTTTGGGGAGGGTTCTAGCTCAAGTCAATATAAATCAAATATCACTGTCTATAACCCTGCGACAGGTGAACGTACAGCATTGGAGGATACGTCATCACTTTATGCGTACAGTGGTAGTGAATTCTTTGATGATTTGAGGAATTTTAACTGGTCTGGCATCCGTGATGGGTTTAGGGAAGAGTTCTCTGATTATATGCCAAACAATAATCAAGAACGTATGGCTTTAATGATGGGAAGGAATAGTGATGTTACACAATTGCCTACCATTAGAGTTCAAGCTCAAGCTACCGACAGTATTGTTTATGCCCTCGGTGGTGTAAATAGTACTTACAACATGACAGTAGCATTAGGACGTGTTGAGGAACGGGCAAGATTACAACGTGAAATTGATATTAGTAATGCAAATAATCGAAGAACATGGCAAGAGTGGGCGAACGATGCGAACTACTCAGGAAGTTTTATTGACGCAGCGAAGTATGTAAGTAGACAGACTTATCTTAAAGTTGCTAATTTTACTACTTTTGGTTTATATGGTCGAAGTGATGAAAGGTTATTACAGGTAAGACAAGGGAAGTTATCTCCAAGCTTAGCCCGAAGAGCAGACTTAATAGAAGCTGGTGGTGGAGCAGCAGTTACTTTAGCGACAGGTGGAGTCTTTAATATTCTTCGTGCTACTGGTAGTGTGGGGCTAGCAAGTATGGGGTTGGGTGGAGCCACAAAATACTATGGTGGATTAGCAATAGCAGGAGCAGGCTCTGGTGCTCTTATGGATACTGGGATTCAGAGTACTGAGCGGATTAGTTATGGCATAAGTGACGGTCTAACGGGACGATCTGAATATGATTTAGGACAAATAACACTTTCAAGTGTGGTTGGTGGGGTTGCTTCACCTTTATTAGGTGCGATACCAGCATTTGCAAGTTCAAAATATAATGTGGACTTACAATGGCCTATAGATTTTGATGTAAGTGCGGGGCGATTGAATAGTGGGTTACCTATTGAGTTTAGATCTCCTATTATTAAAGAAGCAAATAGTGTATTAATTAATTCAGAAATAGCAGCATTACAACGGATTGCTACTAATAATAAGTCTGACTTATATTGGGGAAGCTTGCGTAGAGCTTATCAAGATGCTCGTGGACAGATTGATTTTGCACATATTGAGGCTGATATTGATTTTAGTCGAGTAGCTAGTAAGCAAGTGATGGGAGGGCACTTTTCAACGTCGCCTCGTTTGAAAATTATAGAAGGTACAGAGCAGATAGGTCAAAATGGTTCTATGCGAGCTAAGGTAGAGTTGCTTACTATCGATGGAAATTTTTATACAAAAACGAATAATGGTGGTTATTCATCAATGACTCCGCTTACATGGTCTTTAGCACAAGCTAAGGGTGAAATGAGCTTAGCATGGTTGAATAGAAGTTTAGTATCAGGTAAAACCTATGAAGGTAAGTCTGGTGGACTATCGTTTAAATTTTTTGAACCGAATTATAGAAATGTGAATTTGTGGCGTGGTTATCCGGAGTATACACCGTGAAGAAAATAGTGGCAGAGTTAATTCTATTAACTAATAAATCTATATATCCAAGAGTTTATTGTATTGATGAAAAGGGAATTGAGAATGAAGCTATAACTCTGACACTTTGTGATACGATATGGGAGTTGCGTGGTAAACCCCTTTTAGAATTAAAGGAGTTAATAAATAATTCTATATCAGGGAAATATCATCCAATTAATCAAGAGTTACCGGATATTTCTATTAACGATAAATTCATTTGGGTGAGAACATCATTTGCAAATAATAATGAAATTTGTATTTCAAATGAAAATATACCTGAATATTCTATAGATGAGGGATTGCCACAATACTTTAACTTTGAACAGTTTAATATAGTAAGTAAGCTCGTAGAGGACTTTGAAACAGAAATAATTAAGCATGGTAAAGATAATTTGCTCGGCGTTAAGTTTGAAGTTGCGTTCCCAGAGAGTTAAAGTATATGTTCCACCGCTGTGCGGTGGAACATATACTTTTTAATTTATAGGAGAAATTGAAGATTAATTTTAATTTTTCTAAGGTGACTTTTCTGTATAATATTAATATTATAGAGGCATAATTTTTACAATGATTACAACTTTTAGATTAAATTTATCTATAGAATAATAACTCTTATATCAAAATATTTTTAGAAAAAATTTAATAGATTTTAATACTTAAATAATTTTATTTAAGTATTAAAATATTGATAATTTTTATTTTGAGCCTAATTGCTCTAGAGCTGTATCATTAAAGTAATACTTTTAAAAATTAAGGATGAGAGAGTAACTTTCTTCGGCTCTAGAAAATATCTAAGTCAATGGGGCCCATTATCCTCATCAATAGTATCTAAATAAGCACCCAAAAACCCTGTTAATGTTTTGTGTTCAGTAGAGGTGTTGGTTTGCTCGGCCTGAGTTTCAGTAAAATGATTACTATGAGCTATATCTTGATTACTCGATTTAGGGGTGGATGAATTTTGAGCTGCATTTTCAACTTGAGCGATTACACGTTTAATGTCATTACTTAAAGCATCGTTTGAACAAACAGCAATTCCTTCTTGGAAATGATGAATCGCATTAGGGATTTGTTCTTTAAATAAAGCTAAATAGCCAAGTGAAAATGCTGTAAGGGCAGGATCATGTGAACTTAGAGATAGGCCACTAAAAATTTGCTCAGCTTGTAGCGTTTGCTGAGTTTGTAAATATAAAAGGCCGAGCTGAAATTGAGCGATATCAAATGTTGGATTAATTTCAACAGCGTGTTGTAAAGTTGTGATTGCCCGCTCAAATAGACCAATTTCTGCATATTGCATAGCGAGGAAATAACAAGCAGCCCCATGATCAGGTTGGATATTTAATAATTCAGTTAAATAACGAATAGCAGAATGAGTATCTCCATGTTCACTTGCATGGATTGCAAGTTTTAAAGTTTCATCTGCATCAAAAGGAGATAAGAAATTCTTCATCATTGTCTTCTATTTTAGTTTAAATGTTTTTGAAAGTTTGGATGATTGTTTAACCAGTCTTGGACTAACACTTGACCTGAGCTTTCGCTACTTGGAGCTCGTCTCATCAAAATATTGTTCATTTTCTGTTGAGCCGCATTTGCTTGGTTTGCATTATTCAATAAAACATATTCAGCATACTGTGCTGCCATACTGTGTTCATCAATATCATAAGCCTGTTGAATGAGTTGTTTCGATTTCGATACGTTATTTTTCATCGCCTCAACAACTGCTAAGCCACCATAGCTATCAGCAAATTCAGTATTTAATGGTAAAGAAATTTCAAAAGCTTTTTCAGCATTAACAATATCTTGCTTAAGGATATAGCACCAAGCTAATACATGCCATGTACCAACATGATTATTCATATATTCTACGGCTTTAAGCAAATGCTGTTCAGCTTTCTCAAGATTCATTTCGTAAAATTCGAGTTGACCTAGACCAGACCATGCACGACCTGCTTGAGGATAGTGTTCTAAAATTAAATTAAAAGTGTTTTGCGCAGCAGAAATACTTCGTTCATTAAGTTGTACTTCACCCAATGCTAATAGCGCTTCAAATTGAAAAGGGTTGATAGCTAAAGCTTGTTGAGCTGTTTCTTTAACGTTTAAGTAATCTGAAAAATTATTATTCGTTTCATATTGCAATAACGCAAGGTTGCCTAATGCTTCAGCATGTCTTGGATTTAAATTAATAGCATTTCGTAAAGATGCTATTGCCCCCGCAGGTTGTTCTAAATGATGTAATATTCTCGCATATAACACATAAGTATCTGCTTCTACTAATGCAGAAGAACTCATTAAGGGTTGTAATGTTAAATATGCTTGTTCGTATTGATTCATATACAGTTGGGCATATGCGAGATTGTGTAATACAGTTGTATTTTCAAACTCAGTACCTAAAACATGTTGGCTAAAACTGATAGCTTCTGGAAAATTACCTAACTGTAAACTTACTAAGCTAGCCATGCGGTTTACTTGAGGATCACTAAGTTGTTGTTCTTTTAAGTGGTCCAACATGTGTTGAAGCACATCAACATTATTGACTATTAAAGCAGACTCAAAAATAGAATTAATTAAGTGACCGTTTTGAGGATCCTGCTCTAAAAAACTTAACCAACGTTTAAGTTGTTCTTCACGTTCGAAATCATTCGTTGTTATCATAAAATTAAAACACCTGCTTTTTATAATTATAGAATAAGATAAATATATGAAATTGAGAAGAAATAATATTATTAAATATATTTTTTTGTTTGAATGTTTCAGATAAAATGTGCCCACTCTGGAGTACATGTAATGAACCAAGATCAGCTCTTATATTTATTAAAAGAAACATTATTAACAACGGCAATGGTTGCAGCACCATTATTATTAGCAATCATGATTGTTGGGCTATTGGTAAGTATTTTACAAGTTGCCACTCAAATTCAAGAAATGACTCTAACATTTATTCCAAAACTTATTGTTTCAGTAGTCATATTATTGGTTCTAGGAGGGTGGATGATAAACCACTTACGAGCTTTCGCAGTTGAAATGTTTCTAAAAGCAGCTAATTTTTAAACTATATGTTCGGTTTCCTTGAGTTTACGACAGTTCTTTTATTGTCATTACGTCTGCTTCCAATTTTTGTAGTTATGCCTTTAACTATTTTTACTCGGGCACCTATATTTTTTAGACTGATCATTGTCTTGGCAATTTCAGTTATTTTGTCCGGATTAGTTCCGATTGAGCATAGTGTAATCACAATTTCCTTAATCATAAGTGAATTTCTCTTAGGTATAGTCCTTGCATTTGGATTTCATACAGCCTTTGCAAGTTTAGATTTGGTTGGAAAGTTGCTGGATTTACAAATTGGTATTAATACAGCGGGCGTTTTTGATCCTTCCTCTAGTCATTTAAATGGTGTCATTTCAGATTTGCTCATTGCCATCGCTGGAGTTTTATTTTTTATACTTAATTTGCATTACACCTTATTAAATGGATTGGTTGCCTTATTTAGGGTGGTACCTTTAGGATCTTTTAACTTTCAGTTATTAAATATAAAAAAACTAGTCAGTTTAATGGGGGAGCAGTTTATTTTTGCTTTTATTATATTGTTACCTGTCATTTTAGGGGTGTGGTTGGTAGATATTGCTTTCGCCATAATGTCTAGATCAATGCCTCAAGCTAATATTTATTTTTTGGCTCTCCCAGTTAAATTTATTGCTGGTTTGGTTTTGCTGATGTTGGCTATGCCAATGATTGTCCAAAATGTACCTCGACTTTTTGATGAACCTTTAAAACTGATTCTGTTTTAAAGACCTGGGGTTAAAATAATGGAAGATCAACAAGAAAAATCTGAACAAGCTACACCTTATAAGTTAGAGCAAGCTCGGAAAAAAGGTAATGTACCTAAGAGTATGGATTTACTTTCTTTTGTAGTAATTTCAGCTTTCCTTGCAGGCTTCATAGCGCTATCAGGCGATATTGCTTCGGAAATATTCAGGCTTACTCAGTGGTGGTTAGGTCATACAGATATTTTAGTTCAAAACAACTTGGCAAACGTGCATTATTGGGCTAACAAAAGTGTATCTAAAATATTAAATGTACTTGCTCCATTAATTTTAATCATTATAGTTTTTGCAGTCGCTATAAACCTTGCTTATAGTGGTTTTGTTTTCTCATTCACAACTTTAAAACCTGATTTTAAAAGACTAGATCCTATAAAGGGACTTAAGAAAATATTTTCTAAGCGGATGTTTGTTGAGGTAGTTAGAGTTATTGTCAAAGGCTTATTATTTTTTGTGGCTACATATTTTTCAATACTTTATATTATCCACCAATTAATGAGTGATCTAACAAGAACTCCTCAATCAATCGTATTATTTTTTAGTAAATCTATAGTTGTCTTGGTACTCAGTTTACTAGCTGTAATGGCAATTTTTGCAATTTTTGATATGTGGTATGCCAAAAGAGAATTTTCCCGTCAAATGCGCATGAGCCATAAGGAAGTTAAGGATGAATATCGTCATAGAGAAGGTAGTCCAGAATTAAAATCAAAGAGACGTAGAAACCAACAAGAATTTTTTAATAAGGTGAAAGCAATTTCTCAAGTTAAAAAAGCTGATGTTGTTATTATTAACCCTACTCATTATGCGGTTGCATTAATCTATAAACCTGAAAAAATGCATGCACCTATTGTTTTAGCAACAGGAACAGGTATGCTTGCCTCGATGATTAAACGTGTGGCTCGTAAGAATCAGGTGCCAATATTACATCGACCAGTTGTCGCAAGATATATTTATGCCCATTGTGTAGTTAATCAATCAATACCAGATGAAATACATCATGATGTGGTTGATATATATCGCTGGGTCATTGCATTACCAAATTCGAAGTTGAAGTTTTAAAAGATGATTGATAAGAATAAATTTAAATTCGAGTTTTATAATCTCGCATTAGTGATTGGGGTAATAGGTATTTTATTAGTACTATTTACTCCTGTACCTACATGGTTACTAGATTTTCTGTTATTAACGAACTTTACAGTGGCTTTAATTATTTTATTATTGGCACTTGATACAGAGAAACCTTTAAGTTTTTCAACTTTCCCATCGTTACTGCTTATTACAACATTATTTCGCTTAGCATTAAATATCTCATCAACTCGCTTGATTTTAGATCATGCAGATGCAGGTAAAGTAATTGCGGCTGTTGGTAATTATATGGTGGCGGGAAATCTGGTAGTCGGGTTTGTCGTTTTCTTTATCTTAATTATTGTTCAATATATTGTTATCACTAATGGTGCTCAGCGTGTTGCGGAGGTCGCAGCTAGATTTACTCTGGATTCATTACCCGGTAAACAAATGAGTATTGATGCTGATCTAAATATGGGATTAATAGACTCAGATGAGGCAAAGTTACGTAGACATAAGTTAGAGCAAGAATCAAATTTTTATGGTGCTATGGATGGTGCTTCTAAATTCGTTAAAGGTGATGCAATTGCCGGTGTCGTCATCATCATCATTAATATTATTGGTGGTCTATCTATTGGTATGCTTCAAAAGGGGATGGGCTGGTCTGAAGCTTTACAGCATTATTCTTTATTAACAATTGGGGATGGTATTGTTACCCAAATTCCTTCATTAGTAATTTCAGTTGCTGCAGGTATTATTATTACACGTGCGGCTACAGATACTAAATTAGGTCAAGCTTTGGGGAACCAGTTCTTTGCTTATCCTCAAACTATTGTGGTAGTCGGTGTAGCTTTAACTTTAATGCTATTTTTACCTGGATTACCCGTTCTACCGATTTTAATTTTACTATTAATATTAGCTGGGGCTATTTGGTATTCTATCAAAAATAAGAAAAAGCAAGCTAACAGTAGTGATGGTGAAAATGAGGATAAACAGGAAAATTTAGAACAAAAAGATTTAAATAGTTTAAAACCTGCTCCATTTGAGTTAAAAATAAGTCCGAACTTAGAGCCATTTATTTTAGATGAGGCAAGTTCTCTTATTCAAAGATATGCTACTTTGCAAAAACAACTTTCATTAGATTTGGGTGTTTTTTTGCCAAAGTTATCTATCAATGTAGATAAAAGATTAACAGAAAATCATTATCAAATTCTCATTTACAGTGCTGTGGTTGCAAGAGGAAGTGTCAACTTTTTAAAGGTTTTAGCTATTAACTCTGGGAATGCTTCTATGAGTAGTATTCAAGGCGATGAAACTAAGGAGCCAACTTATGGATTGCCAGCACTCTGGATTGAAGAAACTCAAAAGCAACAAGCACGAACTTTAGGGTTTACTATTGTTGAGCCAGAAACTGTAATAGTGACCCACCTCTCGGAAATTGTAAAACGCTATTTAAGTGAGTTTCTGACTCGAGCGGAAACTGAAAAATTGATACAGCTTCATAGAGATAGTATGGGAACATTGTTAGATGAACTCATTCCTTCAGTGCTCACGTATTCTGATATTCAGCGTGTCTTGCAACTATTATTAAAAGAGCAAGTGAGTATAAAAAATATGGAGAAAATTTTAGAAGTACTTATTGATATTGGGCGTATTAATAAAGTACCTGAGGATTTAGCTGAAAAAGTTAGAGAAAGATTAGGGTCTATTATTTATGAAAAATTTCTTAGTCCTGATGGTAATTTGCAGGTTATGACAATTGCTCCTGAAATTGAGAGTCATATGCTAGCTATGGTACGTGTGAATAATGAAAGTATTTTGCCTCCACAATATATTGATAAATTTCTTAGAGGGATTGTGCAGGAAACAGAAAAACAATTAGCAAATAATGTTCAGCCAATTTTACTATGTTCACCTTCTATTCGCAGACCTCTTCGCGCCATGATATCAAGAGCCATTCCGCATGTAGAAGTTTTGTCGATAGCTGAATTGGGGCAATTTGTGCAAGTTTCGTCTGCTGGAATTATTTCAATTCCTGAGTTTCATTCAATGGAGATGAGCGCGTGACAGACCCAATTATGCAATTGTCTCAAGTTATCCAGCAAGAGTTCAATGCTTTAAAAACAGTTTCACAAAATACTGCAAACTTAAATACAGTTGGGTATAGAAGTGAAGGGGTGTTTAGCACTTTAGCAACACCATCATCAAATAATAGAACTTTTTCTGATATAGAACAGAGGCAGACGATATCTTATATTAATTCAAATAATGGGTCATATATAAATACTAACAGAGCACTTGATTTTGCTCTATCAGGTAAGGGGTGGTTCGTTGCTGCTAATAAAGATGGATTTTTAATAACACGTGATGGGCATTTCCATGTTGATAAAAAAGGCTATTTATTAACAGAACAAGGTTTAACTGTTTTAGGCAAAGAAGGGCAGCCCATTATTATTGAGGAAAAGGATTTAGACTCATTAAAAGTTGATAATAAAGGTTATATTCATGGTTTAAATAATGATATAATATTAAATCAAATTTTAGTAGTACATGCAGAGAGTAATGATATTAAGGCAGAAGGTAATGCTTTATATTCAGCTTCGCAAGTAAGACAAATAGACTCTAATGAGTATCAATTATTTCAGGGTAAATTAGAGCAATCAAATACAATGATGAGCCAAGATATGGTGAAAATAATGGAATTATCTCGGCATATTGAGAGTCTACAACGAGCTGTAAATGCTTATGATAATTTGTTAGATAGTGGTATTAATCAATTAGGAAAATAAAATGATTGACGCAATAAGTATTGCAAACTCTGGATTAACAGCTCATCAAAAATGGTTGGATACAATTTCTAGTAATATCTCGAATATGCAAACTATGGGATATAAAAAAGAAAATGCTCAATTCTCTAACCTTATTGCCACAAATAATTTTAATAATATTATATCTCAGCAGGGAATAGGTGTTTCTTTAGAGAATAATTATACTGACTTTAAAAATGGAGATGTACAAACCACAAATCAGCCTTATGATTTCGCTATACAAGGTAAAGGTTTTTTTGAAATTGAACAACCCGATGGAAGTTTGGCTTATACCAGAGTTGGACAGTTTCACGTGAATTCCGATGGCCAACTTGCATTAGCAAATGGCCAAGTTCTAACAGCAGATATCCGCATTCCACCTGATGTTGAGCATGTGAAACTAACCTCTGATGGTATTTTGAGCGGTAAAGTGGTTGGTACTGGCGAAGAGTTAGAACTCGGTAAAATAGAGTTGGTAAGTTTCAATAATGATAGTCAGCTTAAGAAAATGGGCAATGGTTTGTATTTACCAACCCAATTAAGTGGTGAGCCACAATATGGTGAAATGAATTCCGAAGGCATGGGAACGGTTTTACAAGGACATTTGGAAATGTCAAATGTTGACCTGGTAAGTGAGATTTCTAATTTGATTATGGCTCAGAGAGCTTATCAATTAAATGCAAGAGTATTACAAGCGGGTGATCAAATTATGGAAACAATTAATAATTTGAGACGTTAGAATGGGTTTTAGATTATCACTTATTTTATTATCATTTATTTCTAGCTCTGTAAGTGCATGTTTAGATCTAAATTATGATCAGCTTATTACGAAGGCTAATAAGCTAGTCTCTGAAAAAATAGAAAGTGATAGTGGGCTTTCATCTCAACTCTTCCCCTTGTTTAATATTTCTAATCATTCCTACTCTCAAATTAGCCTGATCACTTCTATTTATCAGCCTAGAGTTGGATTTGAAGTAATGGATTGTGATCCTAAGATTGGTAAGCAACAGTTAAAAATCTTATGGTTTCGTCCAGAAATTAAAACAAAAGCTTGGGTATTTAAGCAAAATGCGATACGTAACCAACCGCTCTCAAAAATTGAAATAAGTTATGAAGATATTGACCTTATTAAACTAAAAGTAACTCAGGATAAATTAGCCTTGGGGCCTTTTGATGAAAAAATATGGCTTTTTGAAGCAGCAAAAATCAATACTCCTATTCTAAAGAGTAATTTAAAGACTGCTCCGTTGGTTGTTAGAAATCAGCCAGTTAAGGTTATTGCTGTAGCTAATAATATTATGGTTGAAACAGAAGGGGTGGCACAACAATTTGGACAATATTTGGAAAAAGTGAGTGTGCGGTTACCAACAAATAATCAGCTCATTAGGGCTACAGTTATAAAAGAAGGAACAGTTAAAATTGATTAATAAAATTGTTCTTATTGTGAGTATTTTATTAACTACTCATGTATCTGCACAAACTAGTTTAATTGATACTGAGAATTATCAGGCTTTGACGAGTGATAGGCGTGCAATTAATGTCGGTGATATTTTGACAGTTCTTGTTGCTGAATCTACTTCAGCTAAATCATCAGTAGGTACCAATGCTAAAAATAAAACAAATTTATCTTTCTCGGCAAATACTTTAACTGCCAAGGCAGATGCTGGTCTTGGAATGGAAGGGGGAGCAAGTGGTGAGGGTAATACGTCAAGACAAGGACAATTAAGAACAGTTGTTTCAGTGCAAGTTACAGAAAAGCTTTCTAATGGATATTTAAAAGTAGCAGGTAATCAAGAAGCTATTATTAATAATGATAAACAGCTTATTCAAATTAGTGGTTATATAAGGCCAGATGATATTAGCTATGACAATACTATTTATTCATACCGTTTAGCAGATGCTAAAATTCAAATTAATGGTAAAGGTGTAGCAAATGATGCTCAAAAATTAAGTATTTTTTATAAGCTTTTTCATTGGTTAAGATTAATATGAAAAGAATATTAATTGGTATAGTGGTTTTATTTTCTCTAAATTCTGCTATTGCTGCTGTAAGTACAGTTCGATTAAAAGATTTAGTTCGCGTGCAAGATAATCGAGAGCACGTATTAATTGGTTATGGTTTAGTTGTGGGTTTGGCTAGAAGTGGTGATTCTGACAGAAATAGCACTACTAGACAGGCATTGGTAAACACTCTAAAGCATTTTAATGTCAATATTAATGAACATGACTTGAATTCACGTAATACAGCAGCAGTCATGATTACTGCAAAAATGCCACCATTTAGTGAAGTGGGTGATAAGTTTGATGTAGAAGTATCTTCTATAGGTGATGCTCGAAGCCTTTTGGGGGGTACTCTAATCTTAACTCCTTTATATGGACCTGATAATAAATTGTATGCTTTAGCTCAAGGCCCACTTGCAACTGGTGGTTATACATTTGAGGCGAATGGTAATTCTTTCCAAAAGAATCATGCAACAGTTGGACGTATTCCCAAAGGAGCATATTTAGAAAAAGCTATTGAAAATCAGTTGCCACAAGATAAATTGGTACTTATTTTAAATCAACCTGATTACACAACTGCAAACAGAATTGCTCAGGTTATATCCCGTCAAGGTGTAATGAATGTAAAAGTTGTGCATGCTGGAAAAGTAGAAATCCTAGTTAATCCTTATACGCCAATACCAAATCTTATAGCGAATATAGAACGCTTAGAAGTTGAGCCAGATCAAATAGCTAAAATTGTAATTAATGAGAAAACAGGAACAATTGTTGCTGGTTCAAATGTGCGTATAGGTGAAGTTAATATTTCACAAGGAAACTTAAATATAAAAGTCGATACAGAGTATTTAGTTTCACAACCAAATTTTATTGGCCGCAATTATAATCATAATATTTCAACAGAAGTGGTTCCTCAAACAGATTTAAAAGTTACAGAGGATAAAGCAAATTTTGTTTCTCTTCCAAAAGGGGCAACAGTAGCTGGATTAGTGCAAGCTTTGCAAAAAATTCACTTAAATACAAGAGATATGATTACAATTCTTCAAGCAATTAAAGATGCTGGCGCTTTAAATGCTGACTTAGTAATTCAGTAGGATATTAAATGGATAATATTAATAGTATTAGCAATTCACTTTTAAATGCTATGAACATACAAGATATGAGAGTTAAAGTTGCCTCTACAAATATTGCAAGTCTTAATTTAGTAGATCAAAAAGGGATAAATTTTGACTATAAACGCCTATTAAAAGATATATCAGCTCATAACTTAGATTATAATAACTTAGATATTGAGAGATATAAATCTAATATTCCTAAAAGCTTAATAAAGCTAGATGAACAAACTTTTGAAGCAGTTGCTGCAAGTGGGCGTTATCAAGGTATTGCCGAAATGTTAAATAGGAGCTATGGATTAATGCAATTAGTAATACAAGGAAAAGAAGGGTAATGCAGCTTTCTTCTAATTTATCTATTCAAGATATAGTTTCATTTGGCTTAAAACATGAAAAGGCTCGAGTTGAAGCTGCAAGTTATAATATTGCAATAGCTAATGTTGCGTTACCTAATAAAAATGCTAATTCAGTATTGCATGTTAAGACGAATTTATCTTTTTTAAATGATCTACAAAATAGTATCCATATAGAAAGTACACCTGGTGCTAATACTAAAAGCGTATATGAACCGAATCATCCATTAGCGGATAAAAGGGGGATGGTTTTTTATCCTGAAGTTAATACTGCTACAGAAATGGCCACTTTAGTTTCTGCAAGTAGAGCATATGATGCAAATATTCGTATTTTTAATACGATTAAGGATATGACCACTAAAGCGTATGAAATCGGAAAATAAGTGAATGTACAACCTTGAACCAATAAGCTTAGATAAAGTCACATCATTTCCAAATTTAAAAAGCTCGTTTGTTTCTTCTATAGAACCAAAACAATTAAGCTTTTTGGATATCCTAAATCGAAATGATACTTTGTATGAGAATGCAACTGATAAAGTAATGAAGTATGCGGCAGGCGAAAATATACCTGTACATGATGTTATGGTTGCAATGGAAAACGCAAAACTATCATTTCAATTTGCTGTTCAAGTAAGAAATAAGTTAGTTGAAAGTTATCAAGAAATTACACGTATGCAAATTTAAGCAACTAATTTGAGTAAGAAAAAAGATGAATTTTTGGGGTAAAAAATCCGTTTTTTTTATAAGCGGACTATCTATTATTATCATTGGTTTCATAGGGGCTTGTTGGTGGTTTTTAAAACCAACATATGTGCCTCTATTACAGCAGAATGATAAAAATATTCAGGCAAACGTAATTAATATCTTAGATACATCAAATATTCCGTATGTAATTAAGAATAATACTATTGAAGTTGAAGAAAGCAAAATAGGTGAAGCTAAAATTGCTTTAGACAAGGGAGGGTTAAGTAACCCAGAGACGGTTGGTTTTGAGCTATTTAATGAAGCTGATTATGGTATGTCTGATTTTGCCCAAAAAATTAACTTTCAACGTGCGTTAGAAGGAGAATTAGCTCGGTCAATTATGACTATGGATGGCATGAAATATGCTCGAGTACATTTGACGCCTGAAAAAGATACGATATATGAAGTTGATAAAGCCACAGCTAAAGCATCTGTGGTTATAGAGACTTTAAATAACAATCAGTTAAGTAGAGATAGTATCGAGGGGATTCAAAACTTAGTTTCATCTGCTGTTAATGGTTTAGATGCTAAGAATGTTGTACTTTTGAATCAACAAGGAGAGATAATTAGCAATAATTTAGACACTTCCTCTAACTCTTTGAAGCGTTCAGAAGATTTAGAAGCAAAAATAGAAAGTAAGGTAAGAAGTATCTTATACCAGTCTTTCAATATTAATAAAGTCAGTGTGTCTGCAAATGTCCAAATAAATTTGGACAAAAGAAAAGTAGTGCGTGAGAAGCCAATTTTATCTGATGCTGGAATCTTATTGCTAAAAAAGAAAGAAACCTCTTCCACTATTTTAGGGGCAGATAATACAAATTCTTCGCAAAAGGATAGTTCACATGATAATGAATATGCTATCGGTAAAGAAACTTCAGAAATTGAATATGGTTCAGAAAGAATCAGTAAAGTTAATGTAGGTGTTATTGTTCCAAGTACATTAGGTCCAACGCAATTACAAAATATTCAACAAGTTTTAGAAGCTGGATTGGGTATTGATAAAAAACGCGGTGATAATTTAGTTTTAGTAAGTAGTATGATCCCTGCTGAAACAGTACAGGACCAAAAGACAAAGAACGAATTATTAAAAACAGATAATGAAAAAAAGGCAACAATTCAAAGTAGCCTAACACCATTTATGATAATTGTTATTTTTTCTTTAGTCATACTAGTTATCTTTTTGATTTTAAGGTTTGTACAGAAACCTTCTAAAGAGGTAGTTGAAGCAGATTCATTGACAGATGAAGAAAGAGAGAAAATTCTAGTTAATTTAAAATACTGGTTAGGTAAAAATTAGATGAAAGATCAAAATATTGCTTTACGCAGTTGGATATTAATGTTTTGTAGTTTAACTTCCGATGAGCAAGAAAAAATTCGTCTAAAATTGAATGAACCTGAAGTTGAAAAGTTGGAAGAGCTTTTACAACAAGTTCAAGCACTGGGTATTGATTCTAAAAAAATATCTATTAAAGATTTTATTGAAGATAACTTAAAAAGCTGGGATTCATATTCTGAGTTATTAAGTAAAGTTATGCAGTATATTCCTCCTGTTTGGTATGTCTTACTTGAAGATAATTTTTTTACCGAAGTTTCTTTAAAAAAAGATCCTGCTTATTACAAAGAGTATATGAAATATAAAGAAATTTTTAATCAATTTAAGTTGGCACCAAAAATGAAAGCTTCGCTGAGTAATTATTTTTATGAGAAAGTAATATATGAGTAATCATGTTGTGTCTTCTAGATTGCGAGAAGTTTTAAAGAGTGATAAAAAAGTCACTCTGGGTGCTATGGTTGACAAAGTTAGCGCTCAAAAGGAAATTAAACAGAATGTAGAAATGAAAAATGATGTATCATCAAAAAAAGAAAGTGGGGATGATTTAAGGGAGAAAGAACTATCTATTTTAAAAGAGCAATATGCTAATGAATTCAAGAAAATTGTTGAGCTTGAAAAGGCAAGGCTAAAAGATATTCATGAGAAAAAAATACAGTTATTAGAAAGTCAATTTAAATCTAAAATAGATTCTCTTACCTCATGTATTGCTGAGTTTAGAAAAAAAACTGAGTCTTTAAATTCCTCTTTAGAGCTCATTGCAATAAAAACTATAGAAGAAATCTTAAAAAAAATGACTATAGATTTAGCTAAACACGAGGAATTTATTGCTGAGATTATAAAAAAAGCTCTACTTGATTATAATCTAGAAGAAGGTTTAACTCTAAAAGTTAACATGCATGACTATGAGATGATTAAAAAAATTATTTCTGAAAATAATTTCTTAGCAAATTATAATATAGGAATTGAGAAAGATAACTCTTTAATATCTGGTCAGTATTTAATTGATCTAAAAGAATCTATGTTAGATATTGGGGTTGTGCAGCAATTTGATAAAGTTAGGCAATTATTAAATGAGTGATAGTGTAAATAATATTGTCAATAACATTTTAAAAAAACTAAATACATCTTCCTTTTTACAATATTCAGGAAAAGTTAAAGAAATTAAAGGGGTTAGTATTGAGGCAGTTGGTTTAAATGTTAGCATTGGTGAGATTGTAGAAATTATTCATCCTAATAAAATGAATTGTATGTTTGCAGAGGTAATTTCGGTTGGTGAACAATCTTTCACTATAATGCCCTTTGGCGACATTCATGGTTTAAATCTTGAATGCAAAATTATATCCTCAAAGAAAACAATTCAAATTCCTGTAAGTCTCAACTTGCTTGGTAGAGTTTTAGATGCTTTAGGAAATCCAATTGATGGTAAGTCTTTACCAGAAAATGTAGAGTTCATCTCTAAAAACCTAATACCTATAAATCCCTTGCACCGAGTTCCAATTACCCAAAAATTAAACACAGGGATTAAAGCGATAGATTTATTTACTCCAATTGGAATAGGGCAGCGGATAGGTATTTTTGCAGGAAGTGGAGTAGGTAAAAGTACTTTACTAGGTATGTTGTGCAAATATGCAACTGCAGATGTGATTATTGTCGCTTTAGTAGGGGAGCGAGGGCGAGAGGTCACAGATTTTATTTCTAGTGTATTGGGTGAGCAAGGTTTAAAAAGATCAATTATATATGTCGCTACAGCAGAACAGCCTGCGGTTTTCCGAAGATTTATTGCTTATACTGCGACAACAGTAGCCGACTGGTATAGAGCGAAAGGTTTTAATGTATTATTGGTAATGGATTCTATTACTAGATTTGCATATGCTCAAAGAGAAATCGGTTTGGCTGCTTCTGAGCCAACTGGATTAAGAGGATATCCAGCTTCGGTTTTTTCTCAACTTCCTCCTTTGATAGAAAGAGGAGGAGCTTTATTAGGACAAGGCTCGATCACATCAATTTATACTATATTAGTCGAAGGCGACGATTATAATGAACCAATATCTGATCATATGCGATCTATTTTAGATGGTCATATTATACTGGACCGTACCTTAGCTGATAAAGGACACTTTCCTGCAATCAATGTATTAAAAAGTATTAGTCGATTATCTAGTATTTTACATACAACTGAGCAAAAAAAACTTATTGCTCAGTTAAAAAAATATTTGGCTTTATATAATGAATATGCAGATATGATTCATCTCGGTGCATATCAGTCAGGTCAAAATAAACTGCTAGATTGTATTATTCAAAATAAACCAGAAATTGATAAAACTTTAATTCAATTAGAGAGTGAGCATATAAAACCAGATAGTATTTGGATAATAATAAAAAATATTGCCTCTAAAATTGATGCGTTAGGGGAGTGAAGATGATAATCACTTCCAATTTAAAGAAACGAAAAGAGATGATGAAAATTCTTGAGTACCAATATATGACACTAAAACTAGTAGTTGGAGATTTGAAGGAAAAAAAACGGAAAGCTGATTTTAAGCAACAACAAGATGAATATAAATATTTGAATCTGTTAGCAAACTTTTCAGAATTTAAGAAAAGATATGGTTTGACACTAGATAATCATATTTATGAAGAAAATTTTATTTTAATCAATAAAAAATATAATGACTATATTGAAAGCAAGAAAACTTGTATTGCTTTGCAAGAACTATTACAACAAAGATTAGATGCTTTGGTTATTCATAAAAGAAAAGTTGACCATTTAAAAGATTCTATTAAAAAAGATGAATTAAATATACTTTTTGAAAATATTTGAGAGAAATGGAATGGAAAATATTAATTTTGATTATCGTTTAAAAACACTTTATGATGATAAAGTGGATAAATCAATTGTTGATTTAAAAGAAAAAAATAGGAAAAATGATTTTTTAAAAGATATTAAAGAAGATTCTGATAATCAAACAAATGAAAATCTTTCTACTCAGAACAATCATATTCAAAAGCAGAATATGAATTTCTCTGAAATTTATAATTTTGGCAAAACGGCAGTTAACCATTTATCATATTTAAATAAGACTGAAAATATACAACCATATAAAAATTACAATTCTTTATTAGCCCACTACACAGATTCATCATATGAACTATTTGAGAATACAGAAAATAATATTGCGAGTAAAAACCTAAGAGCAGGTCAACATGAGAGAAAAATAGATTTTTTTACTAAAAATGAAGATAGATTGATGGTAAATCATATATCGAAATTGAATGCTTCTATCAAGCAGACAACATTTGCTTCGGCAATCTTTTTTAAAAAAAATATTCTTCTTACAAATTCTGAGGCATTCATAAGAGATTATGATGGAGACCATACCGAGTTATTAGAAAATATTAAGAGACAACTCCCTGATAATATTGATAGAATATGGCTTAATGGAAAGTTGATTTGGTCTAAAACCTAAAGAGATAATTATGGCTATAGATGCTCTTGGTAATAGTTTAAATACTGCTAGTAGTGAAGTAAGTAGAAGTAACTTAAGTCAGAATGATTTTATTAAATTATTTATGACAGAACTTACTTTTCAAGATCCACTAGAGCCTATTAATAATCGTGAATTTTTAGCTCAAATGGCTCAATTTACAAACTTAGAGCAAGCTAGACTTACAAATGATAATATTAGTAATCTCGTTTCTATTAATGCCACATTACAGTCTTTAGGTATTATTGGAAAACATGTAGAAATTGTCACTAGTAGTGGGGCAAATATAACTGGTACAGTTTCGGCTGTTAATTTTTCTCCTGAAGGCTCATTAATTAGCGTAAAACAAGCAGATGGTAATTTTTTGACAGATATAAAACTATCACAAATTAAAACGGTAAGGTGATATAAGTGACTCAGGCGCATTTTAATGGTGTAAGTGGTTTAATTGCATTTTCCACCCAATTAAACACTGTTTCTCAAAATATTAGTAATATGAATACACCTGGTTATAAGGGTAAAGATAGTTTTTTAAAAAATGTTGAAAGCAATAATGGGGCCGGTCTAGGTGTTAGTTATGAAGGAACAAGTACCAGATCAAAAAATGGTGACTCCAAGCAAACTGGAAATCAAACTGATTTATATATTAATGGTAAGGGTTACTTTATTTTAAAAGATTCTAAACAAGATATTTATTACACAAGAGCTGGTCAATTTAAATTTGATGAGAAAGGTAGTCTAGTTGATCAGTCTGGTACCTACCATGTTATGGGCTTTGATGGGGCGAGTTTGGTTGAGATTAATATAAATAATTATTTATCCTTGCCACCCGCACAAACCACTGTACTTGACATTAATGGAACTTTAAGTACATCTGAGACTAGTCCTTACAAGCTAAGTAATGTCAATATTTATGATGCTACAGGTTCTTTAAGGAAGTTAACGGTTAACTTTGAAAAACAAACTGATACAACAACCGTAGGTAGTAAGTGGTCATATACTATAATTGATGAAAATAATAAAACATTAAATACAGGTGTCATAAGTTTTACTTTAGCTGGCACTGTACAAGAACAATTTTTAGATATTGATCTAAATTTTGATAATAGTAAACAAAAACTAAAGCTAGATTTAGGTGGCGTTAGTGTAGTTTCAGTTGGAAGTAGCAATATACAAGCTACAGCGACTGATGGGGGGCCAAGAGCTGGTATAGTAGGTTATAACTTTGGTGAAGATGGTGTTCTTGAGTTAAGTTATAATAATGGACAGAAGAAAAAAACAAACCAAGCTGTTGGATTAGCTAGTTTTTCAGATGAAACAAAACTTGTGCAAGATCAAAATGCTTTTTTTCATAAACCTGAAAATATAAATGTCAAATATAGTAAACCTGATTTAGAATATTTTGGAAAAATACAAGGTGGATATATTGAATTGGCAAATATCGATTTGGCGCAGGAGTTTGGTAATATTTTAATCATTCAAAGGGGATATCAAGCTAGTTCAAAAGTGATGAATGTGGCTAATGAAATGTTAGAGCAACTTTATAATTCATCTCGTGGTGGTTAAGATGCAATATGCATTAGGTTTTTTAACTAAAAAACAAAAAGAGCTGTTAATTAATAAGATTAACGAACCAATTTATAAATGGTGTCAGGATTGGATAGGGGATGAAAAGAAACCAACTATTTCTCTTAAAGACTTTTCTGCTCATTATCAGAAACTTGTAGCTAATAAGGGCGGGATTGCTGTAGAAGAAGTAAAATCAGTATTTCTTTTAGCAAAAAGCTCAGATGATTTTCTAAAGTTTTTTTTTAGAGAAATAGGAAATTATCTGCCATCCGATAATATAGCAAATTTTTTAATTGAAAATACAATATCTGATTTATTATGTAAAATTGATAATAATGTAAAAGATATTACTGAGTTAAAAAATATAACAGATATAAAATTTGTAGGAATTCCTGTTATTGTTGAGATTAATTTAGATTTTGGCAATATAGAATTAATATTGGATTCTAATATGCTTGAAATTAATAAGCCATTAGATCAACTGGTTGCAGGTAATAGTTTAAATCTCACTGCTATTAATGATGAAGTTACTTCATTATCTGTTACCTTTCCATTAGATAAACTTTCAATAACTGACTGTCTTGATTTACAAGTAGGTGATGTTATTAAATCGAAACACTCAATTGTTGAACCATTCAGTGTAACGAGTAGAGATAAGGAAGTGGCTGTGGGGTTTTTAGGGCAATCGGAAAATCAATTAGCAGTTTTGTTAAGATCCAAAGAAGAGAATAGACCGTGACAACACAGATCAATGATATAAGTTTACCTAGTTTAGATGGGCAGAATAGTGAAAGTTCAAAAGACTTGCTAGAAAATAAACTGTCTATAGTAGATCACGTCGAAGTTGAATTAGTCGTAGAAGTGGGAAGCGTAAAGTTAACTGTAAGTGATTTATTTAATTTAAAACAAGGCAGTATCGTTAAACTGGATCAGTCAGTTGAAGAGCCTTTGAAGCTTTATCTTAAAGATCGTTTAATCGCACATGGAAAGCTTGTTGCTGTCGATGATGTATTAGGTTTTCAAGTTACTGAAGTAATAAATAGTCTTTAATATGATTTTTAAGCAAGATAATATAATTTCCTCTGAATATATATTATATGTATTAGGAATTACGTTCATACTATTGTTAGCTACTTATTTAATTTTATTTTTTTTTAAAAAGAAAATTGTTTCAAAATTTGAGCTAAATTCGGGAATTAATCGTAAACTTGAAGTTCAAAAATTATCTTCGAAAACGACTTTATATATCTATGATAAAATAGATTATGATGTGATTATTGTTGAGTCAGACCAAAAAGTTTCTGTTATGCATGTTTCTAAATGCACTGAAAATAAAGTCCCAAATGATGAGCAGAGTACTAATGTATAATCAATCATTAAGTAAAGTATTAATCGCTTTGCTCTGTTCATTTTTAAGTATAAGTTGTTTTGCCCAAGAAACTTCTAAGCAAGTTGATATAGCTAACTTAATGAACCCTACGTCAACATTTGTTTCTTTAACACTTCTAAGCTTTATTCCTCTAGCAATGATCGCGACAACTACATTTATTAGAAATGTAATTGTGTTATCAATCATGAGGCAAGCATTAGGATTACAACAAACTCCACCCAATATTGTATTAATCTTATTATCATTTTTTTTGATGATGATTGTGATGGGCCCTTCATTTGAAGTGATTAATAATACGGCTTTTCAACCTTATCTTGAAAATAGAATATCATTGCAAGATTTTTTTATGAAAGCGTGGGAACCTTTAAAGGCTTTCATGATTACTCAAACTCATCAATCAGATATTAAATTAATATATGAGCTATCAAAAACTTCATTTCCCAATGATATGGCAGCTATTTCACCAATTAAACTAATACCTGCTTTTATGTTAAGTGAGCTCAAGATTGCATTTCAAATAGGGTTTGTAATTTTGCTGCCTTTTTTAATTATAGATATTATTGTTGCTTCTATACTCATGTCTTTAGGTATGATCATGGTTCCTCCAGTAACTATTTCATTACCTATAAAATTACTTCTTTTCCTATTAATTGATGGATGGAGCCTTCTTTTTGAGGTGTTAATTAGAAGTACTCACTAAAAGACTTTTCTAAAGTTAAAAAAGCCTCATAATGAGGCTTTTTTATCATCCTTATTTAATATTTGGATCGCCTTTTTTCAAGAAAAAGCGAATCGCTAGTTTTTGTAGGAATGTTCCATAAGGAGGGTGGAAAAGCTGAGTCGGGAAAAATCGATGACGAATAAATACAGTTTTTGCATGTGAAAGTTCACGGAAACCTTCTTCACCATGATATGACCCCATGCCTGAGTTGCCGATACCACCGAAAGGAGCATCATGGTTGACTACATGCCAGCCCCAGTCATTAATGGTCACGCCACCCGAATGAGTTTCACGTAAAATACGATCACGTTCTACCGAGCTATGTGTAAAGCAATAAAGCGCTAAAGGTCGTTCGTCCGATTTCACATAGGTAATCGCATCATCTAAAGAATCATAAGCCACCACAGGTAAAATAGGGCCAAAGAGTTCTTCTTTCATAATGCGCATATCTGGCGTGCAATTCAGCACAATCTGTACAGGCATTCTGCGACCTTGTTGGTCAAAGCTGTAAGTATCGCAAGGAATAACACGCGCGCCTTTTTCTTGTGCATCGGTCAAAATATCTTGAATACGTTTTAAATGACGCTCATTGACAATAGATGTGTAATTCTCATTATTTTCAATGTTTTGACCAAACATTTTTATAAAGCTGGATTTTGCTGCATCCACAAACTCATCAATACTTTCTTTAGGAACCAACGCATAGTCAGGTGCTACACAGATTTGACCACTGTTTGTTGCTTTACCATGCGTAATACGTTTTGCAGCATCGGCAAGTGGGTAGTTGCGGCTTACAATTGCAGGTGATTTACCACCTAACTCAAGTGTAACAGGTGTTAGATTTTCAGCTGCTGCTCGCATGATGACTTTGCCAATAGCTGGGGAGCCAGTAAAGACAATATGGTTAAACGGTAAAGATGTAAATCTTGCTGGGTCTGTAATTTCTTCACCAAACACAGCTACTTCATCTTCATTAAAGACTTCTGCCAGCATGCGACGTAGCATTGCATTGGTATTCGGTGTAATTTCAGGGAGTTTAATCATGACTCGATTGCCCGCAGCTAATGCGGCAATGAGTGGGCCAAGTGCTAAATAAACGGGGAAGTTCCAAGGCACAATCACACCAACCACACCTTTAGGTTGGTATTGCACACTTAAACGGTTTGATAAAAATAAAAGCTCAGTACGGCGTTTACTTGGACGCATCCAGCGGCGTAAATGATGAATCGCATGATCAGCCTCTAACACAGAGCCAAGCAGATCTAATAGTTTAGATTCATCAAGTGATCTTGAACTAAAATCAGAATTAATCGCGGCAGCTAATGCATCTTGATAACGGATAATTTGTTTTTTGAGTTGATGTAGTTTTGTGCGGCGTGCTTCAAGACTTGGGTAAGGATCTGCCTCAAAATTGGCACGTTGTTTGGAAAAAATAAGTTCCATATGTTCAGTGGCAGAGCCGCTATATTCTTTTAAAGTGGAGCTTTCCATTATTGTTCCTTCCATACTTTTGCTTATCATACTTTATGCTTGAAGCGTCGTATGGTCGATGTTAAATTGAGACAACAAGAGGTAGTTTAGTGCCATTATGCACGTCACTCTAGGGATGGTGTGAGTTAAATGCCTAAAAATCTTTATAAAAATGCAAATAGTGTTATTGAAGGAAATTATGATAATACATCCTTAGGTTCGAATACATATTTGCTAGGTTTGACAAGTTTATTCGATGAAATGGGTTCGCAAGGCCATTCAATACCAGAAGTTCTATCTGGCACAAATATTTCACCAGATGCGATGAATCAATCCTCTTTATATATTTCTCAAGTCCAAAAAATTCAGTTATTTCAAAATATTCAAAAACTATCTCACGATCCCTTAATTGGTCTGCGTGCAGGGCAAAAGCAGCGGCTGTCAGATTTTGGGGTGTATGGCTACGCACTATATTCTTCGCGCAATTTTAGACAAGCGGTAGAGCTTGGTATTCGGCATATTAAACTTGCAGGACCTATTTTAAAGAAGTCTTTTTATATTCGAGATGATGTTGCCATTTTTGAAGGGCAGGACATTATTGCACTGGGTAAGCTTCTGCCTTTGGTGTGCGAGTTTTGGTTTAGCTCCATGCAAACCTTAATTGAACGTGTGCTTGAAGGACCATTTCAAGCGAAGAAGCTTTTATTGCCATACCCAGCGTCTGACTATGCGGAAGAATATGAAAAAGTGTTTCATTGTCCTGTTCAGTTTAATGCTGGGGTGATGCAATGGCACTTTGATTTGAAGTGGCTCGATGTACCTTGCCCAAATGCCAACCCGATTACCGCTGATATGTGTAAATCGTTTTGTGAGCGGATGCTAGGTGCTGCTGAACTTGAGGAGCCTGAGTTGGTGAAAACGATCCGTTTAATATTATTGGATGGAACAGGTCTTTTTCCATCAGCTCAAGAAATGGCTGAACGTTTACATATCTCAAAGCGTACCTTACATCGGCGTTTGGCAGGTTTTGATTTAACTTATCAAGAACTATTAGATGAAACTCGGCGCCGTCTTGCTGATGAATATTTGCGAGAGACAACTTTAACCGTAGATGAAATTGCCGAAAGAATTGGCTTTTCAGATACCTCTAATTTTAGAAAAGCCTATCGTCACTGGACAGGCATTTCACCAAATGAATATCGAATACAGTATCTAAATTAGAATCAGGTATGCCGGCTATTTAAATCGAAAAAGTAACTTTTTCTGCAAAAATGGATTACAGAGCAAAATGGCAAATAAAATAATAAATATACCGATAATGCTAAACAGATCCGGTAATTCATGCCAAAAAACAAATCCCCAAATTCCTGCAAAAATAATAGCAATGTAATTCATTGGACCAATTTGGCCTGCTGGCGCTAAGCTATAAGCATAAGACATAAACAGTTGGCTAATGTTTGCTAAAAGTCCTGCGGCAATGAGTAGGCTTAATTCGTGCCAAGTGAAAATACGCCAATGCCAAAACATCGGAATAGAGGAAATTAAACTACCAAAAACACAGAAGTAAAAAACGATACGTTCAGGCGGCTCTGTACTGGTTAAGGCTCTTACGGTGACAAAAGCCATTGCTGATAAAAAGCATGCACCCAAGCCAATAAAAGATAGTGCGTTAAATAAACCTTGGTCGGGTTTAGCAACAAATAAAACCCCAACGAGGCCAATCACAGCGGCAAAAATCATCGATTTGGTAATTTTTTCTTTTAAGAAAAGCCATGCAATCAGTGGAATAAAGATAGGAGATGAATAACTAAAAACCATGGCGTTCGATAGTTTTAAGTTCGCAATGGCATAGAAAAAACCATACATTGCGGCTAGCCCGACAATGCTTCGCCACGTATGCATCCAGAGTTTATCGGTCTTAATAAAGTCTAGACCCTGTTTAAACAGCATCGGAATAAAAATAAATAAACCCACTGCATTTCTAAAAAACACGACGGTCGCATTGTCTACGGTTTGCGAAGCAAAACGAATGCAAACTCCCATAATGGAAAATAATAATGCCGATGTCATAAGACAAAGCAGTGCTTTTCCAAGTTGAGTTGAGGGGAGGTTTGAAGCAGTCTGATTTTGCATATCGAAATGAGTTTTGGGTTTTCGGTGTTATCTTAGCAGCGATGCATGCATTGGATGAAATATCATTTGATAATGATTCAATAGTGATATTTATTAAAATAAAAAAAGAGAGCCTAGGTCAGCTCTCTTTTAATTTTTAGGGTGCTATTTACAGCTAAAGTTTTCAGCTTTTTCGCTATCACCTTGACCATTGTAACGGGCAATCAGTGGGTAAGGACAAAGTGGACGGGTGCGGTCTGGCGCCCAATCTTTTGGAAGCTCAGTATTGATTTGACCACTCGGGTTAGCTGCGCCGCGTGCGGTTGCAATAATTTTGTCAGGTGCTTGCCCATATTCCACCCAGTTGACTAAAGCAGTCAATGCATCAAATTGGTCAGTCGCAATGCCATCACGGGTATGGTTCATGCCCGGAACTCTAAAGAAACGTGCAAATTCAGATGCTGTACCTTTTGCATCATTTTTATAATGTTCTAGCAGTTGATCGTACCAATTTTGGGTGTCATCTACAGAGAAAACGCCGTCTGCTGTGCCTTGTACCACAATCATTTTTCCACCGTGATTTCGGAGTTTATCTAGATTCAATTCATCGGGCGGCATCATGAATGACATCGAACTTTCGGTATACACATCATTGGTTGCTGAGAGTTTTGGATAGTCGGTATCGAAGTTAAAATTAAAGGCAAATTGTCTAGAGTTTTGAGTCACAGTTGGGTCTGGTGGGACTTGAAAAAGAATGCCGACTGCAACTGGGTCACGTGCTGTTCCCACAGAAGATTCAAATTTCCAGCTTGCCCAGTTGCTTCCCACTAAACCAGGGTCAAAAGGCTGGGTTGCATAGAGCGCTTGTCCAGCCGAATTTACAGGACCACGGTAAATGTTGGCTAATACATCAATTTGTTCGGTAGTTAAACAAGTACCATCACGTGTGCTTGAACAAACGGGTACATCTTTGTGAATATCAAAAGCCGTACGGCAAGCCTCGACATCTTGAACCAAGCCATCTGCAACACCGTCTAAAGCATCACATCGATCTAAAATTGCTTTTGCTAATACTTTGCGCTCTGAAAGAGTAAAAGCGGTACTTAAGTCATTTTCATCTGTTGCGACACGACGAAGCTGTTGTGCGGTGTAGAGTTGAGCTGCGGCCGCACGAGGTAAATGAAAACCCGGTGTACTTGCTAAAATTCCATCATATTGGTCACCCAAACGGGTTGCGGCAATCATGGCATGCCGTCCGCCGTTTGATGTGCCGCCTGCATAGGAGCGGTCTGGCAATTTACCATATGCGGCTTTAATTAGGTTTTTTGCCATAGGCGTGAGTTTGGTAATTGCACCATAGCCATAGTTGATTCTGGCTTGAGGGTCTAAACCAAACATTGGATTTTGTGAAGCATTATGTCCAGCATCGGAGGAAATAACCGCAAAACCATCATGCAGGGCATTGGTGAGTGGTCCACCACTACCAACCTGACCTGTTGCAGGGACTAAATTACCATCGGTTCCGCCATTACCTTGATAGAGGAAACGGCCGTTCCAGTCTATTGGTAAGCGCATTTCAAAACCAATTTGATAAGTTTGTCCATCGACAGGGCTTACCCGTTGGTCCATATAACCTTTGACCAAACAATGTGCGCCAATCGGTTTGTTGGCGACAGTCAATGTACCTGCTTCTTGAAGGGTAGCTGAGCTAATAACGGTATTGTTGTATTGAAATCCGAGTAAGTCTGAACAGCTTCCAGTTAGTTTTGCGTCTACAGCAGGAGATAACTGCGGTGGTTTGGTTGTTGAGGGAATCGTTGTGTCATCACTATCACTTCCACAGCCTGCCAAAGAACCAAGCATGGCAAGTACTAAAGCGGAGTGGGTCAAAATTCGTTTATTTTTGGTGTAATTCATTTATTCATATCCTTATTGAATGAATGGTCGCAATTAATCTAAAACCAGAAAATTAGCTGTGCTTCGTGCAATCATTTTGTTGTTTTGCCAAGCTTCACTTTCGAGATTTAGTACAGTTTTGCCTTGTTTAATGAATCGGCATTTTGTAATGACTTCACCCACAGCACAGGGCCTTAAAAAATCCATTGTTAAGTTGATGGTGGTAGCGGGTTTATGGTCATTGGCGAGAAATGCAAAAAGTCCCATCACATCGTCAAGCATGGCGCAGATCATGCCGCCTTCAACGGTGCCGCGTGGATTGGTAAAGCTTTCTAGGGCTGTGTAATGGATAGTGAGTTCAGTGTTTTGATCATTCCAATGGATATTGTGTCCGCCCAAATGGTGGTGGATGGGCGGTAAGTGTTCTAAAGTTTTTTGATCCATAATGAAGGCTCCATCCTTTTTGTAAGTGTTATAAAAATTATTATTTCAAGGTGTAGGCATCATAAATAACTGCTTTACCCAAACGCATTGCACTACCTACTGCAACGGTCTGGTTAAGCCATGAGTATTTAGGTGAGCTGGTTTCAAACTGCATGGTAATTTTGAAATAGTAATTTTTCGGGTCGACATCTTTGCCTTGAGCAAGCTGTTTTAGTGTTTCTGCTGAGCCATGTCGGTAACCTTTGGTTTGAAGATAAATCAGTGCACCGTCATCGGTTTCTAACAAATATCGCGTATCAATAATGGCTAGTCCTTTACTGTCGACAATTTGCCAATCTGCGCCATTATTTAAAATGCGGCCCTTAAGTGATTTCCCTTCGAATGTCCCACCTGTAATGGGAATAATTCGGCGTTTACCTGCATCACTGGTGGTGCCTAATTCCCAAACAGGCGCGTTTAGATCAACACTAAATTTTGCTAAAGGCTCAAGCTGAATAGGTGGCGGGCTATATTGTGTTTCGGCATGAGTCAGGCCAATGAAATAAATTCCGCAGAGTAGAGCTACAACTTTCTTCATGATGAATTTCCCGAAATAAAAAGAGGTTCTATATGTGACAGAACCTCTTGTTTTGAATTATTTAAATTTCCATGTGTAGTCAATGTTGATGCGGGTTTCGTTTACAGGTTTGATGTTGGCTGTAGAGAGCATGTTGTTGTCATAAATGGCGTAGCGCGCGCGTAACCCTAAATTTTTTAACCAGCCACTTTGAACGGTGTAACCTAAATCAAAGTCTGTTTCGCGTTCTTTTAGATTGGTTCCGCCTAAGTTGGGTGCATAAATATTGTGACCTGCGGTGTAACGGGTCATAAAACGTAAACCCGGTACATAATCTTTAAAGTCATATTCATAACGGAAGCTATAGGCTTTTTCTTTTGGGTTTAAAAATTCGCCCGGCCATGTATCAATGAGTAGACCCGTTTCACCTCCCGTCAAATATGGAAAGGCGGTATCGCCATGATGTTGGAAAGTTCCAAAAATAAATTTATGGTTTTGATGTTTGAGTTCGAAATGCGCATGATAGAGGTCATTATCGACTAAGCCTGCTTTTGCTTGCCCGTCATCTCGGCTGCGGTAGTAACGTAATTGCGAGCTAAAGTTAGTGGTGTCATTAATTTTGTGTTGATGTAAAGCACCGACCATGGTTTGGTTATAAAGATCATCAACATCCATGTAAAAAGCAGTGAGTTTTAGTGCAGGATTAAACTGATAGTTTCCACCTAAATAATAGAGTCCATCAGTTTCAGCACTTTTAAATCGTCCATTCACCCCTGAAATTTTAATTTTTTCATAGTTGGTCGAATCACGATGATTCACTTTATCGAGGTAAGCTGCCTGTAAATCAAAATCTTTAATATCTTTACTAGTCAGTGAAATTCCTCGATAGGTTTGAGGAAGCAAACGAGCAGGTGACGCTACTAAAACAGGGTTCATTGGCATGAGCGTACCAATGCGTAACTCGGTCTGGCTCATTTTCGCTTTTGCTGTGACCCCAATTTCGCCATAAGAGTCGGCAGGCTCATTGGTGCGCGTGTCTCTAGGTAAGTTTCCTGTACCGCCATGCTCTGCATCAGCATCGAGTTTAAAACCCGCCGTTGCAAGCACATCCAGTCCAAAACCGACAGTCCCTTCGGTATAACCTGAATTGGCTTTAAGAATAAACCCTTGTGTCCAGTCCTTGGCGGCAGGGTAAGCAGATTGCTCTTGGTAGTCGCGGTCAAAATAGAAATTTCTCGTGGTGAGTTCTACTGAACTGTTATCAATAAAACTGCCAGCCCACACTGAACCAGAGAGCATAAGGGTAGAGTACATCCATAATTTCGACATAGCATTTCTTCCTGAAATATCATTTTTTGTTTTCAACAAGGCATAGTTGTTGTGCCAGCCTTGTTTGGTTTTTAAATCGAATTATTTTCCGAGCAGTTCTCGGGCGACGATTTCTTTCATAATTTCATTGGTTCCCCCATAAATTTTTTGTACCCGCGCATCCACAAAAAAGCGTGAAATCGGATATTCCTGCATGTAACCGTAGCCACCAAAAAGCTGAAGTAATTGGTCAATCACTTCACATTGGACATCGGTGATAAAGCATTTCAGTGCGGCAACTTGAGTCACGCTTAACTGGTGTTGTTGATACAGCGCTGCACATTGGTCTACAAAAGCTTGAGCGGCTTTGGCTTTGATTTGCGCGTTTGCCAGCACAAAGCGTGTGTTTTGCATGTGGCTTAAAGGTTGTCCGAAAGCTTTACGCTCTAATACATAGTCTTGGGTCAGTTCGATGGCGCCTAAAATTGACCCCAAAGCCATCATGGAAATACTCAAACGTTCACGCGGTAACTCTTGCATTAAATAAGCAAAGCCTTGTCCTTCTTCACCCAAACGCTGATTTGCAGGCACACAAACATCATCAAAAAATAGTTCGGCTGTATCTTGAGCATGTAGCCCAATTTTTTGTAAAGAGCGACCTTTTTTAACGCCGTCTAAAGCAGCATCAACTAATAATATTGAAATGCCTTTTGCTTTAGCTTGAGGGTCAGTTTTTGCCACCAAAACAATCAGGTCGGCATGTAATCCATTTGAAATAAACGTTTTTGAACCATTCACACGATAGTGGTCATTTTCTAAAATGGCTTGAGTGCGTATAGCCTGTAAGTCTGAACCTGCATTGGCCTCTGTCATAGCGATGGCAGTGACGACTTCACCTGTCACCATTTTCGGTAGCCAATAACGTTTTTGCTCTTCAGTTCCGATATTTTGCAGGTAAGGAGAGACCAACTCATTTTGCCCACCAATGGCAACAGCTAAAGACGCAAAGCCCGCTTGAGCAGTTTCTTGAACCAGCATGAGGGAGTAATGAACAGGAGCGCCATAGCCGCCATATTCCTCAGGCACATCGACGCACAAAAAACCATTCTCCCCAAGACGAAGCCATAGATCACGTGGGATAAGGCCATCGTGTTCCCACTGTTCATAATACGGAGCAACCTGTTCTTTTAAGAACCTGCGATAGCTATCCCGAAATAGTTCAAATTCTGTATCGTGTGGCATGTTGAACCTTTTTTAGGCAAAAGTGAGGCTGTAGCCCAAACCGAAGTTTGAGCTTCCTTTTTTACTTCAATTGCTTATTGCTTTAAGGTGGGCACCCGTATAATCAGCGGGTTATCAGTCTGCTTTTGATAAAGTTCATCAATTAATGCTGCACGACGCTTGGTAATACTGCTTTGATTGAGATTGCCTTTATCTGTCACTTCGCCTGCATCGAGTTGAGGTGGTTCGATCATTAAATAAAGCATGGAGACTGTATTTGAGCTGCCAGTCGCATCTTTATTAAAGGTCGTTAAAAATTGGCGGAACCATTGTTGGACTTTAGGATGCTGTAATATCTCTGTTGCAGAATGTTCACCAAGCTTAAGACCTGCATATTGAGCACAAGCATCTAGTTTTGGAAAAATCAAAAAGCCAACCGCATTCAGGTTTGAACCTGTAATGCAGACATCTTGAACCAGTAAATTACCTTGAATGAGCACTTTGTTGCGTAGCGTGCCCACATTCACAAAAGTGCCTGTATTGAGTTTAAAGTCTTCGGCAATTCGTCCGTCGTACATCAGTCCTTTGGTTGGATCATTGACATCGACTAAACGAACGGCATCGCCTGTATGGAAAAAACCTTCATCATCAAAAATAGTGCTTTGCTGGTCTGCCTTTAAGCGCCAATAGCCTTTCATGACATGTTTGCCACGAACGCAAAACTCAAGTTTGTCACCACATGGCACCAGCTTAATTTCGCATCCCGGAGCAGGGTAACCAATAAAGCCAGCCATCACGCGTGGGCCAGTAGTAAAAGCACAAGATGGTGCAGTTTCAGTCATGCCCAATCCGCTCATGATACGAATTTTTTCTCCACAATGTTGCTGAGCAATTTTATCGAGTCTGTTCCAGCCCGCTTCTGAAAGTGCAGCACCGGCAAAGAATAAAATTTTAACTTTGGCAAAAAAGCGGTCTCTTAATTCCTCATCTTTTTCTAAAGCTTCGGTGAGTTCTTCCCAACCTTTTGGCACATTTAAATAAACAGTTGGAGAAATTTCTTTGAGATTACGAATGGTTTCGTCAAATTTTCCTGCAACGGGCTTGCCATCATCAATGTAAATCGTACCGCCGTTATAGAGTGCAATGCCGACATTGTGACTACCGCCAAATGTGTGGTGCCAAGACAGCCAGTCGAGTAGGACAGGTGGTGTTTCTTCAAACTCAGGGAAAGTTTGTAATAACATTTGCTGATTAACACACAACATTAAATGCGTGGTCGGTACAGCTTTAGGCAATTTAGTTGAACCTGATGTAAATAAGAATTTGGCAATCTGGTTTTCATCAAGGGTTTGGTAAAATTCTTGAACATTTGAAACTGGTGTATCTAACAGCGACTGAAAAGACGTGCAAATCTGATCGCCTACAATCCCTTTATTGGTCACCACTTCAATGTCAGGTGTAATACATGCCTGAATCGCTTTGGCAAAAGCTTGTCCATCGCTGGCATAGACCATGCCTGGGGTAAGTACTTCAAACACATGTTTGAGTTTGCCAAAGTCTTGAGAAATCAGAGAGTAGGCAGGGGAAATAGCAGAGAAAGGCACCCCCGCCAGCATGGCGCCCATAGAGAGTGTTAAATGTTCGAGATCATTACCACTTAAAATGATGAGTGGTCGTTCTTGGCTTAAATTACGGTCATGCAAAGCTTGAGCAATGTGCCATGCGCGTTGTAGAACTTCTGCATAACTTAGTTTGACCCATTCGCCTTGAGCATTGCGTTTTGCTGCAAAAATATGGTCGGGTTTGGTTTGTGCAAAATGAATTAACCGATCTGTCAGTTTTTGTGGATACGGTTTTAATTGCTCTTTTGGGCTGATATAGAGCGTGTCATCTTTATGGTGATAATGAATATCATGTTGCCCTAATTTTACGAACCGTTCGCGGTCTTGTGATTGAGTGGCATTCATTTGCATTTCTTTCACTCCATGGAAAGCGCATCACTGCGCTTTATTTTTTGCATCATGCAATTTTTATTTAATTTGTCGGTATTCGCCTTAGCCTGACTAAATCGGGTAATGACGTGTTTGAGTTTGAATAGTAATCCAGCGTAGTTCAGTAAATTCGGCAACAGAGACTTTACTACCAAAACGTCCGTAACCACTCGATTTTGTTCCGCCAAATGGCATTTGAGCTTCGTCATGTACGGTTGCGCCGTTAATATGACAAATACCCGAATCAATCTGTTTAGCGACTTCCAGTGCTTGCGAAATATTTTGGCTAAACACTGCTGAAGAAAGGCCGAACTCGCTGTCATTTGCCAGTGCTACGCCTTCTTCAATGCTTGAAAAACGTTGAACTGTGCATACAGGTCCAAATGATTCTTCACGGTAAAGCAGCATGTCAGGTTTAATATTGAGCACCAGTGTCGGTTGCATGGTGGTGTCTTCAATATGGATGCCTAAAGGTAAGTCAGCCCCTTTGTTTTGGGCATCTTCTAGCAAATGCTGAATACGGCTTGCAGCACGGCGACTTTCTAAAACACCGAGTACATTGTCTTTTGAGGTTGGATTACCTGCCTGAACAGCGCGAGTTTTCTCAATCAGCTTTTCAATAAATTGGTCGGCAATATTGTCTTGAACCAAAACACGTTCGGTCGACATACAAATTTGACCCTGATTAAAGAACGCTCCAAAAGCGACTGCATTTACGGCTTCATTAATGTCAGCTTCATTTAAAACCACAACAGGGGCTTTCCCACCGAGTTCGAGTAAAACTGGCTTTAAATATTTGGCAGCATTTTCGGCAATAATTTTTCCAACTTTGGTTGAACCGGTAAAATTAATGCGTTTCACGGCTGGATGAGAGACTAAACGCTCCACGATTTGTGGTGCATCTTCAGCGGCATGCGTAATCACATTGACCACACCTTCACCCAGACCTGCTTCATGTAACACTTCACCAATGAGATGATGTGTTGCTGGGCAGGCTTCCGATGCTTTTAACACAACCGTGTTGCCACAAGCCAAAGGCATAGCAAGTGCACGTGTTGCCAAAATGACAGGCGCATTCCAAGGTGCAATGCCAACAATGACACCGCAAGGAACTCGTACACCCATCGCAAGATTGCCCGGCACATCTGATGGAATCAGACTTCCGTCAATTTGTGTGGTCATGGCTGCGGCTTCACGTAACATGTTGGCAGCAAGGTGAACGTTAAACCCATACCATGTTGCAGTTGAACCTGTTTCTTGAATTCCAGTTTCAATGAATTGCTCGGTTTTTTGGTCCATTAAATCGGCTGCTTTTAATAAACGTAAGCGACGTTCGGTAGGCGAGAGTTTCGACCATACTTTAAAAGCTTGTTGTGCCGATTCGATTGCACGGTCAACATCTTCCAGTGTTGCGGCAGCAGCTGTACTGGCTACTGATCCATCAATTGGGCTAATACGCTCAAAAGTTGCCTGATTTGATGCATCAACAGATCGACCGTGAATAAGTAACTGTACATTTTGCATGGGTTGCGTCCTTACATTGCCATTAAAGTATCAAAAGTTAACCAGTACGTTTATAACTCTGTAAACCCGGTTTAATTGATTTTTCATCTAAGAATTGTTTCAAACCTTCTTGGCGGCCATTTTCTGTATCGCGGTGGATACATTGATCAAGTTTGGCATATAAGTAGTCTTCGTTTTGGTCCCATGTCAGTTCGCGGCAACGCTTAAATCCATTTTTAGCGGTACGAAGAACCACAGGGTTTTTCTCAAGTAAGCAATTTGCAAGTTCAGTCACTTCTGCTTTTAATTGGGCAAGCGGTACGCTTTTGTTCACAAGGCCCATGGTTTCAGCTTCTTTACCGCTAAAGGTTTTACCCGTCATGATGTAGTACAAAGATGCACGGTGACCTACGGTATCTGCCATTGCTTTGCTTACAAGGTTACCCGGTGGGATCCCCCAGTTAATTTCAGATAAACCGAAAGTTGCTTCATCTGCTGCAATTGCTAGGTCACAAGCCACTAAAGGTGAGAAACCGCCTCCAAAGCACCAGCCGTTGACCATAGCAATGGTTGGTTTTGAATACATACGAAGAAGTTGCCACTGCCAGCGACAAGAGTCACGGCGAATACGTTCTTGGAAAATTTCAGGCTGAGTGTCGACTTCACGGAAATATTCCTTCAAATCCATACCCGCTGTCCAAGAGTCACCAGCACCCGTCAAAACTAAAACACGCGCATCTTGATCAAGCTCAAGAGTTTCGAGCACATCAATCATTTCACGATTGAGTGTTGGGCTCATGGCATTTTTCTTTTCTGGGCGGTTCAGGGTGACCCATGCAATTCCTTCTTCAACTTTAACATCTACTGTTTCCCAGCGGTTTTCATAACTCATCTTCATACTCCTTGAATGATTTTTAGCTGTTCTGGGATTTAATTTAATATCAGTTAAACTTACATTCAAGTCTTTTTTATAAAATTTCATAAATATTTTTTAATTCATTGTATTTTAAATACTAATTATTTTTTAAATTAATTTAATATAAAAATGTGTTGATTTTTTAGTAAGTTTAACTGATATTTTTGGTGTGTTTAAACAACAATACACAAAGGGCTAAATGGAACGACTAGTCAATAAAGGACAACACAATGGAAAAAATATCAGGACAGCCTTCAAGGGCAAAAATCACGTTGCTACTGTGCTTTGCCATAGCAATTTTTGAAGGGTTTGATCTTCAATCAATGGGGGTAGCCGCTCCACGAATGCGGGCTGAGTTTATGTTGGACAATGCACAGATGGCGTGGGCGTTTAGTGCTGCAATTTTAGGGACGTTACCAGGTGCAATATTAGGCGGTCGGTTTGCTGATATTGTCGGGCGTAAGAAAATTCTGATTTTTAGTATTTTACTTTTTGGAATTATGTCTTTGCTAACGGCTTATGCTGCTAACTTTAGTTTGCTATTGCTCATTCGTTTTTGTACAGGTTTAGGAATGGGTGGAGCACTTCCGATGATGATTACACTTGCCTCTGAAGCTGTACCTGACCAGCACAAAGGTACTGCTGTCAGCATCATGTATAGCGGCATTCCTTTTGGCGGATTACTCACTTCTGTTGTCGCCATGTCGTTGGCAGGTGATGCAGAGTGGCGTCATATTTTCTATATTGGTGGGATTGCACCTATTTTACTCATTCCACTGATTATGCGCTTTTTACCTGAGTCAAATGATTACCTGCAACGTAAAGTTCAAGCACAAAAAACGACACCATTCTTGGAAGTTTTATTTGCGAAAGAGCGTCGTATGTCAACCATTCAGCTTTGGATCAGTTTTTTCTGCACGCTAGTGGTACTTTATTTCTTGTTGAACTGGTTGCCATTGCTGATGGGCGCGCAAGGCCTATCAAAACTACAGGCAAACTATGTACAGATGGGCTACAACGTTGGCGGAATTTTAGGTTCAATCCTCATGGGCGTATTGCTTGATAAATTACGCATGAGCTTTGTGATTAAGCTGATTTATCTCGGCATTTTATTCTCACTGTGCTGTTTAGCAATTTCTCCGACAGTGGCTTTACTTGCACTTTCGGCAGTGGGTTGTGGCCTATTCATTGTGGGAGGACAATCGGCGCTGTATGGTCTGGCTGCTATGTATTATCCAACTGAAATGCGTGGAACTGGTGTAGGTTCAGCAGTTGCAATTGGCCGTATTGGTTCGTTTGCAGGGCCTTTAATGGCAGGGGTTTTACTCTCGCTTGGACAAAGCTCGACCATCGTGATTGGTTCAAGCATTCCAGTGATTTTAATTGCAGCGATCTCTGCATTACTTCTTGTCAAAAAACCTAAACAGCCTGTACATTTAGTACAAAGCTCAGGTGCTCGCTAAGTTTTAACGAAAGTATGGGGTTAGAACCTCATACTTTCACTACAGATTTTCTTATGATGAATGAAAGGTTATGGTACGTTCGAATTTAGTTCCAAAAAAAGTAGAAGATGAGCCTAAGTTAAGTTACATGATTGCTCGTGTTGACCGAATTATTAGTAAACATTTAACAGAACATTTAAAAGAGCTTGAAATTACCTTGCCGCAATTTACTGCACTTTCTGTTTTAGCTTCAAAAAGTAATTTATCCAATGCCAAGCTTGCTGAGCGTTCTTTCATAAAGCCGCAATCTGCCAACAAAATTTTGCAAGATTTACTGGTAAATGGTTGGATTGAGAAAAACCCTGACCCAACACATGGCCGCCGTATTTTAATTACCCTGACCGAAAGCGGTGTTGAAAAGCTAAATAAATGCAATGAAGTGGTTTTAAAAGTTGAAGAAAAAATGCTTGAAGGCATTGATATTAACTTGGCTTATTTAATTCGTAATAACCTCGATATTATGGTGAATAATCTTAAGAATTTTAAATAATTTAGATTAAAATTTTCTAAAAATTAGTAAATTATAGTAATAGTTTAAGGAACAGCGATCTAAAGATTATTTAAATCGCTGTATATAATACTAAATTTATTTAGAGCAATATTTTATTGCAGATGGAGAGACCGTTGGTTCTGAGTTTAGCCATTGTTTTGTTGGGGTCACTGTAATATCACAATTTTCAGCAACTTTAATTTTAAATGCACTCCAATAGAAGCTTTCTCCAGTATTTGAAGTAGGTGTAAAAATTTGAGTTCCTTTCATTGTGTTTAATTCAACTTTTATTGGTGAGCCAAAAATACCGGGATTCGATGTGCCTGAATAGTTGTGAACAAAATAATGGTAATCACCTACCATCAATTTACTTAATGTGATCACTTCAGGGCCATAGCTGGTCGTATCATCAACATCTAAATTTATAAAAGGATGTTGCAGTAATGCTCCTTGGGCACTGTATGAAACATGACTGCCATCTGGGGCTAGCATATGCGAGTCAATATCATTGGGATTTTGGCCCCAAGTCAACCTAACCGTAATATTTTGGCTTGGCTCTGTTAAAACTAAGCAATCATTTAAAGTGCTATTTGATGCTAATACAGTATGTTCAACGGTATTACTGCGTAAACTATTTGCTTGACCATTAATTACTACAATAGAGTTTTGTTTTGCTGCGGCTGAGAACTCACCATTATTATTGGTATTAGTAATGGTGTAGCCAGAGTAGTCTTTACCCTCAAGCAAAATTTGAGCATTAGCAATTCGTTTTCCACTTGAATCTGCTAAGCAGCCAGCAACATTTGTGGTCTGATAAGGAATATCTGCATTTACAACATTTAATGTACTTGAGCTACCTGCGTAGAAACTATTTCCGTTATTATCCGTCTGTAAGGTGAGTGTTTGGTTACCATCCTGAAGCCAATAACCACGAGTAGGGTCAAAATAATAAAGTGGAATGGTAGCAGGGGCAATTCCTCTCGCCATTAAAGGAATACGAATATTAGCCAATTGGTTAGCTATCAGTTCAACTTTTGCACCAGTGCTATCTCTCAAATCAACAACCATGGCTCCAAAACTTTCCAACGGTGCTCTTGTATTGTTCACTTGAGTTGCTAAATCACCTGGCATATTGCGCACTTCTTGCGCAGTGTTAATGAGTGCAAAACTCACATTTACATTACCTTGAATAGGCTGTCCATCTACACGTTTTAGACTATTTGGGGCAATAACAACTTGAGCTGTACTGTTTGTTAAGTTTACCGTTCCACCAGTGATGGCAGAAACAGACCCTCCTAAATTTAAAGGAATGAGCTGAACAATAATACCTGAGAGTTCTTGCTTATCTACTAAATCGACAGTAACAAATTGATCTGCATAACCAGTTTTACTAATTTTAATGACAGATCGACCAACGGCAATTTTTTGTAGTTGCGCTTTACCTTCTATATCAGTACTTAATGATACTGTTTTATTTACTATGCTAACTTGAGCATTATTAATTTGACTACCTGTAGTATTATCAAATACTTGTAAGGCAACACTTGCAGAAGGAGTCGTAACAGGCGAAGTTTCATTTGGATCATTATCGCTATCATTACAAGCCATTAAGCCCATACTTAATGCAATAATTAGCGGTAATTTTTTAAAAAATAATAAATTTCTCATTGATAAATCTCTAATCTGATAAATATAAATAATTTTTAAAATTGTCGTTTTAAAGCTGTATTATTAATTTTAAAACGAGAATAAAGTCATCCTTTTTAATGAGTGATTTGAAAGTAAATATTTAATAAAAGGTGATTAAATACCTATAATCTAAAATAAATGAGTTTAAAATATATTATAAATTTATTTTTTATTAAAGAGGTTATTTTGAAGATTTATTATAGATTGATTTTTAAATTACTCTTAATAATCAATATTTTTATTTATATTATTTAATAAATTTACGACTATATTTTATCAATTTAAAAATAAAAATAAGTTAATTTTGATATGACAGTAAACCAAGTTGAGTACTTTTTTTAAAAATTAATTTAATCTTGATCAATTAAGTTGACGCTTATAAATGTCTGAGCTGTTAGATTCACACAGAAAATTTATTTCATTTTGCAAATGAACTTGCTAGCATCGAAGAGACGTTTTTGGTGATGTGTGGCAGCGAATGTCTTCAGGACAACAAGTTTTACTTAAACTAAGAAAAATGATTATTTCAGGGGAACTTGAAGGCGGTGCCAGAATTGCTGAAATTCCGACTGCCGAGTTACTTGGTGTTTCAAGGCAGCCTGTTCGTATTGCCTTTCGCTTGCTCGAGCAAGAAGGCCTCCTTATTAAAAACCCAACTCGTGGTTACACGGTTCGTGAAATTTCAGAACAACTGGTTCATGATGCGCTCGAAGTACGCGGTGTGCTAGAAGGGTTGGCTGCGAAAACTTTGGCAGAACAAGGCTTAAGTGAAGAGCAGAAAAAGACGCTGCAACATTGCATTCAAGAAACTGAAAAACTATTTAATGATAAAGACGAGTTTGGTGATGCTGAACTGGAACGTTATCACCATTTTAATGTCATTTTTCATGACACGATTATTGAAGGCGCGCAAAACGTCGCACTCATCCAAGCCTTAGCGAAAAACAATCAATTGCCGATGGCGTCTGCCCAAGCTATTACCTATGACCAGAATCAAGCTTTGTCTGAATATCGTCGTTTGCACTATGCGCATTTACAGCATTGTTCGATTTTCGATGCATTGGTACATCGTCAGGCAGGGCGTGCTGAAACTTTAATGCGTGAGCACAGTAGTGTGGTGATTTTGGGTGAAACGCTAAGAAATGTTCTCAGCGCTTAAGGTGAAAGAAGTTCCTTTATTTTCGAATAAAGGAACTCAAGAATTAAATTTCAATCACAAGATTTTTAGTTTTTGCACGAGAACAGCAGGGCGTAAACTGGTTATTTAGTGCATGTTCCTCATCGGTCATAAACATATCTCGATGATCTGGAGTACCTTCTACCACACGGGTAATACACGTGCCACAAATACCTTGTTCACACGAAACAGGAATATCAAAACCATTTGCAATTAATGCTTCAGTAGCAGTCTGCTCTGGTAACACTTCAATTCGGCGGCCCGTACCTTTCACTTCAATCGTGAAAGCTTCATCATTAGACGTATCTACTTTTTGGGCGACAAAATGCTCTTGATGTAACTGTTCGCTATGCCAACCTGCTTGTTCGGCCGAGCTCATGACAAACTGCATAAACCCTGTAGGTCCACACACATATAAGTGTTTATCAGGTGAAGCTTGGCCCAAAACCTCTGCCATATTACATTCGGTGTCTGGTTGATCTTGAATATGAAAATGAACTTGGTCACCAAAGTGCTCGGTTAAGTTGCCATAGAAGGCAATCATTTCATGACTACGAACGAAGTAGTGCAATTCAAAAGGAATATTGGCCGACTTGAGTCGATACGCCATCGACAAAATAGGGGTAATACCAATACCGCCAGCAAATAAAACCGCTTGTTTGGTTTGAGGATGAATTTCAAATAAATTGCGTGGTTCACCAATCTTTAAATGATCGCCTTCATGATATTCGGTGTGGATGCAACGTGACCCACCGCGTGAATTGGCATCATGTAAAACGCCAATCACATAACGATGCTTTTCAGTGCAGCAGTTTGAAAGTGAATATTGACGGGTGAGGCCGTTTTTTAGGTGCACATCAATATGCGCACCTGCTTCAAAACTCGGTAGCTCTGTACCATTTGCTGCAACCAATTCAAACGCACGAATGGTCGGGGTAAGCTGGTGAATTTTTTGAATAATAACGTCCATGTTCATGCTCCTTTAAATAATCCGAATGTTTGGAAACTTCTGTACGGATGTTTCAGGAGGTGTTTTATTTTCTTCAGCAAGTAGTCGCTCAATCACCTTGCGAGACTGTACACCGCCTGCGTCGATGTTGAGCATTAGTAACTTGCGATGTGGATTGTTTAAAATATTTTGTTGTTGTTGCTCCAGCATTTCTAAATCTTCAGTAAAGATTTTGCCTTGGCCTTCACGAATTTGATCGGTGAGTTCAGCATTATCTGGCTGGAAGTTACGCGCCATTCCCCAGAAATACCAGTGTGAAGTTTCAGTTTCTGGCGTAATAAAATCGACCACAATTGAGGAAACTTTTTTGTCATTTGGTGCGTGATAACCACCATGTCCAGCATGTGCGACACCCACTTCAATGTGAACATTACTTGGTGCAAAGAAGTGGCAACGTTG
The DNA here is from genome assembly GCF_000588515.1 of Acinetobacter sp. 826659. Lineage (NCBI taxonomy): Bacteria > Pseudomonadati > Pseudomonadota > Gammaproteobacteria > Moraxellales > Moraxellaceae > Acinetobacter > Acinetobacter sp. 826659. The sequence continues at coordinate 64,212 of NZ_JFYD01000009.1, read as the reverse complement.
CCAACGGTCAACAGGTACATCATCAGCCAAATGATTGCCGCGAAGGGCCATTTGCCAAAATGGAGGTGCAATCACATTTTCCATGTAGCGTTCGGTAATCACATGATCACCATCAACTTTAGTGACTGGTAATGATTCATCAATCTCTTTTTGTCCGATGCTGCTTGAATGAACATAGGTCTCGTGGGTTAAATCCATCAGGTTATCGACCATCAAGCGATAGTCACACTGAATGTGAAACAGGCCTCCGCCATAGCTCCATTCAGGATGATCTGCCCATTCTAAAGTTGGCAGTTTTGCTTCATCTGCTAAAGCTTTTTCGCCTGGCCATATCCAAATAAAACCGAACTTTTCGACAACCGCATATGCTTTGTTACAAGGAAAGCCATTTACACGTTGGGCTGGCATTGAAACGGTCTTTCCGTCACAACCCATAACTAGTCCATGATAACCACATACAAGGTTGCCATCTTCGACATAGCCAAGTGAAAGTGGGGCACCGCGATGGGGACAAAAATCTTCAACGGCTGCAACTTGGTTTTCTTTACCGCGATAAAAAACAATTTTTTCACCACAAATGGTGCGACCTAGTGGTTTGTCTTTGATTTCTTCTGGGCGGCAGGCAACATACCAAGCATTTTTAATAAACATTGTGACGACTCCTTATCACTTATTGGATCCAATTTATAACAAATAAAAATATTGGTCAATTGATAAGCAGTATATTTATTCAAAAATATTGTTCTTTAAAGTTGGTTAATTTGTATATTTTTAAATATTGCTAAGGACTTTTTCTATTCTTTGGAATTTTAGAGTGAAATTTTTATTAGTTTTATTTGGATCCATAATGGCTTCGGTTAAGCCATTATGGGAGTGTAAAGATTTAGAAATTAACCGTGTAGTGAAGCATCATGCGCTGTTCATCCAGACTTTTGCCATGTTTGGTGTCGTAGTTAATATTTAAGAAAAGAAACTTAAGATTTTTAATCCAAGCATTTAGGTCGTATTGAATCAACACGTCACTTTCTTGCTCAAAATCATTTTGATTCATGGTCTGAAATGAATCACCATAAATATATTTATAGGTCACTTTTAGACCCTTGATGTAGTCTTTAAAGTCATACGAGGCAACGAAATGATAAGACTTTTCATCTGCTTTGGTAAACGCACCTAAGGTCCAGTTCACCATATGCGGGATGGGCATATTGTCGAGTTTTGGAATACCATCTTTGCCAAAGTTTTCTTGGTAGCCAATTCCAGTTGTAAAGTTGCCATGTTTGATAAAATGCATAGCGCCTACAGATGTATTGTCATATTCTCCAAGTTTTGATTTGCCGACATCATCATGGCGAAACACACGTAATTTTGTGGTGTGCTGCTTTGTCCATTGATAATCAAAAGCAAAGTAACTTTGATTGATAAGATCTGTTAAATAACCATTATAAAATTTCCAATGATATTGAGGCGTTTTCCCATCCCACTGGAAAAAGTAAAGCCCATCAGATTCATGTTTTGAGATGGCAAGTTTGTGGTAGTCCTCCTCATTTTTTGGCGAATAACGGTTAATCAAACCTAGCTCGAAATTTTGTTGCGGTGTCTTATATTTTAATTCTAAGCCTTTATAGTTCACCCGTAATTGATGTGTATCGACTTGTGGGGTAAGGGGTGAGTCGGGAATAATTTCCCCTATATTCATGCGGAAGTTTTGATATTCAACTCCAGCACCTAAGCCATATTTAACTTGATCTTGTGCTTGTTTCTTAGTGTTAGGGTCAAAGGGTATGACCATATCATTGGTGTGTTGGTCGTTACTTAGGCGATAAGCATATTGGATGCTTGGATTGAGATGTAGTTGAACCTCATTCAGTTTGGTTGACCAGTCGCCACGATAAATCAAGCCTTGGCTCAAGCTATGAGTATCGGGGCTAGTGCCATTTTCATATTGTCTGTCGAAGTTAAATGTTTTGAGTGTGAGTGTATTTTGAAAATTAACATTTGCTTCACTATGAGCTAAACAGCAGGCAAGGGTTGTCCCTGAGAATAAAATCCCATAAATAAAAATATGCTTCATTTTTAAATCCGTTTAAAAGCGTTTTACTGTTCTAAATCCGACATGGCTGGTGGCAAGGTCGAGTTCCTGTGGATGCCTCGCGGCAGCACGATAACGCGCGCAATAGTTGGTTGCGCATAAATAAGACCCACCTTTAATCGTGTATTGCAAAATCTGTTCGTGACTTGGCCGATATTTCGATGGATCTCCCATATGATGATCTCTTGGTCCTGTGTAGGGTGTTTGCGTCCATTCCCATACATTGCCAATCAAGTCGTATAAGCCAAATGGGTTTTTACTAAAACAACCAACAGGGGCAACATCCTTAAAACCATCTTCCTGAATGTTTTTATAAGGAAATTCGCCTTGCCAGAAATTGGCTACAATATGGCCTTCGTGGGTAGGGCCAATATCGGAATTTTGCTGAAAACCTTTGGCTGCATATTCCCACTCAAGCTCAGTCGGTAAGTCATGACCTAGCCAGTTCGCATAAGCGTAGGCATCATTCCATGTCACCATGCGAACAGGCTCATGAGGCGCGGGTTGTTTAGGGTTGTTTAAGCCCCATGGATGTTTCCAATTGGCCCCTTTTTCAAACTTCCACCACTGTAATTCTTCAACTGGATGATCTGGTTGTACAAACATAGCTGCGCCGCCTTGCTTCTCTGCATCGCTGACATAACCCGTTTGTTTAACAAACTCTTGAAATTGAGCATTGGTGACTTCAGTCGCATCAATTAAAAAAGCGGGAACTGAGGTTGTCTGTAAATTTAATGGGCGTTCATCTTCATAACCTTGTGTAGTGCCTAAAACAATTTTTCCTTGCGGAAGCTTGACCATGCCTGCTTCTTTATTGTTAGGCCATCCCGAAGGAAGGCCTGAATAAGAATTACATTTAGCTTTGCTGCCTAAGTCGGGCAAGGTGGTCTGTTGTAGTTGAGGCGTGGTTTTTTGGCATGCACAAAGTAAGAGAAACGATGAAAGCATCATGATCTGTTTCATCTGGTTTTCTCTACTTTTTGTTGTATTGCTCAAAATCCACAACACCATTTTCATCGGCATATCTTAAATATTTGTCATTTAAGACTTTGACGATCTCAGGATGTTCTGCATAAACATTATGTTGCTCATTAAAATCTGTTTTTAAATTGTAGAGCTCCCAGCCATGGCTCTTAAATTTAGAAGGTGAGTTTTCAATAAGTTTCCATTGGTCAGTTTTGGCGTAGCGGCTGCCATGCAATTCTTTAAAGTCATAATAATTAACAGGTCGAATACGGGCAGTATTATCTTTAAACGCAGGGATCAGACTAAAACCAGATGGTTTAATTCTGGTGCTTGAAGTTGGATAAACCTGATTATTTTGAATACCAGCTAGCTCCATCACAGTTGGGAAGATATCTCTGACTGTCGCAAAGTTATTGTTAATTCCATGTTGTTTAGAAATCTGAACGGGTGATTTAACAATAAATGGGACTCGTACTCCGCCTTCTGAAGCAGCTGACTTCCAGTGGGTAAATGGTGTGCTGCTCACTTCGGCCCAGCGTGGTCCCATATAAACATATGAGCTGGCGTTGCCTATATTTTCATAGCGATTGTCGGCATCACCCATTGGGAAATTATGATCACCACCTTCAGCGCCGTTATCTGACATAAACACAATCAAAGTATTGTCATATAAATGATGCTTTTTAAGATATTGAATGACATCGCCCACGCGGTCGTCTAACTGGGTAACCATGCCCGCATAAACTTCCATTTTACGCGCTTCATATTTGCGCTCTTGTGGGGTGAGTTCATTCCAGCTTTTGGTGCCTAAAGCTTGATTGCCACGTTCGACTGGGTATTCTGCATTTGCAGGAATTAATCCTAATTGCTTTTGTCTAAGAAAGCGTTGTTTACGAATTGCATCGTAGCCTTGATCGTATTTACCTTTATATAAGTCTCTATAATGAGCGGGTGCTTGTAGTGGCCAGTGTGGAGCGGTATAGGCTAGGTAGGGAAAAAATGGTTTTTGCGCTTTATTTTTGTCTAAGTACTCAAACGCTTTTTGTGTAAAAAAGTCGGTCGAGTAGTAGTTGTCTGGCAATGTGACCTTTTGACCATTTTCTGTGTATTGAGTATTGCGCGGATAGTTTTTGGGTTGGTCTTTAAAGTGTAAATCGAAGCCATCGAGTAGGGCAAAAGATTGATCAAAACCACGGGCTTTAGGGTTTTGTTCGGGAGCATAGCCTAAGTGCCATTTACCAACCATGAAGGTGTAATAATCTTTTGTCTTCAAAATCTCTGCGAGTGTATACGCATTTTGCGTTAAGTGACCTGAATACCCATCAATTTTGAGTAGTGCGCGCGGGCTATCGGCTCCAACCAATTTTTCTTGTCGTTTTGAAGTTTCATACATCGCACCTAAACCTACCAAGTGGTTATCGGCACCTGTCATAAGCTGCGCACGAGTAGGTGAGCACATTGATGAAGCATGAAAATTAAAAAGCATTTTTCCTTGCTTTAACAGGCTATCAATATGAGGGTTTTTAATTTCGCCGCCATAAGCGCTAATGTCTGAGAATCCAAGATCATCGGCCAAAATAATCATGATGTTAGGTGGTTGTTGATTTTTTGGAGGTGCTGCTTGCGTTGTGTAAAACAATTGGCTGGCAAAAAAAAGTCCTAATGTAAGCTGACTTACTCTTTTGAGTTTCATAACAACAATCCTTTGATGTTTTATAAATGCATCTTGCATTTCTTGGAGATAAATAAAGTATTTTTTGGCTAAAAAATGCTCTGGAATCGATCATAATGGATTTTTTAATATGGATCCATAAAAATATTTAAGCATTCTAATTTTATGTTTTTAATAATTTTATACTTATATAATTTATGTGTTTATATACTTTTTAATAATCCATTTATAATTTTAGTTGATTTTTTGGATCCAAATATTCAGTATAGAAAAAGAGCAGGATGCTCAAAAAAATAAATATTCCTCTAGGTCATTATGGATACGGATATGCATAACCACCCAATCGCTCATATCAGCAATGTCGTGTGTATGTCTTATCCAAGGGAGATACACAAATGGAAAGAGACGTTCTAAGTGAGATCAATCAAAACAACATGAGCCGTTACCAATGGTTCGTCATTTTGATCTGTATTTGTCTCAATATTATTGATGGCTTTGACGTGATGGTAATGGCATTTACCGCTCCATCTGTGTCAGCAGAATGGTCACTTTCAGGCGCACAAATTGGTTTGTTGTTAAGTGCAGGTCTTTTTGGGATGGCTGCCGGTTCCATTTTTCTTGCACCTTTAGCCGATAAAATCGGTCGCCGTTTACTCATCTTAGTTTGTCTTGTAATTGCAGGTCTGAGCATGTTGGGCTGTGCTTTTGTACAAAGTCACGGCATGTTAGCAGCACTTCGGTTTATTACTGGAATTGGGGTGGGCGGCATTCTTGCCAGCAGTAATGTACTGGCAAGTGAGTATGCCAATGCTCGTTGGCGCAGTCTCGCTGTGAGCTTAATGTCTACTGGTTACGGAATTGGTGCGACACTGGGCGGAATACTATCACTGGCATTGATTGAGCATTTAGGTTGGCGCTCAATCTTTTTAGCAGGAGGGGTTACTACCATTGCAATGCTGCTGATCAGCGCATGGTTATTACCTGAATCTTTAGATTACTTACTCGCGAAACGACCAAAACAGGCACTAGAACGTATTAATGCCACTGTAAATCGTATGGGGCTAAATGAATTACCAGTTATGCCGCGTTATGAAAAAATCAGCACGCAAAATGGTAGTGAACTGGGCAAGTTATTTGCTGGACAACTTGGATTTCAAACACTTTGTTTGTGGTTTGCATTCTTTTTAGTGATGTTTGGCTTTTACTTCGTGATGAGCTGGACACCAAAAATTCTTATTTCAATGGGGATGTCGCCACACCAGGGCGTAAGTACAGGCATTTTAATTAGTATTGGCGGTATTTTCGGGGCAGCTATTATTGGTTTATTGGCATCACGCATGAAAATTTTCTATGCCTTAAGCCTATTTTTAGGGCTAACCTCGGCATGTGTTTTCCTATTTGTCGCAGTCTCATCTCAAGTCAGTATTGCACTCATGGTGGGGTTATTACTTGGCACTCTCATCAATGGCTGTGTAGCAGGTTTATATTCGATTTCTCCAACAATTTATGATGCTGAAATCCGTAGTCGTGGCGTGGGCTATGCAATTGGTTTTGGACGAATTGGGGCAATTTTATCGCCAACGGTCGCAGGCATTTTTCTGGATAAAGGTATAGCACCCGCAACGCTATATGCTTATTACGGCGTGGTGTTTATTTTGGCTATTTTCCTGATTTTAAGTTTGGGTAATGCTTTTTACCGCAGTCAAAAAGAGCAAAACTACTCTCTTAAAACAGCACCTTAATCCATTAAAAATTAAATAGTTGAGATAAAAAATGAAAAAGACGCCATTGTGGGTGGGGGTATGCTTGTGCCCATTATTTAGTCAAGTTGTGCATGCCGAATTTCTTGCAGACAGTAAAGCTGAGCTAACACTACGTAATTTTTACTTTGACCGAGACTATAAAAAGGATCCATATCCCTATACAGCAGGTAGAGATTGGGCGCAGGGTATAATTTTTAAAGGACAGTCTGGTTATACCGAAGGAACAGTTGGGTTTGGTGTTGATGTACTGGCAATGGCAGGTTTTAACCTAATGGGAAGCCAAGCTGATGACTATTCACGTAGTGGTTTATTACCAGTGAATACCGATAACTCGCGTGATGATTATTATGGGAAAATAGGTATTACAGGAAAGGCTAAATTTAGAAAAAATGAGCTTTTTATGGGAGATTTAGTTCCACAATTACCAACCATATTTTCATCGCCAGCGCGTTTGCTCCCTCAGACTTATCGCGGTATTCGCTTTGTTTCAAATGAAATTCCCAATCTTCAACTCGAAGGTTTTTATGTCGACGAAGTGCGGCAGCGCGATTCCATTCGTTATACCGATGTTGGAACAGACAATATCAACCATCGTTTTGACAAAGCGGCAACTACCGATTCTTTTTATACATTAGGTGGAAGCTATCAGCTAAAGGACTACCGTTTGCGTGCTTATCATGCAGAACTGAAAGACATTTACCAGCAACAGTTTTTAGGCTTTAACGGCAAACAACCTTTAAATGATCAACTTAATTTTTTAAGCGACGTGCGTTTTTTTAATAGTGAAGAAACTGGAAGTAAAAAAATAGGGGAGGTTGATAACCGCCATATTAGTGGCTTATTTGGTTTGAACTATCAAAATCATACGATTTCTTTGGGCTACATGCAGTCGTTTGGCTCGACTGGTCTGCCATTTTTGTCGGGAACTGAAAGTCCAGTCGTACTTGATTTTATGAGTTCGGACTATTCAAATAAAGATGAAAAAGTCTATTCGATTCGTTATGAATATGACTTTAAAAATGTGCGGGTAGGTGATGTTTCATTAAACGGACTGCGTTTTATGACTCGCTACGCAAAAGGTGAAGACATTGATTTGTTGCAATATGGCGATCAGCGTTTTAAAGAAGAGTCGATGGAATTTGATTTGGGTTATAAAATTCCTGAAGGTAAGTTAAAAGGTTTGGGAATGCGAGCCCGTTTTTCTCACTATCGCAATGATATGCCAAGTAATATGACATTCCATTCGGCAAATGAAACACGTTTAAATGTCGATTACACTTTTAAATTTTAATGATTAATATTTAAGTAAATTAAAGACCAGTTAAAACATTGTGAGCAGCAATGTTTTAACTTTAGTTATCAACTGCACAAAATCCCTCTATAATACCGCCAATCTTATTAAAGCCAATTGAGTCTCTCATTAAACACATGGCTTTAATCTCTCATTTTTTTAAGTCAATTTCTTCGCTGTGATTCGGCTTATTTTTCAATATTTAGAATTTTATGTGTCTGTGCTGACACATAAAAATATTTAGGTGCCAGCATGGAAATCAAGGTTAATTATCTCGACAATCTTCGACAGGAAGCTAAGTTCGATGACTTTACGGTAATTGCCGATCAACCAATTCGCTACAAGGGTGACGGTTCGGCACCGGGCCCATTTGACTATTTTTTAGCGTCGTCAGCATTGTGTGCAGCGTACTTTGTAAAAGTGTATTGTGCCGCTCGAGATATCCCAACCGATAACATTCGTTTATCGCAAAATAATATTGTTGATCCTGAAAACCGCTACAAGCAAACATTTAAAATTCAAATTGAATTCCCAGCCGATATTTCAGAGAAAGATCGTCAAGGTATTTTACGTTCGATTGACCGTTGTACTGTTAAAAAAGTGATTCAAACGGGTCCCGAATTTATTATTGAAGAAGTTGAAAGCATCGACGCAGATGCGCAAGCATTGTTATTGCCAAGCCTAACTTCAGAAAGTCATACCTATATTCAAGGTAAAGACCTACCGTTAGAAGAAACGATTGCCAATATGTCAGCTATTTTGGCAAATTTGGGCATGAAGATTGAAATTGCATCTTGGCGTAATATTGTTCCAAATGTATGGTCATTACACATTCGTGATGCACAGTCTCCGATGTGTTTTACCAATGGTAAAGGTGCCACCAAAGAAAGCGCTTTAGCGTCTGCATTAGGCGAGTTTATTGAGCGTTTAAACTGTAACTTCTTCTATAACGACCAGTTCTGGGGTGAAGATATTGCCAATGCTGAATTTGTGCATTATCCAGATGAAAAATGGTTTAAACCGGGTCCAAATGGTGAATTACCTAAAGAAATCTTAGATGAATATTGTCTTGAGATTTATAACCCAGATGATGAGTTGCTTGGCACACATTTATATGACACCAACTCAGGCAATGTAGAGCGCGGCATTTGCTCGCTACCTTTTGTGCGCCAATCGGACGGTGAAGTCGTCTATTTCCCATCAAATTTAATTGAAAACTTGTACTTAAGTAATGGTATGAGTGCAGGCAACACTCTGGCAGAAGCCCAAGTTCAATGCTTGTCAGAAATTTTTGAACGTGCTGTTAAACGTGAAATTTTAGAAGGTGAAATTGCACTTCCAGATGTTCCTGAAGACGTATTAGCAAAATACCCAAGTATTGTTGCTGGTATTAAAGGTCTAGAAGAGCAAGGCTTCCCAGTATTAGTTAAAGATGCATCGCTAGGTGGTCAGTTCCCAGTAATGTGTGTGACTTTAATGAACCCGCGTACGGGTGGGGTGTTTGCATCTTTCGGTGCGCATCCAAGTTTTGAAGTTGCGTTGGAACGTAGTCTGACTGAATTACTTCAAGGCCGTAGTTTTGAAGGCTTAAATGATTTACCTCAACCGACTTTCCAAAGTAATGCGGTCACTGAGCCGAACAACTTTGTTGAGCACTTTATTGACTCAAGCGGTTTGGTATCTTGGCGCTTCTTTAGTTCTAAATCTGACTATGACTTTGTTGAATGGGATTTTTCTGGCGAAGGCGAAGAGTCGAATGCAGAAGAAGCTGCAACATTGTTCGGCATTCTCGAAGAGATGGGCAAAGAAGTATATATGGCAGTCTATGAGCATTTAGGTGCGACCGCTTGCCGTATTTTAGTACCAGATTATTCGGAAATTTATCTCGTTGAAGATTTGATTTGGGACAACACCAATAAGGCACTTTCATTCCGTGAAGACATTCTAAATCTACATCGTTTGGATGATGAACAGCTTGAGGCATTGGTTGAGCGTTTAGAGGAATGTGAGCTAGACGATTACACTGAAATCACCACACTCATTGGCATCGAGTTTGATGACAATACAGTTTGGGGACAGCTCACCATTTTAGAACTGAAATTGCTAATTTATGTGGCTTTACAACAGTTTGAAGAAGCAAAAGAGCTTGTAGAAACTTACTTGCAATATAACACCAACACCGTTGAGCGTGGCTTGTTCTATCAGTGCATGAACGTGGTGCTTGAAGTGATGTTAGATGAAGAACTAGAGCTTGAAGACTACCTTATGAATTTCCGTCGTATGTTTGGTGACACGCGAATGGATGCGGTATTAGGTTCTGTCGATGGTAGCGTTCGTTTCTATGGTTTAACACCAACAAGCATGAAACTAGAAGGACTTGATCGCCATTTACGTCTGATTGAGAGCTATAAAAAATTGCATGCAGCTCGTGCTAAAGCCGTGGCGATGTAATTTAGAAAGCGAAAGAAAAAAGCCTATTTTTTAATAGGCTTTTTTTTATAAAACAAATTTCTATTTTAGGCAGAAGCTTTAGTGATCTCTATGGTTTCTGCATCTGCTCTATAACCTTGTTGCTCATCCAAAGTATGTTTAGCCGGAATATAAGACATTGCGCGTTCTGCAAGAGCTGTAATGGTGAGACTTGGATTAACGCCCAAATTTGCACCTAACATTGAACCATCTACAACATATAAGTTTTTATAGTTAAACACGCGGTTTTGTCCATCTACCACGCCACGTTCTGGACTTGAAGCAATTGCACAACCACCCATACAGTGGGCTGTAAAAGGTACGTTAAACAAAATTTCGGTAATGGTCGTCATCGGGTGACCATTAAACATTTTGGCAACTTTTTCGGTAAATGCATTGGCCTGTGGAATATACACAGGTAGCTTTTTACCTTCGCTCGATAACACCTTACCAAAAGGCCAGAACCAATTACGTTTCAAGCGCATGTTGATGGAGGCATCTGCTGTTTGCATCACCAAGAAAATTAAGGTTTGGCGTGCAAAACTGACCGGATTACTCATGCGAAGGAAAATAAATGGATGGCAAATAAGTGCCCATAACCAAAAGAATATACGTGTCCAACCCGGTTTACCTTTCGCCATGTAAGTACACATGAGGCCCATGGCATCTGAACCAGTTTGGTAACGCGTCGCTTCAATGTGAGTGTCATGGTCAATGTAAATACTTGAACCAATGGCAACACCTTTACTCATGTCGACATCTTTACCAAAAAAGCGAACACCTAAAATCGACTCGGCATTGGTACGTACCCGATTACCCAAATCATCAGAAATATTTGGCAGAGAACCGGACTGTTTTAAACGGAATAACATTTCTTGCGTACCCAAAGAAGATGCAGAGAAAATCACGTTACGAACACGCCATGTACGACGTTGTTTGTTAAACCATGAGCTCGAACATTCAGTCGTAACTTCATAGCCATCGCTGCCATCGGCTTTACCATTGAGTGGTTTAACGTCAACGACTTTGGTTTCTTCGTAAACCTTGGCGCCATTTTTTTCGGCAAAGTACAAATAGTTTTTATCTAAGGTATTTTTTGCGTTGTGTTTACAACCTGTCATACAACCGCCACATGCCGTACAGGTTCCGCGGTCTGGACCATCGCCGTTAAAGTACGGGTCAGGATAGGTCTTGCCACCTTCTTCACCTTCGGGTGGAAAGAAAGTGGCAACACGAGTGGGTTTAAATGTATGACCAACACCGACTGCTTCACCCATTTTTTTTAGCATATGATCGGCAGGGCCGAAAATTTTATTATCCGTCACACCAAGCATGCGTTCTGCTTCAGCATAGTGCTGCGGCATTTCATTTTTCCAGTCCGCGGCATCTGCCCATGTACCTTCATCCCAAATATGTTCAGGTGGAACCAGTAAGGTATTGGCATAGGTGATTGAGCCGCCGCCTACAGCATTACCGCAAATAATGGTGACATGGCGAAAAAAACGCATGTTGAAATAACCGAAAAGTTTCATGCCTGGGCGCCAAATCCAGCGACGGGTATTCCAGTTATTTTTAGCAAAATCTTTAGCTTCCCAGCGTCGCCCCATTTCCATTACAGCAACAGAGTAGCCTTTTTCGGTTAGACGGCAAGCAGAAACACTACCACCAAAGCCTGAACCAATAATGAGGTAATCATAGTCATAATTGTTTGTTGTCATGCCGAGGACTCCTCTCTGGCGATATTTTTATATTGACTGTGTATGTTTATCAATGAATTGCCCAATGCGCTCAATCGAGTCATTAGATTCATTTAGTATACCCGCGTGGAATTGAAAAACATGTCCGACTCGGTCATAAACCTTCAAATTCGTCGGAATACCATACTTTTCGGTTTGTTCGGCGAGACGTTTTGCATCGTCTAATAAAACTTCTTCGGTACCGACATGAATTAGAATAGTAGGTAATCCTGTTAAGTCGGCATAGAGTGGAGAACAGGTTGGATCGGTTGCCGATTTTTGTCCGCAATAGTTTTTTGCACACCAAGCTAACCAGTCTTCTGACAGCATCGCATCTTGAGCAGCATGAGTTTTAATCGTGCTTCCAGAGAGGCTTAAGTCAACCCAAGGTGAAAGTAAAACTAATGCTGTTGGTAACGGTAATCCTGCATTTCGTATCGCAATTACAGCACTTAAACTCAGTCCACCGCCAGCAGAATCGCCAGCAATCACGAGTTTTTTCGGGTCTTGTCCTTGAGCAAGTAAAGCTTTATAGACAGCAACGGCGTCTTCAATAGCAGCAGGGCTTGGGTGCTCAGGGGCTAGGCGATATTCAGGTAACCAGACTTGTGCTTGAGCTGCATGTCCGATTTGAGCAGCAAGCTTGGTGTGACTTTTTGAGCTACCCACCACATAGCCTCCGCCATGTAAATACAAAATGCCGCGTCCTGATTGAGTCGTTTTGGGCTGAATATGGACTGTCGGTACTTGAGCGATGGTTTGCTTTTTTGTTTTATAGCCACGTGGCCCAAGCACAATTGCACTGGCTGCATCGCTACAAAAACGTTGTAGCTTTAGTGGTGTTTTAGGGGATAAAGCTGGACGTAGTGTGGTACGAATAGTCCATGCAAGAAGCTGCTTCATAATAAGGACTCATACTAAGCATTTAATATCAGTCAGCATCTCTTAAGATTAAGAGCATGCTGACCACTATTTTTATTTTGCTGATTTGTTGAGTAGACGGGTTTGCCAAGCAGTCGCGGTTGCAAAAATCTTTTGATAACCCTGTGGAAGAATACGCTGAATCACATCAACAGCTTTTGCATCGGCTCCAATAAGTAAACGGCGGCGGTCCTTACGAACAGCCTCTAAAATTTGTTGAGCTGCATCATCAGCAGGGGTGCGAAGTAATTTATCGAAAGCATCCTGACTTTTTAGCGGGTCCATTCCTAAAGACTGGACGCTGTTATTCATGCGGGCAGCTTTGGCAATATTGGTACGAATACCACCCGGATGCACACAGGTCGCACTCACACCAGCATTTTGCAGATCAAGTTCTTGGCGCAATGATTCAGTAAAGCCACGAACGGCAAATTTACTGGCGTTATAAGCACTTTGAGTTGGTTGAGCTGTTAAGCCAAACATACTGGAAATATTAATAATATGCCCGTCACCACTTTGCTTTAAGTAAGGTAAAAACTCTTTGGTCCCATAAACTACACCCCAAAAATTAATACCAATCAGCCATTCAAGGTCTTCATAGCTCACACCTTCAGCCGTACTACCAATTGCGACACCAGCATTATTAAAAATCAGGTTAACTTGGCCATGTTCATCTACAACTGCCTTTGCCCAAGTTGCAACTTCATCACGTTTAGCTACATCGACTTTTTGTGTGGTTACTTTGACAGAATAGGGTGCCAACAGCTCAGCTGTTTTGGCTAACCCAGCTTCACTAATGTCAGAAAGTGCCAGATGGCAACCTTGTTTGGCCAATGCAATGGCAAGTGCTTGTCCAATACCAGAACCCGCACCTGTCACAGCTGCGACTTTATTTTTAAAAGACTTCATAAAATTCTCCGTTTATTTTTCTCATTTCCTATGGTGAAGCTTGTTTAAGAAATAGCTGAAACCTGAGTGTAGTTTTCAACATCGAAGCGACGAGTACGTTGACGATATTCAAGGGTAAAACCTGGCCAGTTATTGGTGTTTTTGCCATCAGCAGTCTGATACCAACTGGTACAACCTTGTGCCCAGACAGTTTTTTTCATTTTTTCTTGAATGCTTTGATTAAACTCATGTTGAACTTCTGCACGAACATTAGTGAACAGAAGTTTGTTTTGTAGGGTTATTTGAATGGCATCTAAAATATAATTAACTTGGCTTTCGATCATATACACAATTGAGTTATGCCCAAGATTGGTATTTGGACCATAAAGCATAAAGAAGTTTGGAAAGCCGCTCACAGTTAAACCGAGATAAGCTTCTGCACCATCTTTCCATGTGTCTTTTAAGGTGCGGCCATCAAGACCTGTAATCTGCATTGGCGCCATAAATTCGGTTGCGGCAAAGCCCGTACCATAAATAATGGTGTCGACTTCACGCAGATTTCCTTCAGTATCTAAAATACCGTTTTCAGTAATTTCTTGAATGCCCGTATTAATCACATCGACATGAGGCTGGGTCAGTGTTTCATACCAGTGGTTAGAGATTAAAATACGTTTACAACCAATTGGATAATCCGGCATTAAGCGGTGGCGCAACTTCCCATCTTTAACGACTTTACGGATGTGGCGCTGGAATAAATATTCCACCAAAGGCATTTCATTTAAAGAAGTTGTAAAAGCAAGTAGGCGAATTTCATGATGTCCATATTGCAAAGCACGGTCCAGACTTTGCAAAATTGGCAGTTTGCGGAAAGCTTTTTTCTCTAAAGGCTGGTAAACCCGATCCGGTTTTGGAATAACATACGGCGCCGAGCGTTGATAAACATCGAGATGAGCAACCTGTTTAGCAATCTCAGGTACGAACTGAATTGCACTTGCACCTGTACCGATTACTGCAACACGTTTGCCAGTTAAGTCATAGTCATGGTCCCAACGCGCTGAGTGAAATGCCTTACCCTTAAAGTTTTCAATACCTTTAAGTTTTGGATAAGCAGGGCGGTTGAGTTGGCCTACCGCACCGACTAGAAACTCAGCTTCAAATTGTTCGCCAGTCGTGCTTTGAATGTGCCATACACCTTGCAGAGCATCAAATTCGGCACTAGCTATTTCAGTATTAAATTGAACATGTGGACGAATATCATATTTATCCGCACAATGGCGTAAATATTGATAAATCTCTTGAGATGTTCCGTAGCGATTTTTCCAGCCTAGCTCTTGCTCAAAAGAAAAAGAATACAGATGAGAAGGCACATCGCATGCAGCACCCGGATAAGTATTGTCACGCCAGACACCACCAACATCGCTAGCTTTTTCAAAGAGTGTAAATTGTTCAAAACCTGCTTGTTTGAGACGAATGGCAAGTCCTAGACCACCAAAGCCAGTGCCAATAATGGCGATGCGTATATTTTTATTTGAATTAGACGACAAATTAAACATGGGCTGCTCTAAATCCTTAAAAACAGTGAGCGAAAAAATCGCAACTTCCTGTATGCAGAATAGACGTTTATTTGCTTGATTTAGAGGATGGATGAGGACAAAATATTGTGATTCGAGGACATTCTGAGCAATACAGTGAAGTATGCATGGGCTTTTGAACGCAGTGTACATAGTGTTCGGTTAATGGCTGATTTTGCGGTGGAATCAGGCATTTCTTATCAGACGATTTTGCAAGGGACAGGGCTTAGCCAACAACAATTACTCGACCCTAATATGGTGGTGACAGGCCATCAGGAATTACAGCTGATTCATAACTTGGTTGAGCAACTAGGAGGCAGACCGACATTAGGCTTAGAAGTGGGCACACGTTATCATTTCACCACATTTGGGCCATTAGGTATGGCTCTGATGAGTAGTGCGAGCATTCGTGAAGCACTAGATTTGGCATTGACCTATTTTACCTTAACCTTTGCTTTTACCCGCTTTGATGTATCTGATACATCGCAAGGAATCCGTATCGAAATTGATGAGCAAGATATTCCCTTATCAGTTCGTCAATTCATTATTGAACGCGATGCCGCTGCACTCATTACGGTACAGCGAGATTTGGTGCAGGACAATTTTTGCCAGTATTTGGCTTTTTCTTTCCAACTCAAAGGTGATGCCGAGCCTTATCAGAACTTATTTGGTGTGATGCCAGAATTTGGTGTAGCGAAAAGCTTTGTAATTCTTGACCCGCAAAAAGTAGATCAAAAGCTACTTATGGCAAATGATTTGGTGCTACATACAGCCGAAGAACAGTGCCGCCAAATATTAGAAAAACGCCAATCACAAAATAAATTTACAACCTTAGTGCAACAGCAACTTATGAATTTGCGAGGGGAAATGCCTTCTATGGAAATAGTCGCTGACCGATTGCATTTAAATATGCGGACCCTACGCCGTCACTTGGCATTAGAGGGAATGACTTTTATACAAATTCGTGAAGAGGTCAGGCAAGTTCTAGCTGAGCAATATTTGGCATTACCAAAAGCTTCGGTTGAGCAAATTGCCGAGTGGTTAGGTTATGCCGAACCTGCCAGTTTTATTCATGCTTATAAAAGATGGCATGGGAAAACACCTCATGCCATGCGTTTAGTACAAAAATAAAAAATGAAAGGCGCTTTTGCTTTCCTTTCATTAAGGAGCGGTTTATTTAATAAAGCTTAGTTGCTTACTGATTTTTTCTAAAATCGGGGCTTTCTTGGCCTGAAATTCAACTTTGTTTTGTTGAATCAGGTTGTTGCCTTTGGTGTCGATAGAAATAATGAGCGGACCAAATTCTCTTACACGATTTATCCAAAGGGTTTCTGGCATACCTAGGTCTTGCCATTCAGCGCCTTCGATCTCTTCAACTAAAGTTGCTGCGAGTACTGCACAGCCTCCTGGGAAAATCGCATGAACGGCAATATTTTCCTGACATCCAGCAGCTGTTTCTGGTCCCATGCCACCTTTACCTACAATAAGCTTAACGCCAGTTTGCTTAATAAATTCCCGCTCGAATTTCTCCATCCGCATACTGGTTGTTGGGCCAATCGAAACCATCTCGAAGTCGTTTTCACCTTTTTTGCGCACAATAGGGCCAGCATGAAAAATCGCTCCGCCTTCAAGATTAACTGGCAGTTCACGACCTTGTTCGATCAGTCTGCGATGGGCAACGTCGCGACAAGTCACTAAACGACCAGTCAGATAAACCACATCACCGACTTTAAGGTCTAAAAGATCTTCATCTTTAATAGGAGTTGTCAGAATTTTTTTCATAGTACAACTCCTTCATGAGACAAGATTTCATACGACATATCTGGATTAATCTTAATTTTGCCACGGCGATGTGCCCAGCAACCTGTATTTACGGCAACCCCAATTGTTGATGGGTGGCGTGCAGAAGATTCAATATTGACTCCCATAACACTGTTATTGCCTGTGAGTCCCTGAGGACCAATACCAATTTCATTAAGACCTTGTTCTAACAGTTGCTCCATCAAGGCAGCGCGTGGGTTCTCACTTGTTGAGTCAACCGGACGCATAATGGCGAGCTTAGAAAGGCGAGCCGCTGTTTCAACTGAAGTCGATACGCCAACACCAACCAGTAAGGGTGGGCAGGCATTAACACCGCGTTCGGTAATAACATCCATCACAAATTCAGCAACGCCTTCATAGCCTTGACCTGGCATTAAAACTTTTGCTGCACCTGGTAAGGTACATCCGCCACCAGCCATATAGACATCAATGGTACAAGTGTCGAGTTCAGGCACAATACGCCAATCTAACCATGGAATTTGGGTACCTGTATTTGTACCGGTATTTTTTTCATCGAAGGTTTCAACAGCGTTGTGACGTAAGGGGCCTATGCGTGTTGCTTCGGCAGTCGCTTCGCTCAAAATATCTTGAAGTTCACCAAGCAAAGGGAAGTTAGCACCTGCTTCAACAAAATATTGAATAACACCCGTGTCTTGGCAGCTTGGGCGGTTGAGTTTATCTGCAGCTTGCTGATTTTCTTCCATCGAGTCATAAACTGATTTAGCCAATGGATTGGTTTCTAAAGTACGCAGTTCAATTAACTTGCTTTTCACATCTTTGGGTAAGCGTTTTCCAATATAAGCCGTAAATTTGGCCATGGTGTCCGTAAGGGACTGGACTGCAATATCTTTGTCCATGTTGTGCTCCTTGAAGAAACTTGTTCAGATCTAATTGATGTAAATAGGGTTATTGGGTGGCTTTGGCAGTGTTTACTTTCACTTTTTGGGAGAAGCTCAGCACTAGTGTTAGTAAGGTCGAGATAATGAGTAGACCGGCAACAAAATAGAGTCCACCTGTGAAATCTCCAGTTTGATCTTTAATCCAGCCAATCATGGCAGGGCCGGCAAACCCACCCAAATTTCCGATTGAGTTAATCGTGGCAATGCCTGCTGCTGCGGCTGATCCTGACAAGAACATGGTTGGCATGCTCCATAGCGGTGGCTTGGCACAGCTAATACCGACATTCACAATGGTAAGTGCTGCAATTAATCCAATGACATTGTGTGTGCCTGCTGCAATTGCGAGACCAACTGCTGCGGTTAAACATGCGAGAGCAACATGCCATGTACGTTCATTGGTGCGGTCAGAGTGTCGAGACCATAAAACCATGGCAATGACAGAAACAATTGGTGGAATGGCATTTAAAAGCCCCACAGTCATAGAAGTTACGCCAAGCTGTTTAATAATTTGTGGCGCCCAGATGCCGAGTGTATAAAGCCCAGCCGACGTTCCGAAATAAATCAATGCAAGAGCAAGTACTCGTGGGTTGGCAAGACCGCGAAGAATGCTGTGATGCTGTGGTGCATTTTTCCCTACATCCTCTTCCTTCATGGTTTTTACAAGCCATTCACGTTCATCCTGTCTTAACCAAGTAGCTTGTTCAGGGCGATCCGTCATATATTTAAAAACAACAACGCCTAAGATGATTGCTGGTATTGCCTCAATAATGAACATCCACTGCCAACCAGCGAGCCCCCAAATTCCATGCATTTCAAGTAATGCGGCAGAGATTGGTGAACCCACCGCGGTAGCAATCGGAGCGGCTGCCATGAATAAAGCAATCACCCCAGCGCGATGGCGAGCAGGAAACCAGTAAGTTAAGTACAAAATAATGCCGGGAAAGAAGCCAGCCTCGGCAACACCGAGTAAAAATCGCATAACGTAAAAGCTAGTTGAGCTTTCTACAAAGGCCATACCGGCTGCAATCAAACCCCATGTCACCATGACTCGAGCAATCCAGATACGGGCACCGACTTTATGCAAAATAATGTTGGATGGGACTTCAAATAAGAAATAGCCCAAAAAGAAAATTCCTGCACCAAAACCGAGAACCGAGGCGGTAAAGCCTAAGTCTTCTTTCATGGTGAGTGCGGCAAAACCAATATTGACGCGGTCGATATAGGCTATAAGGTATAACAACATAATAAACGGTACGATTCTCCAAGTAATTCGACGTAACGTTCGCTTTTCAATATCCATTTCCATGTCATGACTCCATATTCATGACTACCAATCCTGATTGGTAGTTTTCGCTTTCTTTACCGCTATTGATTCGGCTAGATGGCTTTTTCCCGTTGATCCACAGCATTCCTTCTGCGGACATTGTTATGCTCTTAAATAAGAGATGGCTTATGTCGGGAAACATTGAAATGGATGTTAAACCCTTTAAAAAACTGATGAATCGATATAAAGTTAAATCACTATTGCAAAAAACTTAATAATCATGAATGCAGATACGGAATTAGCTTTCTTTTGTTTATTGGTCAAACAAGGAAGTCTTGTCGCGACGGCACGAGAGTTAAACTTGACTCCACCTGCGGTTTCTAGACGTTTAACTCAACTTGAAGAGCGTTTAGGCGTAAGACTTTTAAATAGAACAACACGGCGAATTAGTTTAACCAGTGAAGGTGAGGTCTACTTTGAAAATGCAGTTCGTATTTTAAAAGAGATCGATGAAATGGAGCGTTTGGTTTCAAGTAGTCGGGCAGCGCCCAAAGGGGTATTGCGTGTGAATGCTCCTTTAGGCTTTGGTCGTTCTTATATTGCTCCAGCGATTTCTACGTTTGCCAAAATCTATCCTGATGTCGATGTCCAACTGCATTTAACAGACCGCCCGATTAATCTGCCAGATGAAGCCATTGATGTCTCAATCCGCTTTGGCGAAATACCCGATTCACGTCTAATTGCAAAAAAATTGACAGCCAACCGCCGTTTATTATGTGCATCACCTAGCTATTTAAAAACGGCAGGGCAACCACTCACACCTCATGATTTAACACAGCATCAGTGTATTGTGATTCGGCAAAATGATTCTGCTTATGGTAATTGGCGGTTAAGTCATGGCAAACAAGTTGAAACCGTTAAAGTTCATGGGCAACTGAGTACCAATGATGGTGCAGTCGCATTAAATTGGGCCTTAGAAGGCTATGGTATTTTGATGCGAGCAGAGTGGGACGTAGCAAAATATTTAAGAAGTGGTAGATTAGTTCAAGTGCTAGCGGACTATGAAACACCACCAGCAGATGTCTATGCGGTGTATTTAGAGAGACTGAATCTGTCGCCTAAAGTTGCGCACTTTTTAGATCATTTACGCCAATTTTTAAATCAGCATGTCGATGGGCCAGAGCCTCATTCAAGTTGGTAACGATGGTATTAACCTCAATTAAAAAAGCCAACTTAAGGTCTAAGTTGGCTTTCAACATCATTTTCTATTTAAACGCAAATGCAATAACCGTGTTGCTGAGGTGTGGCGAATTTCATCGGTTCGTGCATTAAAATATCGTTCAGTAATGGCTTCACCTGATAAGTCTTCGACCACTTCAAATCCCATCTGCTCCACTGCATGATGTAAATCTATTGGTTTAAATTGGCCCAATAAAGGCTCTTTCAGCAAATGAGTAAACTGCGCAACCCCCATACTTCCAAGTCGCTCAATACCGTTTAATTCCTGAAAATCGGTCGAATAGTCGAGTACCACTTCGCTACCGTTTGCAGCAAATTCAGCAATACTTTTTAAAGTTTGTAATGTCGTTTGCGGATTTAAATAGTGCGTTGTGCCTAACCACGAAAAAAATGCAGGAGCGGATGAATCATAGACACTTCTGATCAGAGCTTCCGAAATAGACTCTTTTTCAAAATTAATCGCAACAAATTCAACGGTAGTAGGAATATTTCCTAACTTTTTTAGCTTGGCTTGTTTGGCTGCTTGGGGATCTGGGTGATCCACTTCAAAAATTTTCAAAGCAGGGGAATGGTGTGATTCACGTAGTGCAAAAGAGTCTAGGCCAGCACCCACTAATACATATTGCTCAATATTGTGTTGAACTGCCTGAACAAGTAAATCTTCGGCATAGCGAGAGCGACCGACCACTTGTCCAGTAAGTAGACCTAAAGTACGGTTTAAAACTGCAGAATTCATCACTTTAACAATCAGTGAATTAGAGAGAAGTTTTTTCCAGCCTTTACTGGTTAGTTCAAAAGCATAAGGATCTGAAAATACAGGGTTCTGTGTATTTTGAAAATGATTGGCCCGTAATGCAGCAGCGGCTTCAGCAGTACGGCTTGATTGTCCTTCTTTCATCTTTATCCTGTTTTTTTATTTCTTGAAGATATTCAACGAAGAAGGCAGTGTATTTCATGAAAAACTAAAATACACTGCCTATTTCTTACAACTGATTTGATCGAAAATACAAATTAGTGAGTTTTTGTCGTTTGATACGTCACTTCATAATCTTTCAAATCTACTTTTTTCAAACGCTGTTTAAGTTTTTTCAATGACCAAGGCCATGCAGCAAAGTTACGCCCGTTGGCATCAAGGTAGTAACTCTTACAGCCGCCGCTATTAAATACAGTTGTTTGTAAGTGCTTTTGCACTAAATCGTTATGCTTTTTAATCACATCAGATTTAACATTTAACTTGCTAATTCCTTTGTTTTTAATTTTCAATAAGCCATCTACGATATAGTCGAGCTGTGCCTCTGCTAAACCAATGAAAGAATCATAGACCAATACGTTTGGACCCAAAACTAAAAATGCATTCGGTACATTTTCAATGTTGGTTCCTAAATAAGCCTCTGGTGAACTATCTTTCCATATATCTTGTAAACATTGACCTTTTTCATTGTGGACACGTTTACCAATTGGTGGGTGAGATACTTCAAAACCTGTACCCCAAATAATCACATCAACTTCGTGGCGTTCACCATTGGCAGCAACCACTGTGTTGCCTTCAACTTTCACTAAACCATGAGGAATGAGTGTGGTGTTCGGTGCTTGTAGTGCAGGGTAGTAGTTGTTAGCGAATAAAATACGTTTACAACCAATGTCAAAGTTCGGCGTTACGTTTTTACGTAGCACTGGGTCATTAATTTGCAATTTAAGTAATTGCTTACCCAATACATTTACTGGTTTTAGCGCAAGAGGGTTACGTAAACCAAAGTTAATTGCATTCAGTGTTAACGCTACACTTTTACGCCAGCTCGCCTGAATAGCCGGATATTTAGCAATGACTGATTTACTAAACTCGCCCAAGTCTGTATCTGGTTTTGGTAATACCCAAGGTGCTGTACGTTGGAACACAAACAGTTCTTTCGCTTTTGGTTGAATTTGTGGCACAAACTGAATAGCAGATGCACCAGTACCAATCACGGCAATGCGTTTACCAGTTAAATCATAATCATGGTTCCATTTTGCTGAATGGAACATTTCGCCTTTAAATGTTTCTAAGCCCTCAAGACGTGGAATTTGAGCTTCAGTAATTGGACCTGTGGCAAAAATAACGGTTTTAGATAAATATTGCCCAGTAGTGGTATCAAGTACCCACACATGACGTGAGTCATCCCATGCTGCGTTAAGCAACTCGTTGTTAAACTCAATTTTAGATGCAATATTAAACTCGTTACTCACATCTTCCAGATAACTTAAGATTTCTGGTTGGCGTGCAAATAAATGGCTCCATTTTGCACTTGGTGCAAATGAGTAAGAATAAAGAGCAGAAGGTACATCGCAACCACAACCCGGATAGGTGTTCTCACGCCATGTTCCACCCACGCGGCTAGCTTTTTCAATAATTTTATAATTGGTATAACCAACTTGATCTAGGCGAATAGCAGCAGCGATCCCTGAAATGCCCGCACCCACAATAAAAGTATCGAAAATATGGCTTTGTGATTTTACAGCTTTTTTTTCTGATGCATTTGTTTTCATTTGCGCAGTCATATGTGTACTACCTATAAATTTCTTATTTAAATAATTTGTACGATGTACCAAGGAACTTGGTATACAAGCTTGGGGATGCACGTTTCATTAGCCAGAATAACTTCGCATCAATTTGAGGAATGGTATACATCTCATCCTGATCAAGGCGATTAAGGGTTAATCTTGCAACATCATCACTTGTGGTCAGCGCATAGTTCATCAGTGCATGGTCTGCCAGCTTTGAATAGCGTCCGGGAATTCGACCATTTTTAATGATATTGGTAGGTACCAGCGTCGGGCAGAGCACGTTCACCTTAATGTTAAACTTACGCAGTTCGGCAGAAAGCGTTTCTGAAAGCGCACGCACACCTGCTTTAGTCACGTTATAAGCAGTCATTTCTGGTGCAGCCGTGTAAGATGCCGCAGATGCCACATTAATAATCGCGCCGTAACCTAACTTTTTAAACTTGGGAACAAATGCGTGACAACCATGAATAACTCCCCATAGGTTAATATTCATGACCCAGTTCCAGTCTTCTAGGCTGAGTTCGTCAAATTTACCGCCTAAACCCACACCAGCATTATTAATGACAAGAGTCACAGGGTGCCCAAGTAAGATTTCAGCAGTTTCAGCGAGATGGTTAACCTGTTCAGCATTACCCACATCACAGCGCATAGCAAAAGCTTTTGCACCTTCTTGTTCAAGAAGTTTTACTGTTTCTTCAGCAGCTTCGAGATTAATATCTGCACACACTACGCTGCCACCACGTTTCGCAAGTTCAATTGCAAAACTTCGACCAATCCCACTGCCTGCACCCGTCACTACGGCATAAGCTTTTTGGCTTGGTTTAACTTTCTTTTTGCCAAATAAAATCATGATTCATCCATAAATAGCTTGAAGAGATACCAGCTACCTCTTTGATAGCTGGAAATGCAGGACGATTAAGACATGCGTACCGGTGGGGTAAATTCTTTAACAAAGTAAGGAGCAATTGCGCCGCCTTTGGTCAGCAATTTCTTTTTGTAATACTCAAGATATTCAGTTGTATCATGATCATTTGGATGAAAGTCTGGGCGTAAGTAGTCAAGAATTTGACCAATCGTACTGCCGAAAACTCCGTCTTTTGGACCAAAGATTAAGCCGACACCACGACGAGCATCTTTCCAGAATTTCAAAGTCAGCATCTCTTGTGGCTTTCTTAACACAGGCACAAATAATGTAGTTGCAGGAATTAAACCTAAAATGGTAAATAGCGCGAGGAAGAAACCAGACGCGCGTAGTGCATAGCTACCATTTAAAAGTTGATATACATCATAGGCAATATCTTTATGCTCAGACTCTTCAAGCATATGCCACATCCACAATGCACGGCTTTTTTCGTCATCTGAATAATAGAAGTTCTTTTCGTGCTTCATCATGTATTCAGCAAGTACCGCAGTAAAATGCTCAATACCTGCCATCATTGATAATTTGAGTGGCTGTGGAAACTTTAAGAAAACATACTTAAAGAAGTTTGAGCCAAGAAAACGATATAGCGCGACAGGATATTCAGCATCTTGAAGGGCATCGTTATATTCATTGTGCAATTTAGAATGAATTGCTTCTTGGCCAATCAACGACGTTACTCGCTGCTTTAATATTGGATCTTTGATAAATTCACGGTGATGGCGAGCGGTTTCAATCACCAGATCTTCGCCGTAAGTTAAAAACACCGAAAGTGTGGCAAAAAACAAAGTAGCAAATTGATTGTCCATATAGAATCTGACATCAATTTCTTTACCATCAAAACCAATATTTAAATGTCTGATTGGAATTGAACTTTTGCTAGCAAAATCTGGTAGCTCAATTTCACGCTGAAATTTAAGTTTGTTGAATGATTTTTTAACTGCGGTCGAGATCATGGCGACACCCTGAGGCAAAGTAGTGGTGCATTTTGATGAAAATCAATAAACTCAATGATCAACAAAGCACTGTAAAATTCCATTTTCAAAAACAGATGATTCTCTGCATTGACTACGGTGTTGTTGCTCCGTTATTTGTTTGATTATTTGGCTGAATAACGGAAGAAGAACCGAGGCAGACAAGAGCTGCTGAATGACTCTTCTTTAATTTTTTCATATTAATCTGACATTATGTTCGGATTCAATTCGGGTAAATTCTTAAATATATAAAAGTATTTTATAGACATTTCTTGTAATAATTTTTCTAAATAAATTGGTTTTATCTTTTTGAAAAATAATAAATTAAATTTATTTCTAATCTCTGGAAATAATGAATTAAAACATCAATTGATTGATAAATTGAGATCTATTTTTCTCAGTTTTTTCACTTAAGTTTGACAACTATTCGGATTTTGTTTTTTTATTTCTACCGAGTTAGATTACATGCTAATCTGACTTTATGTTCGGATTATTAATTAGATCGTATGACTACGCGTAAACCACGTCAAACTCGAGCTAAAGTCACTGTCGACACGATTATTGAAGCAGGTTTTATTGCCGTGGCACTTCATGGACCGAGTGGAACCACTACACGTCATATTGCAGAAATTGCAGGAGTGAGTGTCGGGTCTTTATACGAATATTTTAAAAATAAAGAAGAAATTTATGATGCAATGAATCACTTTTTTGTTCGCGAAATTCTGGACATGATTACAGAGCTTCCACCGACAATTTTACAGCTGGAGTTAGAGCCTGTCATCGAAATGATTTTTTATACTTTTAGTGATTTATTAAAGAAAAATAATGACCGTTATTTGACTGTTTTGCGCTATGCAGGGGAATTACAGTACGACAAATACATTCCCAAAATTGAACAGGCTTTAATGGAAGTCATCATGAAATATATGATGCATAATCCAAAATACCTAAAAATCAATAATTTGCCTGTAATTACCTATATTTGTATCAATAGTGGAATTTTTAATGTCGCACGGCATCTTATTTTGCCAAACCCTTATATTAGTTTTGATGAAATGGTGCAGGGCCTAACCACGATGATTATGAGCTATATCAATACAGAGATGGCTCGTTCAGAAGAGCACTGAGCAGAGTTAGAATTTTTATAAGTCCAAGTAACGATAAAAAGCCCTCACATAAAAGTTTATGTGAGGGCTTAATTGATCTTATGGCATGGTTGGAACTTCTTCAGGACGCATATCGAAAATCAAAATTTCGGCGTTATCACCCTTGGTAAACGATAAGCTTCCACCTTCACGAATACGTGCAGCATCGCCGGTGTTAAAGGTTTTACCATTTACATCAACACGACCTTTAGCAACGTGTAGGTACACATATCGACCATCAGGAATCACAAAGTCAGCAGTTTCTTCACCATCAAAAAGACCTGAGTAAATATTAATGTCTTGTTTGATCGATAAAGTTTTCTCGCCACCTTTTGGTGAGATGATCAAATGCAATTTACCGCGTTTGTCTGCTTCATCAATATGAACTTGTTGATAGCCTGGCTCTGTATTCACTTCATTTGGAATAACCCAAATTTGCAAGAAATGAACGCCTTCTTGAGCTGAATGGTTAAATTCACTATGAGCAACGCCACGACCTGCACTCATCAGCTGAATGTCACCCGGCACAATCACAGAGCCTGTACCCATCGAGTCTTTATGCTCTAATGCACCTTCAAGTACATAGGAAATAATTTCCATATTACGGTGAGGGTGAGTACCAAAGCCTTTAGATGGAGCAACGTTATCATCATTAATTACAAGTAGATCCGAAAAACCAACTTGTTTAGGATCCCAATAGTTAGCAAATGAAAAGCTATGTTTTGATTGTAACCAACCATGATGTGCTGCACCACGCTCGTGAGATAAACGCATATCAAACATGATGTATTCTCCTGATTTAATTTTTTATCTGAGTACAGTTTATCGTAGCGTTTATTGGAGTGAAGCTATGAAAATAGAAAGCTTGGTGCGATTTATAGAACGATAAAATTTGGAGGTAATTTTGCTAGTCAACCAATAGAGTCAAAGGAGAAAAATATTTTTTAAATAAGATGAAGATTTCTTTGAGATGAATTTTTACTTTTAAAGCTAAACATGCAACATAGAAATTAGTCGCTAAAGAAACAATTTTAAAGAAAAGTACATTAACGAAAATAGCTCCTTTTTATTTCATTTAAAGCTTAGCAAATAAAAACAAATTTCAAGCCATATACACATTTGTCTATACTCTGTCTTTAAAATAACTTAAGAGTTAAAACCGATAAAAAGATAATATTAAAAATAACTAAAATAAGCTCTTATTAAATAAAGTTACTTTTCAATGGAAAAGTTTAGTATTTAGTAGTTTTTTTAATGATATTTTTAAAATAACTTTTATTTTCAATAATTTGAATAAGAGTGTGTTATTGTAAATAAATGTGAAAATATTCACAAAGCTATAATTTTTTGTTAAGATCATTAACATTAAAAACATAGAGATAATAATAATGATCAATAAAGTATTAATAGTGTTGTGTGTGGGTATCGTCTTTGTATTAGGGTATTGGGCTTATTTAGATACTCAAAATAAAAGACATCAAGAGCTAATGCAGATCATACAAGAAGCTGAAAAAAACCTGCAAAGTATCGAACGAAATCCGAATCATGCTCATCACAGCAATTTAGCTTCTTTTCATATGCAACAATATATAGGCGAGAAAAAAATTATTTTCTAGCAATAACGAGCTATAAATTTCTAACTTTTTACAGTGTCATTGGTCATATCTTTTCATAAATTTTGATCATGTTTCTGTTGAATCTGTTAAACTTATTGAACGTATAGTAAAAAAGCTGCATAGGGGTTATGCAGCTTTTTTGTGTTTCAAGAGGGGCTGTGGTTGTTTGCTATGTATAAAGCTAGAAATCAAATGAGTGGCATATTTGTTGCTTCTTAAATTTGAGATTCTTGTTTATAGGACTGAACAGAAAAACAATATTGTTCAGCGACCTACATAGACGTAAATATTCCACAGTTCAGATTTTGCATAGAGGCTACTTATGGCGGCGCCCAATTCTTCGGCAGGCTGGTTAGAGCGTTTATTTAAGCTAAGCGACAATAAAACCACTTTCCGAACTGAAGTTCTTGCTGGTGTAACTACATTCTTAACGATGTGTTACATCATTATTGTCAATCCACTCATTTTATCTGAAACCGGCATGGATCATGGTGCCGTATTCGTTGCAACCTGTTTGGCAGCAGCAATCGGATGTTTAGTAATGGGGATCATTGCTAATTATCCAATCGCACTGGCCCCTGGTATGGGTTTAAACGCTTACTTTACCTACTCGGTTTGTATGGGGATGGGCGTGCCATGGCAAACAGCTTTAGCCGCTGTTTTTGTTTCAGGCCTTGTCTTTCTTGCAATTAGCTTCTTTAAAATTCGTGAAGCGATTGTTAATGCGATTCCAATGTCACTTAAGTTTGCAATCGGCGGTGGTATTGGTTTGTTCCTAGCACTGATTGCACTAAAAAATGCTGGAATCATTGTTGATAACCAAGCGACATTAGTCGGTTTGGGCGATATTAAACAGCCTACAGTATTATTAGCGCTATTCGGATTTTTAATGATTGTGGTTTTACACCAATTAAAAGTTCGTGGTGCAATCATTATTAGTATTTTAGTGGTTACGGCCATCGCTACTGCTTTAGGTTTAAATGAATTTAAGGGTGTAGTGGGTCAAATTCCTTCAATTGCACCAACATTCATGCAAATGGACTTTGAAGGTCTATTTACAGCAAGTATGGTCGGCGTCATTTTCGTATTCTTTATTGTCGATTTATTTGACAGTACAGGGACTTTGGTTGGTGTTTCACACCGTGCTGGTCTTTTACAAGACGGTAAATTACCTCGTTTGAAGAAAGCATTATTTGCAGACTCTACTGCAATCGTTGCAGGTGCAGCATTAGGTACATCTTCAACTACACCATATATCGAATCAGCTTCAGGTGTAGCAGCAGGCGGACGTACTGGTTTAACTGCTGTTGTAGTTGCAGTCTTATTTATCTGCTGTTTATTTTTAGCACCTCTTGCTCAATCTGTACCAGGTTTTGCAACGGCGCCAGCTTTATTGTTCATTGGTGTGTTGATGATACAAGGAATCACTCACATTGATTGGGATGATATTACTGAAGCTGTTCCAGCATTTTTAACCATTGTATTTATGCCATTCACCTATTCAATTGCTGATGGTATTGCAATGGGCTTTATTAGCTATGCATTAGTTAAATTATTCACGGGTAAGGCAAAAACTGTACCGTACATGGTATGGATTATTGCTGCGCTTTGGGTATTTAAATTTATCGCGTTTGGCGGTTAATATGATTTTTTATAATTTTCTTCTTGAGCTATCTTAGACATAGTTTTCAATAAGAAGAAAATTATAAAAGGGTGTGATTTTGACCACACCCTTTTTTCTTTAGACGTGGAGTTAATATGAATCAAGTCGAGCTGATTCGCGCCTTACCAAAAGCCGAATTGCATGTGCATATTGAAGGGACTTTCGAACCTGAATTAATGTTTGCAATTGCCCAGCGCAATCAGATTCAGATTCCTTACAAATCTGTTGAAGAAGTAAAGCAAGCTTATAACTTTCATAATCTTCAATCATTCTTAGATATTTACTATGCTGGGGCGAATGTTCTTGTACATGAACAAGACTTCTATGATTTAGCATGGGCTTATTTTGAGAAATGTGCCGAAGATCATGTCGTTCACACAGAAATGTTCTTTGACCCGCAAACCCACACTGACCGTGGCGTTGCATTCTCAACAGTGATTAATGGTTTAAAACGCGCTTGTGCAGATGCCAAAGCTAAGTTTGGTATTAGCTCTCAACTGATTATGTGTTTCTTACGTCATTTAAGTGAAGAAGCTGCATTTGAAACACTTGAGCAAGCTTTACCATTTAAACAAGACATTATTGCAGTTGGCCTTGATTCAAGTGAAGTAGGGCATCCGCCAGCTAAATTTGAACGTGTTTTTGCTAAGGCGCGTGAAGAAGGCTTCTTAATCGTGGCTCACGCTGGCGAAGAAGGCCCGCCTGAATATGTATGGGAAGCTTTAGATCTACTTAAAGTGAATCGTATTGATCATGGTGTGCGTTCTGAAGAAGATGAACAGTTAATGACGCGTTTAATTAATGAAAAAATGCCATTAACGGTTTGTCCTTTAAGTAACTTAAAGCTATGTGTTGTTAAGGATATGAAAGATCATAATATCCGCCGCCTTTTACAAAAAGGCGTACATGTGACGGTTAACTCAGATGATCCTTCATATTTCGGTGGATATATGAATGATAATTTCTTTGCCATCCAGCAAGCATTAGACTTAAACAATGATGAGTTGAAGCAACTCGCAATTAATTCTTTTGAAGCTTCTTTCATTTCAGATGAAGAGAAACAAAAGTGGATTGCAGAAATCCAAAAAATCTAAATAAAAAAAACCGCCTATCTCAGGCGGTTTTTTTATACATCAGGTTTATTTAGGTTGTTTAGTCATACTATTTAAAATATTGTCTTTATCAATAAAGTGATGTTTTAAAGCTGCTAGTACATGCCCAACAATGAGAAAACCGGCAAACCAAGAAATATAAATATGTAATGGTTTAACAACAGCTAAAAGCTCTGGGTTATCTTGCACTAAACGCGGAATTTCAAACAAATATAAAACAGGAGCAGGGTGACCAGCACTCCAACTAAACAAGCAACCAGTGACAGGTAAAGCCACCAAAATCACATAAAGGAATAGATGACCCACGTGTGCCAGAGTTTTCATCATCGGTGACATGGTATCAGGTAGTTTTGGAGCTGGATGTGTATAGCGCCATAAAATCCGGATAATGACTAAAAAAATAATGGTGGTTGCAATGTTCTTGTGCAACGTAATCACATCACCTTTAAAGCTGCCATCAACGTCATAGCTTAAAAAATTTCCACTATAAAAGCCAATAACCCATGCGACGATGAAAATAATTGCCATCACCCAATGCAGAATTTGTGCGGTACGGGTGTAATACTGAGAGGAAGCAGCAGGCATAAAAGACCCTTTTTTTGTCGTTTTGATTTGTGATTTTAGGGGAAAGCACAGATTTTGAGAAATGTTTTAAATGTGACAGAGCGTGCTAAAAACAGAACGTTTTACTCCAAAAAAAGCATTTGATGAGCTGAGTTTAACCCGTGAAAATAGTTTGCATAAATGCATCAAATTATTTGTTTCTTCTAAAGTCGAGTTTAGGCACAATACGCGCTGCCAAGGTTCAATCAAAGGAAAAAATGATGAAAAAATTGATGCTCGCTCTAGCACCAGTTGTTTTAGCTTTAACAGCATGCGCAACAACTACAGGTACTGGTACAGGTGCTGCTTCTGCACAAACCACAACTCAACAATTAGGCGTTGCTGCGTTAAAGGTTGCTGTAAATGCGAAATGTATTACAGAGATTAATAATGTTGCGGCTTGGAAAAAAGCAACAAAATATATGACTGCTGAGCAACGTGATAGCATCCAAACCAATGTATGTGGTTGTGTGAGCGAAAAGGCTCCAAACAGTGTGACAGCAGTAGAATTAGCTGCAGCTGCACTTGATGTAAATACACGTGCTACAATCGTAAACCAAGTGGTTTCTAAAACTGTAAATGCTTGTGTGGCAGAAGCTTTACAAAAGTAATTAATAAATTATGTGTTAAAGAAGGCTGATTATTATTGATCAGCCTCTTTTGTTTAAAGGTAGTGAGTTGATGTTTATTGCTGGTGTAGATGAGGCGGGACGGGGGCCTTTAGTAGGTTCGGTTGTGGCAGCAGCCGTTATTTTAGATCCGAATAATCCAATTTTAGGATTAAATGATTCTAAAAAATTAACTGAAAAGAAACGTGAAAAGTTGTTTATTGAAATACAAGAAAAAGCCTTAGCTTGGTCAATTGCTGAAGCAACTCATGCTGAAATTGATGAGCTAAATATTTTACAGGCGACTTTTTTGGCTATGCAACGCGCTGTAGATGGCTTGAAAACTCAGCCTCAAAAAGTGATTGTCGATGGTAATCAAATTCCGAAAGGAATTATTATTCCTTGTGAAGCCATTATTGGTGGAGATGCAAGCCATGCTGAAATTAGTGCAGCAAGTATCTTGGCAAAAGTGACACGAGATCGACAAATGGAGGAATTAGATCAGCAATATCCGTTATTTGGTTTTGCCAAACATAAAGGATATCCAACCAAAGCACATTTTGAAGCGATTGCCGTGCATGGCGTGATTGATCAGCATCGCCGTAGTTACGCACCTGTTAAACGTGCTTTAGGTCTATAAATACAAACACTTAAAAAATTTAAAGCGACTATAAAGTCGCTTTAATTAGGGAGAGAACAACTTCATACTAACGATTGAAGTTTTTCTGTGCATAATTATCATCTTCATAAGAAACTTGATAATCTTGATCAAGATGTTGAAGGTGTTCATGCATTGCACGTTCATGTTGAATACGTTGATAAATTTCTTCGCGATGAACAGAAACCTCTTTTGGTGCATTCACACCAATACGAACTTGGTTTCCTTTGACGCCAAGCACAGTAACACTGACTTGATCCCCAATCATTAATGTTTCCCCGACACGGCGGGGCAGAATCAGCATGTTTATCTCCTTGCTAAACGCTTAAAACTGCAATATTGGTACCCAAATAAAAAGCTCAACCTCAGTTTTCAGTCAGATTCTAACAGAAATATGAGAACAAAGTCATATTTTGATAATCTCTGCCAAAAAACTTTCCGTTTAATATAACAGAGCCGCTATAAAAAAAACTATAGCGGCTCTGTGTTTTCTTTGATTATTGTCGGACAAGTAAACATTTTTTAATGAATTCTTGACCGGTTGGTAAAATTAAGCGCGGGCGCTGCTTTCACCATGTTCACGATCTAAACCAAAAGCGGTATGTAAGCAGCGAACAGCAAGTTCAAGATATTTCTCGTCGATAATCACAGAAACTTTAATTTCAGAAGTTGAAATCATAAGAATGTTGATACCTTCATCAGCAAGGGCAGTGAACATTTTGCTCGCTACACCTGCGTGTGAACGCATACCTACACCTACGATAGATACTTTAACGATGTCATCACGTGTTGAAACTTCACGTGCACCAATATTTTTAGCAGTTTCGTTTAAGATTTTTTCAGCTTTCGCTAAATCAACACGGTTTACTGTGAATGTGAAATCTGTTGTGCCATCTTCTTCAACATTTTGCACTATCATATCGACTTCGATATTGGCATCACTTACTGGTGATAAGATTTTAGAAGCAATGCCTGGTTCATCAGGTACACCTAAAATCGTTAATTTTGCTTCGTCACGGTTAAAAGCAATACCTGCAATAATTGGCTGTTCCATAGTATCTTCTGCCTCAGTAGTAATGAGTGTACCAACATTTTCTTTAAATTCGTCGTCAAAAACGCCGTCGTCGTCATTATCAAAGCTTGATAATACACGTAAAGGAACTTGATATTTCCCGGCAAACTCTACTGAGCGAATTTGTAAAACTTTAGAACCTAATGATGCCATTTCTAGCATTTCTTCAAAAGAAATACGGTCGATTTTTTTGGCTTTAGGAGCAACGCGAGGGTCAGTGGTGTAAACACCATCTACATCAGTGTAAATCTGGCATTCGTCAGCTTTTAAAGCAGCAGCAAGAGCAACACCAGAAGTATCTGAACCACCTCGACCTAGTGTTGTGGTATTTCCATTAGCATCAAAGCCTTGGAAACCAGCAACCACAATAACACGGCCTGCATCTAGGTCATTGGTCATGACATCTGTATCAATAGACTCGATACGCGCCTTGGTAAATGCACTGTCAGTTTTAATACCGACTTGACGTCCGGTATAGGATTTAGCTTCCACACCAATCGAATTAAGTGCCATAGCTAACATGGAAATCGTCACCTGTTCACCGGTTGAAACCATTTGGTCTAACTCACGTGGGTCAGGTGTTTCGGTAATGGCTTTAGCGAGAGCAAGTAAGCGGTTTGTTTCACCACTCATTGCAGATACGACCACAACAACCTTGTGACCGTGATCATGCCAACGCTTCACACGACGAGCAACATTTAAAATGCGCTCGGGGGTACCCATAGAAGTACCGCCATATTTTTGAACGATTAATGCCATAGTTGTTCCATATAAGCCATGACCCTGAGAGGCTTTTCAGGGTCAGTTACACAAAAAGTGAAGTCTTATTTTTGTTCAAGCCATGCAGGTAATGCTGCGATAACTTGTCCAAACTTCTCGTTAAGTGGCGCGCCACCTTGTGCTAAGTCAGGTTTACCACCACCTTTACCACCTAACTCGGTTGCTAGATGTTTGATGATGTCACCTGCTTTTAGAGTTGCAGTGTATTGTGATGCAACTGAAGCAAGTAAGCTAACTTTGTCACCCTCTACACCAGCTAACACAATAACTGCATTCTCTAATTTCGATTTAACACTGTCGTGTAAGTTGCGAAGTGATTTTGCATCTACACCTTGAACAGTGGTAATAAGCGTTTGACGACCAGCAATGGTTTGTACCTGATCAATCAATTCTGACGCTTGGAAGTTTGCCAATTTCTGATTGAGCTGTTCAATCTGCTTTTGTAATGCAGAAACCAATTCAACATTGGCTTGTACACGCTCAACAGTTTGGTCTTTCTGTGCTTTTAATAAGCTATTAATGTGCTGGATATCAGCATCAGTTTTTTGTACTACATCTAGCGCTTTAGTACCTGTAACAGCTTCAATACGACGTACACCAGCAGCTACACCACCTTCAGAAGTGATTTTGAATAAACCAATATCACCTGTACGTTTAACGTGGATACCACCACAAAGTTCAATTGAGAAGTTTTTCTCATCAATAATTGAACCCATAGAAAGTACACGTACTTCATCACCATATTTTTCACCGAACAACATCATGGCACCTTTAGCTTTTGCAGCCTCGATATCAAGAAGTTCGGTTGTTACAGCACTATTTGCAATAATTTCTGCATTCACTAAGCGCTCAACTTGTTGTAACTGTTCAAAAGTTACAGGTTGGTCATTAGCAAAGTCGAAACGTAAGATATCGCTTGCAACTAAAGAACCTTTTTGTTGTACATGTGAACCTAAGATTTGACGAAGGGCAGCATGTAATAAGTGAGTTGCAGAGTGGTTACGTGCAGTTGCTTCACGAATGTCTGCTTTAACAATCGCTTCAACGTTTTGATCTGCTTTAAGGCTACCAACGGTCACAATACCTTGATGAACAAAGGCACCGCCTGACTTTTTAGTATCTTGAACTTCAAAAATACCAGTTTCGTTTTTGAAGATACCAGTATCACCAATCTGACCACCACTTTCAGCATAGAAAGGAGTTTGGTTTAAAACGATAAGCGCTTCATCACCTTCAGAAACTTCGTCAACTTGTACGCCATCTTTATAGATCGCTACAATTTGACCTTGACCAGTGGTGTTGATGTAACCATCAAACTGAGTTTCGCCTTCAACTTTTACAATGTTGTTGTAATCAACGGCAAACTTACCAGCATCACGAGCACGTTGACGCTGTGCTGCCATTTCTACTTCAAAACCAGCTTCATCAATAATAAAGTCACGTTCACGTGCAATATCAGCAGTTAAGTCGGTCGGGAAGCCGTAAGTGTCGTAAAGCTTAAATACAGTCGCACCAGGAATAGTTTTGTCTTTTAACTGAGCAAGTTCACCTTCGAGAAGTTTTAAGCCTTGCTCAAGTGTTTTAGCAAACTGTTCTTCTTCACGAATTAAAGTTGCTTCAATCACGTCTTTACGAGCTGCAAGTTCTGGATATGCATCACCCATAACTTCAATTAAAGGTTGCAACATTTTGTAGAAGAACGTACCTGTTGCACCAAGTTTATTACCGTGACGCACAGCGCGGCGGATAATACGGCGAAGTACATAACCACGACCTTCATTACTTGGGTTTACACCATCAGCAATGAGAAAACAGCATGAACGCGCATGGTCTGCAACAACACGTAAAGAAGGCTGACCTTGGTCTTCAATACCGATAATATTGGCAGCAGCTTTTAATAGGTGTTGGAACAGGTCAATATCATAGTTTGAATTAACATGTTGCAATACAGCAGAGATACGCTCTAAGCCCATACCTGTATCAACAGACGGAGCAGGAAGAGGGTGAAGCACGCCATCAGCAGTACGGTTAAACTGCATGAAAACGTTGTTCCAGATTTCAATGAAACGGTCACCGTCTTCTTCAGGTGAGCCTGGTAAACCACCCCAAATGTGATCACCATGGTCAAAGAAAATTTCAGAACATGGACCACATGGACCAGTATCACCCATTGCCCAGAAGTTATCAGATGCGTATTTTTCGCCTTTATTATCACCAATACGGATAATACGTTCTGGCGCTAAACCGATTTCTTTGTTCCAGATGTCGTAAGCTTCGTCATCGGTGTGGTAAACCGTGGCATAAAGTTTATCTTTTGGTAAAGCAAGCCATTCTTCGCTGGTTAAAAATTCCCATGCGAATTTAAGCGCATCGCGTTTGAAATAATCACCGAATGAGAAATTACCTAACATTTCAAAGAATGTATGGTGACGTGCAGTGTAGCCAACGTTGTCTAAGTCATTGTGTTTACCGCCAGCGCGTACACATTTTTGAGATGTAGTTGCACGCACATAGTCACGTTTCTCAAGACCTAAAAAGCAGTCTTTAAACTGGTTCATCCCAGCATTTGTAAATAATAAAGTTGGGTCGTTGGCAGGAACAAGAGAACTCGACGCGACACGTGTATGCCCTTGCGTTTCAAAGTAGCGCAAAAATGCTTCACGAATTTCAGCAGATGTCATTAAACGAGTACTCACAACCAAGTCACTCCATATTTTCGAATTTGGCTAAATGTATCAATGCCTGTTTGTTTTATGCCAAACCTTGCATGTGATACGGGGCTTATTTTTTAAAAACGCTAAATTGTAGCGGAAAAACCCCACCGAACCAACGATTTTAAAAGGAATATCTTACAAAACTGTGATTTGGCTAAAAATCTATATTCAATTGGCCTTGACGTGCTTTACTATATGCCTTCTTTAGTTTGTAGTTTTGTTGATAAGGATAGGTCATGCAACGTATCGCCATTAATGGGTTTGGTCGGATTGGACGTAATGTTTTACGCGCCTGGTTCGAAAGCCCAAAACAATTTCATTTTGAAATCGTGGCGATTAACGATATAGCAGATGTCCAGACATTAGTGCATTTATTTAAATATGATTCTACGCACGGCCGTTTCAATGGCAATGTAGATATATTGATTGAAAATGAAAAAGTTTTTTTGAATATTCAGTCAAATCAACGAACGCTAAAAGTTGAGGTTTTAAAGCAGAAACAACCTGAACTTTTACCATGGTCTAGTTTAGATATTGATGTGGTACTTGAGTGTACAGGACTGTTCCGTTCTCACGCGGATGCAACACGTCATCTACAAGCAGGGGCGAAGCGGGTCATTATTGGAGCAGCACCTTTTGATCATGTCGATGCAGCTATTGTTTATGGTGTGAACCATAATGAAGTCAAAGTGACTGATCAGATCATATCAAGCGTTTCATGTACTACGCAGGCTTTAGTTCCATTAGTCAAAATCATTGATGATGCTTTCGGTATTGAAACTGCGCTTATGACAGAAATTCATGCAGTGACAGCAGATCAATCTGTTCTTGACCACGCACATCGTGATTTACGTCGTGCTAGAGCTTCAGGGCAAAATATTATCCCGACCACATCTAGTGCACTCGGCGCATTAAAGCGTGTTATGCCTAAAATGGAAGACCGTATTGATGGTTATTCAATTCGTGTACCAACTATTAATGTGGCGGCAATTGACTTAACTTTTATCGCGCAATCTCCAATTACTGTGCATCACATTAATGAAATACTAATTAAAGCATCTCAAACAGACTATGCAGAAATTATGGCGGTAACAGATGAGCCATTAGTTTCGAGTGATTTCAATCATTCACCTTATTCACTCATCGTTGATTTAACTCAGACGATGGTCGTTGGCCATCAAGCTAAAGTATTCGCTTGGTACGATAATGAATGGGGCTATGCAAACCGATTATTAGATTTGTGTGATTCTTTCTAAATTTAAAATACCTTAAGAAAGCTATTCAAAGATTAAATCTGGTTAACTGGCAACAAGGAGATAGCTCAGATATTGGCCCATTCTTTGGTCGAAGAACTTTTGTCTATGATATGAGTGAATGAGAATAAAGTATTGAATATTATTATTATTTCATGGAATCTTCTTTTTGACTTTAGAGTTTATTAAGAAAGATTTATGCAAATTGTCAGGTGCATGGCACAAAGTATCATGCTACACTAAGAGAAATCGGGTGTGTTCCCGATTTTTTTATGTGGGGTCGTTCCACGTTGATCAGATTTTAGGCTTGAAATATGACCATTTCAGAGACATGGTTGCTGCCTGACGGGGTAGCAGATGTATTGCCGGAACAGGCGCAAGTCATTGAAAAACTTCGCCGTGAAGCTTTAGATTTCCTCGCGGTACGAGGTTATCAATTGGTATATACACCATTTATCGAATACATCGAATCGTTGTCTTCATTATCAGAATCAAATCAAGACTTAGATTTAGTAACTTTTAAGGTCATTGATCAGCTCTCAGGCCGTTTACTCGGTGTTCGTGCTGATATGACGCCGCAAGTTGCACGTATCGATGCACATGTAAGACCAGTTGAAGGCGTTGCACGTTACTGTTATTCAGGGACTGTATTACATACTAAACCACAAAATTTCAATGCCACACGTGCACCTCTACAATTAGGTGCAGAGTTATACGGGCATGACAGTATCGAAGCTGATGTCGAAATGGTCGATGTTATGCTGGGGTTGATCGAGAACATCTATACTTTACAAGGCGCGCATTTAGATTTGGGTCATGTAGGGTTGTTCCGCAGTTTAGTAAAATGTGCTGGACTGTCAAAAAATGAAGAGCATGAGCTTTCAGATCTTTATCAAAGAAAAGCGTTACCAGAGTTAGCTGAATTTACTCAAAACCTCAATATGGGTTCTGATTTCTATGCACTTGGCCGCTATTCTAGTGATCTAGAAGCATTGCAGGCGAATTTAAGTGCAAACATCTTACAAGATGCTGAGTTTAAATCAGCGTTAGATGCACTTAAAACGACACTTGCGCAAATTAAAGGCCGTTGGCCAAATCTCAATATCGGTATTGATGTTGTAGAGCTACGTAGTTATCACTATCACACTGGCTTAATGTATGCGGTCTATGCACCGAATCGAGCTGCGCCTTTAGCACAGGGTGGCCGTTATGATGGTATTGGTGAGCACTTTGGCCGCGCACGTCCTGCTACTGGCTTTAGTTGTGATTTATATGCCTTAGGTGCAAATCAGTTCGCGGAAATCGAA
Source organism: Acinetobacter sp. 826659 (assembly GCF_000588515.1). Taxonomy (NCBI): domain Bacteria; kingdom Pseudomonadati; phylum Pseudomonadota; class Gammaproteobacteria; order Moraxellales; family Moraxellaceae; genus Acinetobacter; species Acinetobacter sp. 826659. Next base: position 24,658 of record NZ_JFYD01000009.1, on the reverse strand, counting down.
ACTGTTGTTGCTCCAAAAGGCTCAGAACAGGATTTACTCTCAGCAATTTCGAATGCACGTGCTCAAGGTTTACGTGTGGTTCAATTGTTAGGTAATGATGATTTAAGTTCTATTCCATATGCGACCCATCAACTCGTGTCGCAAAATGGACAATGGAATATTGAAAAGATTTAATCGCCAACGGTAAATTTTTACTGGTGGTTTCCAATTTTAACAGCATGATGTAATGAGGCTATTATGGGCAAAAATGTTGTGGTACTTGGTACCCAATGGGGCGACGAAGGTAAAGGTAAAATCGTCGACCTGCTCACAGATCAGGCGGCTGCGGTAGTACGTTATCAAGGCGGACATAACGCAGGTCATACTCTTGTCGTAGGTGGTAAAAAGACTGTATTGCACCTCATTCCATCAGGCATTTTACGTGAAAACGTATTGTGCTTAATTGGTAATGGTGTAGTACTTTCACCAGCCGCGTTAATTGAAGAAATGGGAATTTTGGAAGCGGAAGGTGTTCCTGTTAAAGAACGTCTACGTATTTCTCCAAACTGTCCACTCATTTTGCCTAACCACATTGCACTTGATCAGGCACGTGAGAAGAAACGTGGTAATGCTAAAATCGGTACTACAGGTCGTGGTATTGGTCCTGCATACGAAGATAAAGTAGCTCGCCGTGCAGTGCGTGTTGCTGACCTTGTTCGTGGTGGTGCAGCATTAGAAGAAAAACTTCAAGAAATGCTTGAGTTACATAACTTTCAATTAACTCAGTTCTACGGTGTAGAAGCTGTTAAATTTGAAGATGTATTGGCTCTTTGCAACCAATGGCGTGAAGTGCTTGCTCCATTAGTGATTGATGTGACTAAAGTGTTGCATGACTATCGCAAAGAAGGTAAGGCTGTAATGTTTGAAGGAGCTCAAGGCTCACTTCTAGACATCGACCACGGTACTTATCCGTATGTTACAAGTTCAAATACAACTGCTGGTGGCGTAAGCTCTGGTTCAGGTATGGGACCTTTACATCTTGATTATGTATTAGGTATTACTAAAGCTTATACAACACGTGTAGGTGCTGGTCCATTCCCAACTGAATTGGTTTACGATGCAGCTGCTGATTCTGGTGACCCAATTGGTAAACACCTAGGTACAGTTGGTCATGAATTTGGTGCTTCTACTGGCCGTCAACGTCGTTGTGGTTGGTTTGATGCTGAAATTCTTCGCCGTTCTGTAGATGTAAACTCTCTTTCAGGTATTTGCTTAACTAAACTTGACGTTTTAGATGGTTTAGAAGAAGTGAAAATCTGTGTGGGTTATGAAAATACAGATTCAGGTTGTGTAGGTTCTTCAGATGCGGTTTCTTTTGAATGCTTGAAGCCAATCTATGAAACTATGCCTGGTTGGAGCGAGTCGACTGTTGGTTTAACGAGTATCGATCAATTACCAGCAAATGCTTTGGCTTATGTTAAGCGTATTGAACAATTAATCGAATGTCCGATTGATATCGTTTCAACTGGTCCAGATCGTGCAGAAACAATTGTTTTACGTCATCCATTCTCTGCTTAATTAGCAAAGATTAAAAAGGCCTCCTGAAAGGGGGCCTTTTTTATACCCGACTAAAGTGCAGTTTTCGTTTTATTAGATTCAGATTAAAACGTTATATATAGATAAGGAAGGATGGGCTCAGGATGAAGCTGCAACCAACTATTTCAAAAACAATTTTTTATTCTTTTTTATTTGCTATTGGTGGTTCACCCACGCTGGCGATGTTGGTTATTTATGGACAGGAATATCATGAAGATTTCTTTATGACCGCTTTTATGGGCTTGTCGGTTTTGTTCGCATGTGTGTTAATTCCTGTTGTACTCATACAAAATAGTTATTTACTCTGGAAAAGGGAAAGTCCTAATCTTGAAGAGAAAGTTAAAACCTTAAGTCATGTTTATTTGGGTTTAAATGTAATCTGTTTAATTTTCTGGATTTATTTGATGACTTTATCTACTTGATCGTTACATAAATACTATGATCATGGAGAAATGAGACATTCAAAGCATCAGTGGTATTTCTTATAATAAGTGCAAAAGAATAAACAGCTTTTTATCGATTTAGGTGATCCGTGTTATGAATAAAAAACTCTTTTTAAGCTTGTGTGCTGCAAGTGTGATGACCATTTCTGGCTGTGCAACAGTAGCGGACATGGCTGGGGCAGATACTGCAACCTTAAATGCTCAATCTGCTCAAGGTTTTAATAAGATGGTGCAGGAAGCACGTGGTAAGGGTGCTCTCGATACAAGCTCTAGTACATATAACCGTATTAATGCTGTATTCAACCGTTTAAAACCATATGCCAACCAGATGAATCAGACTGGTCAACCATTTAGCTGGCAGTTAGCGGTGTTGAAATCAGATACGATTAATGCTTACGTTGCACCTGGTGGCAAAGTAGTGTTCTATACAGGTATTGTGAATAAATTGAACCTGACAGATGCTGAAATTGCAGCTGTTATGGGACATGAAATGACACATGCTTTAGAAGAGCATGCAAAAAGTAAAATTGGTGCACAAGCTTTAACTGATTTAGCTCTAGGCATCGGTTTAAGCTATGCGGGTAATAATGTAGGCCAGCTTGGTACTGCTGCCGCTCAGTTAGGTACACAAGTGGGTGTGGGCTTACCATATTCTCGTAGCTTGGAAAGTCGTGCTGACCAAGGTGGTTTAATGTTGATGGCACGTGCAGGCTATAATCCAAATGCAGCGATTACACTTTGGGAAAAAATGAATAAGCTTGAAGGTGGCGGTGGTTCATCATTCTTGTCTACTCACCCATCTAACTCACAACGTATTGGTGATATGCGTAAAAACTTACCTGCGGCAATGGCAGTTTATAATAGCCGCAAATAAGATGTAAATTTTATATAGATAAAGAAAACGGATGCTTAAGCATCCGTTTTTTATTTAAGGAGCAGGGTTGGGCTGTTGGGTATGGATGGCCTCAATACCTTTTAGAACTTCACTTGGTAGTTCAATCTCAAATGCCTGAATATTTTCTTTAAGTTGATCTAAATTAGTGGCACCAATAATTGTGCTGGTCACAAAGAATTGTTGTTTAATAAAAGCTAAGGCCATCTGAGTCAAGCTTAGTCCATGCTTTTCTGCTAGCTGTGCGTATTGTTCAGTCGCCCATTCGCTTTGAGGGTTGCTGTAGCGGCTAAAACGCGGAAATAGTGTTACACGAGCATTATCAGGACGAGCACCATTTCTAAACTTGCCAGTTAAGTAACCAAAAGCCAGAGGAGAGTAGGCGAGCAAGCCGACATCTTCATATTTAGCAATCTCTGACATACCTATTTCATAAGTACGGTTAAGCAGGCTATATGGGTTTTGAACACTTACAAATTTACTGACACCTAGCTTTTCGGCCAAATGTAAAAATTTCATGGTGCCCCACGGGGTTTCATTTGATAAACCAATATAGCGAATGCGCCCACGGTTAATCTCTTCTTGTAGAGCGAGTAATGTTTCTTCTAGAGGTGTTGTGTCGTAATCATTTTCAGCTTGCTGATTGCCATAAGCGAGCGTACCAAAAAAGTTGGTATGACGTTCAGGCCAATGCAGTTGATAAAGGTCGATATAGTCCGTTTGGAGGCGTTTAAGTGATCCATCTAGAGCTTTAGCAATATGGTCGCTGTTAAAGCGTGTATTGCCTTCTCGGATGTGTGTTCCTCCAAAGCCCGGACCTGCAATTTTAGATGCAAGAAAGACTTTGTCACGTTGTCCATGCTGGGCAAACCAATTACCAATAATCGTTTCAGTTGCGCCATAAGTTTCAGGTTTTGGTGGAACGGAATACATTTCTGCCGTATCCCAAAAATATAAACCATGGGCCAAGGCGTAATTGAGTTGTTCAAAAGCTTCTTGTTGGGAGTTTTGCTCACCAAATGTCATGGTGCCTAAACAAATTTCTGGAAGTTTAAGGCCTGTGCGACTAAGTGGGTTAAATTGCATACAGCGGAATCCTTGGAAATTTTGAGTTAGCCTAACGGAGAATATGTATTCAACTTAAATCATAAAATTAGAATAGTTTGTAAGTTTTGTGTATTAACTCATTGTTGCATATAAAAAAAGCAAACCGAAGTTTGCTTTTTATTAAAAATTTAATGAATATTATTCTTCATCATCGTAGTCATCATCAGAAACAGTGTTTTCTTCTAATGATGCATCAAAAATAAGAATGGCTTTACCATCAGTTTGGATCATACCTTGATCTTCTAAGGTTTTGAGTACACGACCAACCATCTCACGTGAACATCCAACAATACGGCCAATTTCTTGACGAGTAATACGAATTTGACGACCATTCGGCAAAATCATTGCTTCTGGTTGAGAAGATAGATCGATTAAGCAACGTGCAATACGACCAGACACATCAATGAACGCAAGATCTGTCATTTTACGAGTCGTATTTTTTAGACGGCGAACTAATTGTGCAAAAACAGCATAGCTTAAGTCTGGATATTGTTTGCTAAGTTCGTGGAAGTTGTCATAAGAGATCTCTGCAATTTCACAGACATCACGAGTACGAACTTCGGCTGTACGTTGAGGGTTCGGTTCGAAAAGCCCCATTTCCCCAAAGAAATCGCCCGGATTTAAATACGCAACAACAATTTCACGTTCGTCATCTTCACGCAAAATAATTGAAACTGAGCCTTTTAAAATTAAATATAAAGATTTTGACTCTGTTCCGGCATCAACAATTGTGGTTCGTTTTGGATATCTGTTGATGTGAGCACGTTTTAACAATGCTTTAACGGATTCAGGTAGTTGCCCCGGAGATAAAGCATCTGTGCTGAGTTGTGAAAAATTTGAAGTCATGCTTAATATGTTCCGAATAGGGTAAACAATTCACACAAGCTCGAGATGAGCTATTACACAGAAGAGATGAAATTCCTTATCAACTCATTTTATGTTAGTGTACAAAACAAGGGCCTGTTGACATTTCACAGATGGTTGCAACATAAGACAATTCTTTTAGACGTACCAAATAAGAACTATGAAATTTAGCCATTCTAAATAAATAGATCTTAACAACGGAACGTACAAAATAACTTGGTCTTGCGCTATGCCTGCGCTGCTTTAATTGCAACTCAGATTATGGCTGAAATTTCACAAACTTTATTACAAAACTGGACAAAGGATTGCCATTGTCTGGGTTTTGCGTCTTATTTGGATTAATTTTTAGCTATAACGCAATCCATAGATGAAATGTCAACAGACCCTGCTTAAATTTATAATTTTTTTTGGGTAGTTGCAATGCAAACAAGTGTACATTGGCTAGAGAATGTTGCTTTTGAAGCGAAATCGGATAGTGGGCATAGTGTCATCATGGACGGCTCACCTGAGTATGGTGGTGAAAACCGTGGTCCACGTCCTATGGAATTGATATTAATGGGACTTGGTGGGTGTGCTTCGTTTGATATTGTGACTATTTTAAAGAAATCTCGCCAAGATGTGACGAATGTTGTATGTAATTTAAAAGCTGAGCGCGCTGACGCAATTCCGGCTGTGTTTACTAAAATCCACTTACATTTTGTGGTAACTGGTAAAGCTGTGAAAGAAAAGCAGGTTGCAAAAGCAGTTGAATTGTCTGCCGAGAAATATTGTTCAGCAAGTAAAATGCTTTCTGACGGTGGTGTTGAAATTACACATGACTTCGAAATTATTGAAGCGGAATAAGGCATTTTTTTGCTAACTAGAAATTAAAAAAAGCTGACATTAGAGTTGGCTTTTTTATTGTCAAAAATAACTAAAAAATAATAGGGAAAAGAAAGATGAATATTCGTTCTGCTAAATCAAAAGATACTCAAGCTATATGTGATCTACTTAAACAGATGGGATACCCACAGCCTTTTGCTCTTATTCAAGAAAAATTTGAGATACTCCATAATGACTCTAATTCACAAATTTTGATTGCTGAAGAGAGGGGTAAAATTTATGGTTTTTTATCTCTCTACTTTATTCCGCAAATTGCCTTACAAGGTGACTTTGCCAAAATATGCTATCTGTGTGTTGATGAGAATATGCGTAGCAAAGGTGTAGGGCATTTACTCGTAAAGGAGGCTGAGCAACAAGCCAGACGCCGAGGGTGTGATCGAATGGAACTGCATTCAGGAATGCAAAGACTTTTGGCACATCAATTTTACCTAAGAGAAGGCTATGTCGAAGCGCCAAAGTATTTTCGTAAAGCTTTAAATTAACGAGCTATATTTAGAAAAAGCTGAGGATCTACCCGAGCATTATTAAGGCTCATGCCCCAATGCAGATGAGGGCCTGTCACGCGTCCTGTTTTGCCTACTAAACCTAACGTTTCTCCTTGGCGGATATGTTGGCCTTTCTCTACTTTAATTGCGCTTAAATGGCAGAACATGCTGACTAAGCCTTGGCCATGATCAATCAACACGGTTTGTCCATTAAAAAAATAAGATCCAGTTTGGATAACAACACCATCTGCCGGAGCAACAACTTTTTGTCCTACTGGCGCAGGAATATCTAAACCTGAGTGAGGCGCGCGTTCCTCGCCATTGAAAAAGCGCTTTCTTCCAAAAGAGTTGCTAAATTTCCCTGAAGTCGGGCGTATAAATGTGGGTAGGGTTTGCCACGAGCTCTGTGTAAATGAGGTATACACATCATTTTGTTCTTTTGCTTCTTGAGCGTAACGGTCTAATTGACTTTGGTTGGGGTTCACATAATCTTGGTTAGTGACTTTAATGCGTTGCTCAGCGTAAGGATAAGACTTAACTTCTATTTGAATCGGGGCTTTATTTGTGTCCAGTTGAATATTTCCGATTGGAGTAGATAAAGGAATACCAAGCACGGCATAACGCTGCTGACCTTCTTTACTAATTAAAACAGGTTTCTGTTGAAATGTGACCTGAGTAATATCTGTACTTAGAGGAACAACTGCAATTCCACCAGGTCGTCTGGAGTCTTGTGGGAGCTGAGCGATTGCTAGTGCCGAAGTAAAAAGACAAGTTGTTGTTAATATAATATGTTTAAAGTGCATTTTTCATTTCAAAACGAGTAGGAAACTAGCAAGATAAACTAAAGCTTAATTACTAAATTCTCAATGAAGACTTTGTGAAAAGCGTAGTAAGAATAAGCATGAATCTAAATATTCAAGCATTTTAATAAAATGTAGCTGAACTGTACTTGAAATATATACAAAATAATCCCATATTATAATGGAGTTTTACTCACTGTTATTTTTATAACATTATGAAAAATATATAAAAATTTATTTGAAATTCGAAGAAGTGTTCCCATCTATTAGACAAGTACAAATTTGTTGTGAGGAATAACAAGAATGCGTTTTGAGAAATTTACAAACCGCTTGCAGCAAGCCCTCTCAGATGCTCAATCTTTAGCGATGGGTAAAGACCATACCGCTATCGCAGGTATTCATATTTTGTCTACCTTGTTAGAAGAGCCATCAAATATTAGTTTGTTGCAACAAGCAGGTGCACGGTTACCTGAACTTAAACAAAAACTTGAACAGGCTATAAAAGATGCGCCGACAATTGCCAATCCAACGGGTGATGTCAACTTAAACCCAGAAGCGGTTAAAGCACTTAATCTGGCAGACAGATATGCGCAAAAGGCAGGTGATGAATTTTTATCAACTGACTGGGTTTTATTAGGTTTGGCAGAGACAGGCGAAACTAAAAATATTTTAAGTGCCGTAGGCGTAACTCCCGACAGTTTACGCAAAGTAATTGAACATATTCGAGGTGATGACAAAGTCATGAGTAATAATCACGAAGACCAACGTGACTCACTTAATAAATATACGATTGATTTAACAGAGCGTGCTTTATCTGGAAAACTTGATCCTGTCATTGGGCGTGATGATGAAATTCGTCGTACCATTCAGGTGTTATCGCGTCGTACCAAAAACAACCCTGTTCTTATTGGTGAACCGGGCGTTGGTAAAACCGCTATTGTTGAAGGTTTGGCACAGCGTATTGTGAATGGTGAAGTGCCAGAGGGATTGAAAAATAAACGTGTTTTATCCCTCGATTTAGGTTCATTATTGGCTGGGGCTAAATATCGTGGTGAGTTTGAAGAACGTTTAAAAGCTGTTTTAAAAGACTTGGCAAAACACGAAGGCGAAATCATCCTGTTTATTGATGAGTTACATACACTCGTAGGCGCAGGTAAAGGTGATGGCGCGATGGATGCAGGTAATATGTTAAAACCTGCGTTGGCTCGTGGTGAATTGCGCTGTGTGGGTGCGACGACCTTAGATGAATATCGTCAATATATTGAAAAAGATGCAGCTTTAGAGCGTCGTTTCCAAAAAGTGCTAGTTGATGAGCCAAGTGTTGAAGATACGATTGCAATTTTACGTGGACTCAAAGAAAAATATGCCACTCACCATGGTGTGCAAATTTTAGACTCTGCGATTATTGCTGCGGCGAAAATGTCTCATCGTTACATCACTGATCGTCAATTACCAGACAAGGCAATTGATTTGATTGATGAGGCAGCTTCTCGTATTAAAATGGAGATTGACTCTAAACCTGAAGCACTTGATAAGCTCGATCGCCGTTTAATCCAGTTGAAAATGCAATTGGAAGCTGTGAAAAAAGATGAAGATGTCGGCAGTAAAGCTGAAGTCACTCATCTTGAAAAACAGATTGCTGAAGTCGAGAAAGAATACAACGATCTTGAAGAAATCTGGAAGTCTGAAAAAACTTTGGTAGAAGGTACTAAACAGGCTCAGGTGGAACTTGATAAAGCGCGTATTGCTTTTGAGAAAGCTCAGCGTGAAGGTGATTTGGCTGAGGCAGCACGTTTACAGTATGGCGTAATTCCAGAGTTGCAAAAACAACTGGAGCAAGATGAAGTTGCAGAGGAGAACGAAGAGCCAAAACTCATTCGTACTAAAGTAACTGAAAATGAAATTGCTGAAGTTGTTAGTGCTGCAACAGGTATTCCGGTTGCTAAAATGATGCAAGGCGAACGTGAAAAACTTCTTAATATGGAGGAGTTTTTACATGACCGCGTAGTTGGGCAAGATGAAGCAGTTGTTGCGGTATCGAATGCTGTCCGCCGTTCACGTGCCGGTTTGTCTGACCCGAATCGTCCTAGTGGATCATTCTTGTTCTTGGGTCCAACAGGTGTTGGTAAAACAGAGTTGACTAAAGCTTTAGCTAACTTCTTGTTTGACAGTGATGATGCGATGATTCGTATCGACATGAGTGAATTCATGGAAAAACACTCTGTTAGCCGTTTAGTTGGTGCGCCTCCAGGATATGTCGGTTATGAAGAAGGTGGTGTTTTAACTGAAGCTGTTCGCCGTAAGCCATATAGCGTGGTGTTGTTTGATGAGGTTGAAAAAGCACATCCAGATGTCTTCAATATCTTGCTCCAAGTATTGGACGATGGCCGCTTAACCGATTCACAAGGTCGAGTAGTAGACTTTAAAAATACGGTAATTGTGATGACTTCGAACTTAGGTTCACAAGATGTACGTGAGCTAGGTGAGGGTGCAACAGACGATGAAGTGCGTACCATTGTAATGAATGCGGTAAGTCAGCATTTCCGTCCGGAATTTATTAACCGGATTGATGAGCTTGTGATTTTCCATTCACTCAAAAAAGCACAAATTCGTGGTATTGCCGATATTCAGTTGGATCGATTACGTTCGCGTCTTGTTGATCGTGACATGAGTCTAACTGTAGATGATACCGCTTTTGATTTATTGATTGATGCTGGTTTCGATCCTGTCTATGGCGCGCGTCCATTAAAACGTGCGATTCAACAACAGATTGAAAACACATTAGCACAAAAAATCTTGTCGGGTGATTTTGTCGCAGGTGATACTATTCTAGTTAAAGGCGAAAATGGGCATTTAGTCTTCGATAAAATGAAACTCAGTTAAGCTTTTTCTGCTAAAACCGAAAAGAGAATATGGAAACATATTCTCTTTTTTTATGTTGAATCAGTTTTTATGGTTGATGTGAGTAAAGCAATTATGGCATCTGAAACTTTCTGAGTTAATGTCTTTAACTTTTGTTCTGAGTGACCAGATAAAAAATAACGATAATGATAAATATGCTGTTGGTAAGAAATGCAAATAAAAAAGGTGCCCACAGGTTTTTCTCGGGTTTCACTTCCTCCAGATTTTAATAGCCCAGTACAACTGACAATAATATCAGTTTGTTGAAATAAGCTTTGACCCAGCCTACACATTTCTTCTGTAACTTGCGGTGACTCTGCTGTGTAAGTCTCTATTAACTTTGGATCGATATTTAAAATACTAATTTTAATGCTTGGGTCGTAGCTAACTAAGCCACCTAGTAAAATATCTGCACCACTATTTTTGTGAATAGAAAACTGACTTGTTAAATAACCCGAACTCGCACTCTCAATAAAAGCAATTTTGAGCTGGCGATCTTCTAATAGTTGGCAGCACTGCTGAAGCATTATTTCACCTCGAATGGTGTTTATTTATAAATAAAATCAATTTACAGATAAATTATAAAATTACAGTAAGTGATTTAGCAGTGTCGTACAAGTCTGAGATAAAAATCTATAAAACAACTTGAATATTCACTAAATGCTTGTGAAATATTTCAGGTTTTAAAATGATCAATGTTAATTGTCGGGAAGTCTATTTATAACATTGCGACATGTTTAAAAAATTGTTAATTTTGTTCGATATAACGAACAATAACAATTTAGGATAAATGCAATGAACAATAAACAAGGATCTGCGCTGTGTATTTTAGGTTGTATTACACTGATCCCAATTAACGTATGGGCTGCGCAGCCTCTAAGTGAAGGGGCCTTAGCAACGCAAACAGGGGCAGTAAATGCAGCTTTACCAGTAATTATTGCGAAAGCTCAAGACGATGCTAAGAAACCAATGATAGAACAACAACAAGCACGTCAGGTGTTAGGGGATAATTATTTACAACAAGTTCGATGGGATGCCCTCAGAACAAGTGTACTTTCACCTTATCAAGAACAAAAACAAAATCATGTGATTGATAGTAAGGAAAAGAAAAAACTGGAAATGATGGCATTACCCGAAAGAGCAGACCGCTTTACCAAATATGATTTTGAATCAAAAAATGTTCATGGTGAGGTTATTATTACCGTGAAGTAATAATAACCCCTAGTCTTATTAATATTGATCTAGGCCAGGATGCTGGATTTTCCATGCACGGTGGATTTTTTGATTACGTTTAAAATCAGGGCCAATGGTTTCAGAAGTGATTTCTTCAACCTGAAAAATAGCTTCGATCTCTTCATCCATTTCAAAACCACGATAGTTGTTTGAGAAATAGAGCGTTCCTTCACTGTTTAAACGATTCATTGCACGTTTAATGAGTGAAACATGGTCACGTTGGACGTCGAAAGTACCATAGAACTTTTTAGAGTTTGAGAATGTCGGTGGATCGATAAAAATAAGGTCATATTGTTCGTGACCTTCTTTTAACCACTCAAAACAGTCGCTCGCAAAGAACATGTGCTGTTCATCTGCGTGATCTACAGTCAGGCCATTTAAAACGAAGTTTTCTTTTGACCAGCTTAAGTAGGTATTAGATAAGTCTACACTTGTCGTGCTTGCAGCACCGCCTAAAGCAGCATGTAAGCTTGCTGTAGAGGTGTAGCTATATAAGTTCAAGAAGTGCTTACCACGAGCTTCTTGGGCAATACGTAAACGCATTTGACGGTGGTCGAGGAATAAACCTGTATCTAGGTAATCTGTCAGGTTAACTAAAATTTTAGCTTTACCTTCCTGAACGATAAAACGTTTTGAAGCTGTGCTTTGTTTCGTATATTGATTAGTACCTGTTTGGCGCGCACGTGTCTTAATGAAGATAGCATCGCGGTTTAAACCAGTAACAGCACGAATTGCAGCGAGTGCTAAATTAAAACGTTTTTTTGCTTTTTCAGGATCGATCGTTTTTGGTGGTGCATATTCCTGAACATGTAAGCGATCGCCGTATAAGTCAACAGCGACATTAAAGTCAGGTAAGTCTGCATCATACAAACGTAAGCAATAAACATTTTCTTTCGTTGCCCATTTTTTCAAGGCGATCATATTTTTTTGCAAACGGTTAGCAAAATCTTGAGCTTCTTCCATTTCAATAGGTTGAGCTTGCCAAGTTGCTAAGAATGGCTGAGTTACTTTTTCAGGCTTAATTGAACCAAAGCGAATGTAAATCGGTAACTTACCATTCATTAAACGTAAGGTTTCAGGCGCTTCAAACGCTAAAACATCGGCTTTTTTAATTTTCGCTGCCATAATTTCTGCATATTGATTTTGGGAATGTTTTTTTAGAAGTGCAGATAAACCTAAATAAAGAGAGCGGTTAGATGCTTTATCACCTAAACGTTCACCATATGGAGGGTTAGTCACAATAAATGCAGTTTTGCCTTCAGCTGAAAAATCAGGCCAGTCCGCTAAAGTACGTTCTTCAATCTGAATTTGACCTAATACTTTTTCAAAGCCTGCCGCAATAATATTTTCACGAGTGGCTTTGACAGCTTCCCAGTCTGCATCGTAGGCATAAAATTTAGGTAAAGGTAATTCAAGCGCCTTTTCATGACGTTCTGCTGCTTCAGCTTTGAGTGAAAGCCAAAGCTCGCGGTCATGACCATGCCAACCATTAAAACCAAAACGGCGAACAAGGCCTGGTGCACGGTCAGTCAAAATCATTAATGCTTCAATAATAAATGTACCTGAACCGCACATCGGGTCGAGTACAATCTCTGGCTTACGTTGCTGAAGCTGAGCTTTTTGTAAAATTGCCGCAGCAAGGTTTTCTTTAATTGGCGCATCCGTCATATAACGACGGTAACCACGTTTATGTAATGAATCACCTGATAAATCTAGGCAATATGTATGCTCAGTTTTACCTGCTAAAACATATAACGTAATTTCTGGTTGTTTAGTATCAATGCTCGGACGACGACCTACAGCTTCCATGAAAGAATCGACAACACCATCTTTTGCTCGAAGTGTTGCAAATTGAGTATTAACCTTAATTTCACGTTCTGCATGTAAGCGAATTGCGAAGGTACTTTGTGGTGCAAAAATAAGTGACCAGTCAAAGCTAATCGCACCTTCATAAAGCTCTTCTGCTACATCACGTGCATCGTGTGTATGTTCAAGTTCATAAGTATGAATCGGAAGTAAAACACGAGAAGCAAGACGCGACCACATACAGATACGGTAAGCATGTTCAAGCGTTCCTTCAATGATTAAACGTCCTGCTTTACGTTCTGTCACTTTGGTGCCAAGCTGTTCTATTTCTTCTTGTAAGAGGGCTTCTAAACCATCAGCACAAGTAATCCAATAGTGGTTTAAACGTAAAGAGGTATTCATAAACTCGATTGACCAAAACATATAAATATTAACGATGCAAAGTTTAACTTATTTTGATGTGTAAAGGTTTTTAAATTATTGCAACCTATCATAATCCAACCAATAAACTGATTTTTAAAGATTAAAACAATTAAAGTGGTATGTATTTTGCTAACTCAATCCTATCAATGGTTATTTAATTAACAAACATAGCCAGTTTTTAACCATTTTATTATTTTAAATTGATGGGGTAATTATAAATGAAAGACATGATGGGGAATGGTTTTATTGCTAATGCGGATGCTTTCTCAGTAGCGACACAAATATATGTACGCATGCGTAGGGTGACGGGGCGGGTAATAGATGCAATGTACGTTGTCCAAAATAAAGATTATGCAAAATATGTCATTGCGCTGGCACTAGAATCAGAGGATGACGAATTAAAACGAAGTGTTGAGCGATTGAAATCGTTGGTTGATACAATACCAGAGGAGCCTTCTCAAAAAGAAAAAATCGCTGTTGTTAAAGTCGATGAAGAGTCGGAAATTACCGCTGAGGATATTTATCGGGCACAAGTTCCGCACCATTACATTGGTGCATTAAGGTAATTGCCAATAAGGTTCTAAATTTTCTGGTCAATTTAGGGCCTTATTCTGTAAAGTTCTTCTGCGAAAAGAGCGGAATTCAGCTACACTATGCACGTTTTCGCGATTCGACCCATAGGAATCCATTATGCATATTGCAGCGTTGCATCAACCGAGCCAGGTTCAGCTCAATCAAGACGGAAATTTAAAACATTTTTTAACGATTGAGGGACTTTCAAAAGAAAACCTCACCAAGATTTTAGATACCGCACAAAGCTTTTTAGACGATAATAATAATTTAATTAACCGTCCGCTCTTAGAGGGATTGACGGTTATGAATCTCTTCTTTGAAAACTCCACACGTACTCGTACTACTTTTGAAGCAGCAGCAAAACGTTTGTCTGCCAATGTACTGAACATTGATATTGCACGTTCAAGTACTTCAAAAGGTGAAACTCTGCGCGATACGCTCTGGAACCTTGAAGCAATGGCAGCGGATATCTTTGTTGTTCGCCATTCATCTTCGGGTGCTGCACATTTCATTGCTAAAGATGTATGTCCAAAGGTCGCGATTATTAATGCAGGAGATGGACGTCATGCGCATCCAACGCAAGCGATGCTTGATATGCTGACTATTCGCCGTGAAACTAAAAAACCATTTGAAGATTTAAGCGTTGCTATTATCGGGGACATCAAACACTCTCGTGTAGCACGTTCGGATGTAGCTGCATTACAAACTCTAGGTTGTAAAGACATTCGTGTGATTGCACCGAATACATTATTGCCAGTGGGCTTTTCGGAATATGGCGAGCACGTTCGTTTGTTTAACAAGATGGATGAAGGTATTACCGATTGTGATGTGATTATTGCCTTACGTATTCAAAACGAACGTATTGACTCTCCAGCGTTATCTTCACAGTCTGAATTTTACAGAATGTATGGTTTAAACAAAGAACGTCTTGGTTTAGCTAAACCAGATTGCATTGTGATGCATCCTGGACCAATGAACCGTGGTGTAGAAATTGATTCAAGTGTTGCTGATGGAGATCAGTCGGTTATTTTAAAACAAGTAACCAATGGTATTGCAGTTCGTATGGCCGTATTGGCGTTATCGATGCAAGGCCAACTCCAAGAGCAAGGTTTAATTGAAGCGATTACGTTGTAAGGAATGGATCACATGAGTATTGTAAAAATTGAAAATGTACGTGTGTTAGACCCAATCCAAAAAACAGACAGCGTACAAACTGTATATATTGAAAATGGCAAGTTGGTTGCTCCAGTAGAGCAAGTTGAACAAACCATTGATGGCCAAGGCAAATGGTTAATGCCAACCATGGTTGATTTGTGCGCGCGTTTGCGTGAACCAGGTCAACAGCAACATGGGACATTGAAATCGGAAGGTAAGGCAGCACGTGCCAATGGTATTTTGCATGTTATTACACCACCTGATTCAAAGCCAATTGTACAAGACAACGGTGCTCTCATTCATGGCTTGATTGAAAAGGCATGGCATGATGGGGGCATTCACATGCATATCATTGGTGCTCAGACCCAAGGTTTAAATGGTAAGCAACCTGCAAATATGGCGGGCTTGAAAAAAGGTGGTTGTACTGCTGTTTCTAATGCGAATGCTGCTTTTGAAAATGATGATGTAGTTATTCGTACCTTGGAATATGCAGCAGGTCTTGGTTTAACGGTTGTGTTTTATGCTGAAGAACCACAGATTGCTAAAGATGGATGTGCACACGAAGGTTTTATTGCTTCTCGCCAAGGTTTGCCGATGATTCCTGCAATTGCTGAAACTGTAGCAATTGCAAAGTATCTACTTATGATTGAAGCAACTGGCGTAAAAGCTCACTTTGGTTTGTTATCTTGTGGTGCATCGGTTGAATTAATTCGCGCAGCAAAAGCAAAAGGTTTACCAGTGACTGCCGATGTAGCAATGCATCAGTTGCATTTAACTGAACACTTAACTGATGGTTTCAATTCACTTGCGCATGTTCGTCCACCATTGCGTTCTGAGCAAGATAAAGAACTTTTGCGTCAAGGCTTAAAAGAAGGGGTGATTGATGCAATTTGTACGCATCATGAGCCTTTAAGCAGTTCAGCAAAAATGGCACCATTTGCTGAAACTCAACCGGGCATTACTGCTTTTGATACTTATGTATCTTTAGGCATTCAGCTCATTAATGAAGGTTTATTTGAACCTTTAGAGTGGGTTGAAAAAGTGACTAGCGTACCTGCGCAGGTTGCCAATATGACTACGCGTTGGGAAGATGAAGCAGGATGGGTATTAGTAGATCCTGAATTAAACTGGACAGTAAGCAAAGACACAATTTTATCACAAGGGAAAAATACTCCATTGTTGGGTCAAAACCTTACCGGTAAAGTACTTCAAACTTTTGCTAACTGATAAAACGGTTATTTAAAGTAAATTTAAAATATAAACAGGTAGATCAATAAGATCTGCCTGTTTTGTAAATACTAGATGGAAATTTGTATATAAATTATTTAAAAAACAACAAAAGATTGAGCGCACATTAGAATAAAAAACTATCAGCAAAGAGAAGTATTTGAATAATCAAAAGTTGCTGGTTACGACGTATAAAATTCGGGAGAATAACCAATGTCGATAAACCCTATAGAACTGCTTAAAGAAAAAGTATCATCAACAATATTAGATAATCAGGATGGATACCTAGGCGAAAAATCGAATGCTTTATCTAAGTTTTATCCAATTTTACTTTCATTATTAGCTGCTAAACCTGATCTTATTGGACAATTAAAAAACAGTTTGGCTCCTTCGTTATCAGACCTTTTTTCTCATAATGACCAAATCAAGAATACTGTACTGACTCATTTAAGTGGTACAGCACCAAATAATGAAATCGAAAGCACACTCAACAGTGCAATTAAACCTAGCCTTAATGCAATTTCGGACGTTGCCGGAAATGATCAACAGAGTATTGTAAATTATTTACGTCAGCATGCAGATACTATTCGTTCGCATTTGCCGGGATGGGCAGTGGGTCTATTAGCTCCTTTAGGACTTGGTGCAGGTTTATCTTCAGTTCCACATGCAACTTCAGCAGCCCCACCATTAGCGGCAGCCAGTGAAAAAACAGGCAAATCTCGTGGGTTCCTCCCTATTATTGCCTTAATTATTTTGGGTCTTATCATTGCTTGGTTATGGCGTTCTTGCCAGCATAAAGAAGCTGTACCAGCACCTGAACCAACAGCTGCCAGTGGTGTTGAGGCTACTACCGCAGCTGCACCTGCGAGTTTAACCTTAAGCACAGATGATAAAGGTGCTGTTAGCCAGTGTCAGGCAGGTATTGGCGATCAAGGATTCTTAGCAACCCTACAAACTCAAGTTAAGCAGGTTTTCTCATCAACTCAAGATTGTAACGTTGATACTAGTCAAACATATGCAGCTGGATTTACAGATAAAGATGCACTTGCTGGCGTGCTTGGTGCCTTAAAAGGTGTGCCAAATGTATCTTTAGAATGGATAGGTGACAAAATTACTTTGAAAGCAGGTGATGCAGCAGCGTTAGCAGCATTAACCGCAAAAGTAAAAGCTCTTGTTCCTCACACTGAAGTTGTTTCTACTGCACCAGAAACAGCTGAGCAATCTGTAAGCAATAGCTTAACTGCTTCGCAAACTGCTCTAGGCTCAATTGATCCGAATAATGTCGATGTAAATGCATTAGTAAAAGCACTTAACTTGCAAATCATTAACTTTGCGAGTGGCTCAAGCGATATTCCAGCAGACAACAAAGCTATTCTTGATCAAGCTGCAACACTTTTAAATAAAGTCAGTGGTGTGAAATTAAATGTGGGTGGTCACACTGACTCGACGGGTAATGCAGTAGCAAATAAGGCTTTATCACAACGCCGTGCTCAAGCAGTAGTCGACTATTTAACATCTAAAGGTGTAGACGGGTCTAAATTAGTTGCACAAGGTCATGGCTCTGATCAGCCTGTTGCAGAGAACACGACAGAAGAAGGACGCTTTAAAAACCGTCGTATCGAGTTTTCAGTAGCTCAATAATATTCTGATGTATGAAAAATTAGATATTTTAATTTGAAAAAAGCTTCTCATTTTGAGAAGCTTTTTTGTTGGAACAAATAGTGTTGGATTGATATGAAAATCAGTTTGGTTGGAAGTGGGCGAGTTGCCTTTCATTTAGCAAAGGTATTGTTGGCTCAAGGTCATCACATCATACAAGTCTATGCGCGTGATTTTGAGAAGACTCAAAAGTTTGCAGAGCAGTTTCAGGTAAAAGCATGTCAGTCACTTCAACAATTCCAATCAACTGATCTTATCATTTTAGCGGTTTCAGACAGTGCAATTGCAGATCTTGTAAAACAAGTTCATGAATTCTTTCCTGAAACACTTATAGTTCACACCTCTGGTAGTACAGATATTGAAGTCATCAGTTATGTGCATGAAAAAGCAGGGGTATTTTATCCTTTGCAAACTTTCAGTCTTGAAAGAGACGTCGATTGGCAAGCCACACCATTATTTGTTGAAGCGGTAACAGATACTGATCAAGAACTACTTTCAGATTTAGCAAATAGCCTAAGCAGTCGAGTGTATCAATACACCTCAAAACAACGTTTAACTTTGCATTTAGCAGCAGTATTTGCTTGTAATTTTAGTAACTATTGTTTTGATATGGCAAAGCAGGTAGTAGATAAAGAGCAGGTCGACTTTAGTTTGCTCTATCCTTTAATTATAGAAACAGCAAAAAAAGCGACTGAAAATGATCCAAAGCAAATGCAAACTGGGCCTGCGGTAAGGGGAGATCAGAATATCTTGGCAATGCATCAAGGCTTATTGGCTCAAGCAAATCGAGTTGATTTAAAACAGGTGTATCAACTTTTAAGTGATGGCATTTTGAAACGCCATCACTCGGATTAAAGTTTATTCAAAAATTAAGGTTCGCCGTTATTACCCCATTTTAAGAAGCCCGCACGTTGATTTAAACGTTCAAAATATTGGTCGACATTTTTAAGCGTTGGATGGTCAAAAGGTGTAGCTTTCCAGCGCTGTACCGATAGACCAATTGGAATATCCGCTAGAGTGAACTCAGTACCTGCAACATAGGCCTGAGTTTTTTCGAGTTGTTGATCGAGAATCTGCATATGATGATTCCAGTCATCAATACCTTGTTGTAATAAGTTTGGATCTTGATGATCTGGTGAATGTCTCAACAGAGACATAATTGTATAAGTCCAGCTGTTATTCAGCTCGATCGCTTGCCAATCAATCCATTGGTCAACAAAAAATCTTTCTTTTGCTTGAGTAGGGTAAAGCTGATGTTCTTTATCGTAAGCATTTGCCAAATAACGGATAATACTGTTGGACTGCCAAAGCACTAAATCACCATCTATAACAACAGGTATTTGCCCGTTTGGGTTTAATTGTAAATATTCAGGTGATTGAGCAGAGCGAAAGCCGCGACCCCAATCTTCTCTTTCATATTCAAGATTTAGTTCTTCACACAGCCATAAGACTTTGCGAACATTAATGGAATTATTACGTCCTAAAATTTTTAACATGTGTTGTCCTTAGCAATTTTTAGTATGGCAAGTATCAGTTTCTATAAATAGCTAGATTTGGCTCGATTGGCAATTATTAACTTGGCAGTATTTACGTTTTATCTTAATTTTTAGTAAAAAGTAATCTTAAAAGTTTTATTTCTGATTGATACCTTAATTCATATTTCATACTAATTAAAGAACAGTTGTCTTTAAATGAAAGTTTGCTCTTTTAATAAATGAGTTTGGAGATAAAGTTTAGAAACTTAATTCCTTTATTGAATAAATATTAAAGAAAAAAATTAGGTTATATTAATATTTTTTATAAAAATTAGCTATCAAATAGACTATAAAAAAATATATTAATTATATATTTAAAAAGCTATTAAAAATCATTAGACTATGGAACTTATGTGGGGTTTAACTAAATTAGAATCAAGTTGTAATATTAATTCTTTAGAAGAACTTACATATATTAAATACTTTCTTAATTTAATACTTAAAAAATAAGAAGAGGCTGCATCATGGTTGCGATTGTATCAGGTAATGGTTTAGGTTTATTTAATAGCTCATTAAACCAGCTTGGAAAACGAGGGGTACAAGGAAATGCAAGCTTTGGGCAGTCCCGGATAGAAGATTATATTAATATTGCCGAAGGGAATCTGGTGATTCGCCAGCAGGGCTATAATCTGTCAGCCACAGGACAGGATATTCAATCCGTCCAGACCTATAATTCTAAAGGTTTATTAAATAATAATGCCCAGTGGAGCGGGGAGTGGAGCAGACGACTGACTTTAGTCGGTAACTTAAATGAAGCGGGCAGTAAAATTATTGTCACTGCTGAAGATGGTCATGAAACAACGTTTAACTTTTCCTCTGCCAATAATTATATTTCTAAAGAAGGTGATGGGGCATACGATAAGCTTGGCATTTCAGGCACGACCTGGACCGTCACCGATGGAAAAACGCTTGCTCGAGAAATCTATACGTATGATGCGGTCAAAAAGACAGGCCGTTTGACCGGTATTCAGGATAACAAGGGCACCAACCTGGTATATAGCTATGACAGCACAGACCGCCTGATTTCCATTCGGGATAATACCAGTTTAAATGAGCTGATCTATCAATATGATGGAACCAGTAATCGTATTAAAAGAATTGATACTAAAGTCGGCGAGGTAGTCAGCCAGAATGTCTATTATGAATATGACACGGCCAATCGCCTGACTAAGGTCATTACTGACCTCACACCAAGTGATAACCTGATTACCGATCAAAAGGTGTATACCACTACCTATGCTTATGATGGCAGCTCTTCGCGTATTGCAAGTATCACGCAAAGTGATGGCAGTAGTGTACAGTTTGGCTATGAGCTGGATACGGCAAACAATGTTTACCGGGTAACAAGCGTCAAGGACAGCCAGGGAACGACCACCTTTAGCTATACTGCTAACAAGACCACGGTGACCAATAGCTTACAAGAGGTATGGGAATATAGTTACGATGCCAATCGGCAGTTAACCAGCATCAAGAATGCCAATGCCGAGGTATCAAGCTTTAGCTATGATGCAGATGGCAATGTACTGACCATTACGGATAATGAAAGTAATAAGCTCACTTACCGCTATGACAGTAATGGCAACTTAACCGAAGAATACGGCCCGACCGGTAAAGCGATTAAATATAGCTATACCAATAATACCCAGCTTGCCACTGTCACCGAATATCTCACGCTCGCGGTGAAAGATGCCAGCGGGAACTGGGTCTTACCAACGACAGGCGAGATCAAGAGCACGCAGTATCTGTATGATGCCCAACGCCTACGCTTTGTGATTAGCGCTGAAGGTGCGGTCGTAGAATATATCTATAATGATAAAGGCCAGCTGGTCAGTAAAGGCGGCAACTATCAGGCCAAATATACCAGTACCATGACCTATGCGGCTGTAGATACCTGGGTAAAAAAACAGCTAAAAAAAGAGTTGAGCAGCTATGAATATGATGTCTATGGCAACTTAAAAAAAGAGATCCATTACAGTTCAATTGATGCTACAGCAGATGCCACGACAGGGGTAATCAAGAACCTGGGGATTGTGGATGATGCCGCCGAGCTGATCGACTATGTCTATGATGCGCGTGGTTTATTATTGCAGAAGATCACCCGTCGTGGTGCGGACCGAACCACTGCCGGGGTAACGGCAGCATCGAGCGTACAGTCGTTTGCCTATGACGGGATGGGGCGTGTGCTTTCAGAAGTGGGAAGTACAGGCACCACCAGCTATAGTTATGGATCTAGTAAAATTACCGTAACGAACGCAGCGGGTTTAAGTACGGTTCAAAGCTTTGACAGTTATGGTCGTTTAACCAGCACTGTACAGACCGCCACCAATCTACCGGATCGTACCACTAGTTATCTGTATAATGAAGCGGGACGTCTGATTTATAGCAAGCAGTCGAGCGGTTATGAGCAATTTAATTTCTACGACAAGAAAGGTCGTTTAACTGGTGTGGTCGACAGCTCAGGTCTGTTGACTGAATATGTCTATAACAAGAATGATTTACAGACCAAAGAAATCCGTTATGCCACTGGGGTGAGTAGTGCAGGATGGCTTGCCAATGGGGTGGTGAGTAAAAAACGCATCGAAGAGATCCGTCCTGCAGTTGCCGGTCTGGACCGGGTGGTGGAGAAGAGTTATGACAGCAGTAGCCGGCTGATCAGTGTTAAACAGGCCAATGGCTTAATCACTGAATATAGCTATGACAGCTATGGCAATATCACTCAAACTAAAGCTGGCGACCGGATCAGCCGCTATTTCTATAATAAAGACAACCTGCAGGTGGCTGCCCTAGATGCTGAGGGCTATCTGGTTGAAACGGTTTACAACAGTGCTGGCCAAAAAATCCTAGTTAACCGTCACAGTAAAGTCACGACCGAGAGCTTGCGTGCGACCGGGACGTTGGCACAGCTCAAACCAACCGGTACAGATAACACGATACTGAGCAGTTTCTATTTTTACGATGCGCAAGGCCAGTTGATTGGGACAGTGGATGAAAAGAAATTCGTCACGGCCTATTTATATAACCAAAAAACCAATAGCGTAACCACACGTCAGTATGCCTTGGCCACCACCGCGACTGTGAGCAGTACCAGCGTGTGGGCAGATATTATTAAGTTACCTGCAGATAACACCTATCAAGACAGCACTAAATCTTACGATCTGCAAGGGCGTTTGATCAAAGTGGTTGATCCCCGTCAGGGAACTACCAGCTATGTCTATGATGAGGCGGGGCGTCTCATTAAGGAGACGCTGGCTGCGAACACAACCAATGAACGTGTTGCCTATACCCGCTATAACGCCTTTGGTGAAGTCACCCAGGTGTTAAGGGGGGAAGCGGCCAATCAGTTAACGAGCGGGATGACGGCTGATCAGGTTGAACAGGTCTATAACCAGTATGCGGTTAAATCCTTCTATGATGCAGCAGGCAGAAAAACCCAGGTCATGAGTGCGGCAGGGCAACTGACCACATTTTATTATGACAAAGCAGGCCGTCTGACTCATCAGATCAATGCCGAAGGCAATGTGGTTGAAACCGGTTATAGTCTGTTTGGTGAAGTTGCCAGCAGCACGCAATATAGCAAGAGCCTGGCGGCTACAGCCACCGATCTGGCTACAGGTACTACAGCCCCGAGTGCGTTGGCGAATGCGGTGGGTGTCGGCAAGAACCTCAAAGGGGGTGAGCTGACCACGACCTTTAGCAGTTTAGTGACAGCGATTAAAGATGCGACCAGGGACCGCATTGAAAAACTTGAATATGACAAGCTGGGCAAAGTCAGTAAAAAGACCGATGGGCTTTCTAATAGCATTGCATCAGTTTATAACCTGTATGGTGAGCTGGAACAACAGACCCAGCAGGTGACGTTAGGAGCCACCAAAACCACACTACAAAGCAGCTATGCCTATAGCAAACGAGGCGAGCTGACGAGTACCATTTTAGACAGCACCGGCTTAAAAAACACCACACTTAAGCAGTACGATGCCTATGGCCGTGTGATCACGGAAACCGATGCCAATGGTAATGTTACCCGCTTTGATTACAGCCAGGATCAGGGTCGTATCATCCAAGTGACCTCAGCAGATCAAGGGGTCACCAAAACCACTTATGATGCCTGGGGGCGTCAGCTTATTGTTAATCGCAACAATAACCTGACCAGTTATACCTATAATGATCAGGCGAAGACCCTAACGGTTAAAAGCCCGGAAGGTTTGCAGACCACCACTCAATATAATGAGTTTGGTGATGTGGTGCAGGTTACACAGGCCAATCAGGGTAAAAGCACTTATTTATATAATGATGATGGACAAAAGACCAAAGAGACCAATGCGGTAGCGGCGACCACCAATTATGTATATGACAAGAAAACAGGGTTATTAAGCGAAAGCACCGATGCGGTCGGAGTAAAGACCAGCTATTACTATGACAATGCCAACCGGGTCATCTCGCAGATTGTTACATTATCTGCGACCGAGAGCCAGGAAACCAGCTATAGCTATGATGGTTTAGGCCAGCGTCTTGAAGTGATAGAGGCCAAAGGCAGTGCCAATGAGCGGGTAACCCAGTATGGCTATGACAAGGCCGGGAACCTGATCTCAGTCACTCAGGATGCCAAGGGCCTTAAACTGTTGACCAGCTATAGCTATGATGAGACCGGACGTCAGGTCAAGGTAACCGATAAGGGCCTGACCACGGTGTATACTTATGATGCGCTGGGACGACGGATTTCCGAGGTGAAAGACCCGGGTGGACTGGCCTTAAAGGTTGAGTATCGTTACGATGCCAATGGTAATGTCACACGTAAGATTGATGAGGCGGGCAATAGCAGCTGGTATGTCTATAACGCGATGAACCAGCTGGTCTATACCATTAATAGCCTGGGCGTTGTCAGCGGATCGGTTTATGATCTCAATGGCAAGGTGATTGCCCAATATCAATATACCGCCTTACAAGATGTCAGTAGCTGGGCGAGCAAAGATATCGTGACTGCTGCCAATGTAACGGTCAGTAAAACCACGGCCAACCTGAGCCGCTTTGTTTACAATAAAGATGGGCTGGAAATCTACCGGGTTGATGCCGAAGGTGCAGTGACTGAAACCCAATATAA
>NZ_JFYD01000008.1:0-165436 GCF_000588515.1 Acinetobacter sp. 826659 | reverse complement strand
CCGCCGCTAAGATCAGTAGCAAGCTACCTCTCTCCGCTCGACTTGCATGTGTTAAGCCTGCCGCCAGCGTTCAATCTGAGCCATGATCAAACTCTTCAGTTAAAATCATTTTGCACCTTATTTAAAGACAAGGTGCCAATTCTGGCTCATCAATTACTGACTTAAATTTCGCTCAAATAAACTTCGAGTAATTTAAACCAATCAATCAATGAAAATTATTTCGATTAATCAATCAGTAAAAATCCACACAAGTTGTTCTTCAATTCTCTTAATGATCTTCTTCCTGGTTCGTCACCAGCAAGCTAGGTCGGCTATATTACTCTTAATCTCTTAAAAGTCAACAGGTAATTTCGATATTTTTAAAACTCATCTCTCAAACCAACTTACCATCAAATTCATCACTTAAAGTAATCAACTTAATCACAAGTAACTGTTTTTCAACAAGTTTCTATCTACATCACCGCCGATGGATGTGCATTATAGACCATCTCATTCCCTTTGCAAGCGAAAATTAAAAATTAATGACCTGAGCGTTTACTTTTAAATCACCATGCGAATTAAGCTATTGTTTTATATTAATAATTATTTTAATTTTTTATTTTTGGCCTAAATAAGCCAGTATCATGCTCGATAATTCGCATTTAAGTTGTTGTTCTGAGATAAGAAAATTGTTCTGGCTTACATAACGCATCATCGTAAAAAGCGTACTATTAATAATTACAAAGGATTTATACTTTACCTGTTCGAAGTCCCACTGATGAGGATTTCTACTGAATGTATATAGCCCTACTTCAAAAAAATGCTTTTCTAAAATCTGAGCAGCTTGCGAATGACTATAGTCATGCCAGTGTTTCAGCACTTCTATAAAAAATCCATGATCGGCTTTTAATGCATTAAATCCCAACTCTATTGCTAAGGGAATGAGCAGCTCTAAAGGAATATTTCCTTGTCGCACAACTAATTCTTTAAGTTGTTGCCCCAGCAATTCGCTTTTACGGCGCAATAGTTCTTCTATGATTTGATCTTTATTCTCAAAGTATTGGTAAATCGACCCAACACTTACTCCAGATTTCTCTGCAATTTTAGGCGTCGTCGTATGTAGTAATCCATACTGCGCGATACACTGCTGTGTCGCCTCTAAAATATGGTCAACAATAATTTTTGAACGCTGTTGTTGTGGGGCTTTTCTCATCGTTTTTTATTCGTTAAATGCGAATTGAATGCGAATAATTATTCATATTAGCCTATTTATTATTCAGTTCAATAAGTAAGTAACGATATACAAATGATTAGCCCGACTCGACTTGCTTCTTTTAATGACATGCAAGACAGTAATTTCTTTACTCAGTTTTTAAATATCTGTTGCGAAAAACCTGTACAACCAAACTATAAAGAATATGTGTCTTTACAACGTGCTCTTTGTGAAGGGGACGTTGAAATGGATAAGGTGATTGATTGGGTTATGCAAGATCCCAAAGGTCACCGAATGATTTTTGAGAAGATATTATTTCAAGGCCGCGATAACCTATCTGAGCCGCTACCTACTGAGTTAGAAAATTTCTTTAATTACATTGAGCAAAAGCCTGAATGGTTAGATCAGCGTCAAATTGATGAGGCTGTTAAATTTACTCATCGTTTAGGAATAAATAATGGTTTTATTCTTAGAGATTTATCCTTAATGGTGGGATATTTATATCCAGGATTTAATCAGCCGCTAATTTTAACGGGTGCATTAAAGAAACAGGCGGGTACTCGTTTAGCTGAAACCACTAAATGGTGGGTTGATATTACTGAACCTCAAGGACTTGAGCGTCTAAGCGCAGGTTTTACATCAACGATTTATGTTCGCTTTATTCATGCACTCGTTCGCCGACAATTAAAAAAGTCTGATCGTTGGGATAGTGAAGTTTGGGGAATTCCACTTAATCAATTTGATTTAGCCATGACTAATTTGGCTTTTAGCAGTGTAGTTTTACTCGGTATTAGGGCTTTAGGTGTATGGCCGACCAAACAAGAAGCCAAGAGTTTTCTACATTTTTGGCGTTATGTTGGCTGGTTGATGGGTATTGATGAAAAATGGCGTATTCAATCTGAATCTGAGGGCTGGAGGTTACTTTACTGGATGCAGTTTGCTCACCCTCGCTCCGATCACAGCAGTGTTGAGTTAGGATCAAGCTTATCTAAAGAGCCTTTTGAGAGAAAATATCTACATTTACGTTCTTTGCAGCAGAAGCTTGCTTATCGACAACATTTAGAACTTACCCAATTTTTTATTGGCAAGAAGAGAATGAAACTACTCGGATTGCCTCAGCAGTCTGCCTCATGGTTTGCTTATTATCTAATTGTGCGTAATTCACTACTTTATAATGGCGCAAAGCTTTCACCAAAAGTTGAAAAGTTTTTATCTAAATCAGGCCGTAATATACAAAAACTTGGTTTAACGCTTTATCAGAATCAAGGTAAGGCAAAAACCTTAGCGAGTATGCATCAATAATTTTTAAAACTTAAAAACAAAAATGGAAGCCCGTTAATTAGACTTCCATTTTCAAATATTAAGGAACTTATTGAGCTGATGAACTGTGCATTTCAGCGTGATTCATTTGCTCGTGTGACTCCATCATCTGCTTCTTTTTCTGACTTGGCATGTAGTCAGGTTCATTGTTGATCGCCAAGTAAAAAACAATCATAAACAATAAACTCAGAATAGAAGCCACAATAAGTAACTTCCATCCCCACCAAGACTGTTCAGGTGATAATTTATCAGTCATTTCATTTCTCTCTTTAAATTAATATTTTCAGTTCATTCGCTACGGCTTATTAAAACTTCATGCTCATACGAACCCAGTAATTTCTTCCGATATTGTTGAACTGCTCTTCGCTCGCAAATCCAAACCCTGCACTACCTGCTTTATTTAAGTGTTCGGTATAGGTCTTATCCAATACGTTATCGATGCCAACAGAGACATCGATATCTTTACGAAGGTTGTAACTTCCGTTTAGAGAAAGAGTCGAGAAACCTTTACTTGGTTTTAAGTCATATCCTACGATATTACCTTGATGTAGACTCACACGGTTTTGCTCAGCCACAGCTCGCCACAACAGACCTAAATTATATTTGTCAGCCACATAGCGAATATTTAAGCGACCTTCTAAAGGTGAAATTTGAGGTAGTGGTTTGTCATCTGTGGTGTTTTTACCCCATGCATACATGGCACTCAAATCTGCCTGAATATGATCGGTAAATTGATATCCAATACCCGCTTCCGCACCTGCGATGGTTGCATCGACATTCTTGGCACCCGCAGTAATATCATGGCTCATATCATGCCCACCCATTCCAGTACTTGGATGATGGTGATAACTCATTAAAATGTAGTCCTCCACCAAACCGGCATAAGCAGAAGCCCATGTATTTAAAGCGCCATGTTGTTGCTGGAAACCTAGATCCAACTGTAATGTTTTTTCAGGATTCACACCGTTAAAAGTATTGGTTGAGCCAGCGTTCCCATGTTTAGGCGAGAAAAGTTCCCAATAATCAGGCATACGCTCTACATAACCTAAACCAATATAGCTTTTTAGGTCATGCTCAGGATGTTGATTTTCCCAACGCACAAATGCACTCGGTAAAGTCTTTTCAAGTTTAGTATTAAAGCCTTTTGCTTGAGAATCAGCACGCTCATCTTCAACTGTGACTCGATCTAAACGTGTACCTGTAACCAGTTTGTTGAAATCGTTCCATTGATAGCCGAGTTCGCCAAAAGCACCATATGATTGAAAATGCATATCTTGGCGATATGGAATATTCATAGAAGGCATTGTTGGCGATGACATGCTACCGCCATGTTTATTAAATTGAGAGTCAACGCCTGTGATCAAACTCCATTTATTCCATTCAGAAGTCATTGCCAAACGTGAGTTTAATGTACGGCGTGTCACTTGCATTGCCATTGGATTCGGCATCAGCATGGTCATACCACCATGATTCATTTCAACTAATGGCGGTGTGCGCAAACTAAAGTTATCCATAATATGGTCGTTATAGCTGTAGTTCACCTGCCCTTCAATTTTCTTAATGACGTCAGTGATATTTTTCTTTTCAAACCGCAGACCTAAGCTTTCTCGCGCAAATTGAGATCCATCCATTGAACGTCCAGCATAAAGCGATTCACCATCAGATTTTCCACCAGTGAGTTCGACCCACGTGTTTTCATCTGGAGTAAAGCCAAGTGCTACATCAGCGTTCCACTTTTTCCATGCTGACGGCACAGTATTTCCATCACCATCTTGATAACTATTCGACTCTGAACGATTGGCATTTAATCGAATATATTTTTTCTCATCGCCCACTGCAGCTTCAATATTATGGTCAATACGCCCATATGAACCTAGCAAGACACTTGCTTGCCCACGATAAGGTTTTTCAGAGGTGAATTTCTCAGGCTGACGTTCAAAAAGCACTGTTGCTGCTGAACCTGTATTGGCATATTGAACAGTTTGTGGACCTTTAATGACAGAAATACGATCATAACTTTCTGGTGAAATATAAGAAGTTGGAGCATCCATACGATTTGGACATGCACCTAGGTTTTCTGTTCCATCTGTCAAAATTTTGATGCGTGAACCAAACATGCCTCGGAAGGTCACATCACCATTTGTTCCACCGCTTTGTATTGAGTTAAAACCCATAATACTTTGTAGATAGTCTGCCCCATCTGTAGCAGGTACCGGCTGAATGGGCTGTTTCGGGTCAGCATGTACAATCAGACCATTTGCATCGTTGCCTTGTTGTGCTGTAACAACAATAGGTGCTAATGAGTGAAGAGCTTTGGTATCGGCATCATTTTTTTCTGAATCAGCAAAAACTAGACCCGAATGAGAGACAGCAAACATCGCAACCCATAAAGGTTGTAGTAAAAATTTAGAATGTGGCATTTTTATAGGCTCTAAAACATAAATAAAGTGATATCGAAGTCAGTTAAGACCCCAACAAAAAATTGCTTTTATTTATGCAAATAGAGGTGGTGCACGCCCTTGCGGGAGTAGAAAAAGTCGCTGTAGTGCAAAGTAGACATGTCTAAATGCTTGTTGATAGGCAACTAAGCGGACTTGTATGCGGACTAAAACTTCTTTTACGCCAAATTCAGGTGGCAAAACCAGATTGGCATAGACGGTACAATATTGACACTGGTGATTTGCATCATGATGATCATGTTGCCCAGAGGCTTGTGCCTGTTCAATATGATGTTCATGATGTGAATGCATGGCATGTGACATGGTTTCCATCTGTGCTTTAGGTTTAAGCAAAGCGAGGGTAATAGTTTCACAGACCGGAGCAATTTGATACTGCTTCGGTAATAGCGGCTGTAGAAATACCGCGACCTGTAAAAATACTGCTGCACATGCAAGCAGTAAACCACTACGAAAAACCAAAAATCACATCCACATTACATTAATGTTTCAAGAATAGAAATTTTTAACGTTTTACTGCAACTTTTTCACGTTCACGTTGACGAACAACTTTTTCGACTTTTTCTCGAGCACGCTGACGTTTAAGTGGCGACAAATAATCCACAAATAATTTGCCATTTAAGTGATCCATTTCATGTTGGATACAAACAGCGAGAAGTCCATCAGCTTCTATCTCAAATGCTTGACCTTCAAGGTTAATTGCCTCAATTTTCACACGTGACGGGCGCTCAACTTTGTCGTATATTTGTGGCACCGATAAGCAGCCTTCTTCGTACTGCTGCTTATCTTCTGTCAGTGGAGTTATTTTGGGGTTAATGAAAACCATAGGGTCATCTTTAGATTCAGACAAATCTATGACGATAAGCTGAATATGACGATCGACCTGAGAAGCTGCTAAACCAATACCCGGTGCCGCATACATGGTTTCAAGCATATCTGCTGCAAGTTGACGAATTTCATCAGTAACTTCTTCAACAGGCTTAGCAATGGTACGAAGACGGGGATCAGGAAAACTTAAAATAGGTAATAAGGCCATACTGACGTCCTCACTTATGCCATTGATTGAAAAACCAAATGAAGGAAATACTTCATCGAAAAAATTGTGTGTTAGCCGCCTATTATAACGCATCTGCACGCATAATTTTTAGGAATTATCATAATGAAAAAGGTTTTTGACGGCATGGTTCAATTTCATGCTTTGGGGATAAAAAAGCATTTACTTGCTTTCGCACTTTTTACAGGGGTTGCTTTCGGTACGGTAGCAGAGGTTTATGCTGCTAGTCCAAACCATAATCCACCCTCTCTTAAAAGTAATGCACCACATGTCTACGTAGTAAAACGAGGAGATACGCTATGGGATATTTCCGGTCACTTTCTGAGTAAACCTTGGCGCTGGCCTGAAATTTGGGCAAATAATCAGCATGTTAAAAATCCGCATTGGATTTATCCAGGTGATCGATTACTGCTGTGTAGTTTAGATGGCCGTCCATTGGTTGGAAAAGATGAGGGAGATGGCTGTGTCGGCATTATTCGCCGTTACACAGGCCAAATGACAAATTTACAACCTCAAGTTCGTGTGGAATCACTTAACAATAACGTACCTGTTATTCCTCTTGAGCATATCAAACAATGGTTAGAACACAGCACAATTTTGCCAGCCGACGCAATTGAACACACTCCTTATGTAGTCGGTACTGCCGATCAACGTGTACTTGCAGCAAAAGGTCAAACTATTTATGCGCGCGGACAAGGTTTGATTGATGGTCAACGTTATGCAGTTTATCGTGAAGGTGAACCTTATTATTTCACCGATAATAAAGGCAAAAAGCACAGTCTAGGTATTGAGCTACAACAAGTTGCCTCAGGGATTGCGATCTCTTCTGAAAAAGACATTACCACTCTTGAGTTAACTGATAGCTACAATTCTGAAGTACGTCGTGGTGATCGGGTGATGCCAGAAGAAGATGCCACATTGCCTACTTTATTTTATCCAGTGGACGCTACTCAAGTGCCAGATGGCGGCAAAATCATTCGTGTAATGGGATCAATTGGCACTGCTGCCAAAAATAGTGTGGTGACTTTGGACCGAGGCACAACTCAAGGAGTTCAAGTAGGCCAAGTTTTTGATATTACGCAGCAAGGCGAAACCATTCGAGATCCTAAAACCAAGGAATCAATAAAGTTACCTGGTCAACAAATTGGGAACCTAATGGTTTTTAGAACCTTTGATCAGTTGAGTTATGCCTACGTATTAGAAAGCGATTTACCAATTAAAGTTGGTTCAAGCATTCAGCCGCCTCGCTTTAATGATTAACGCTGGATATACACTTTACAATGCTTACTCAACTTTCTTCACACCATTACCACACGCTTAAAGTGTGGTATTTGGTGCAGCACTCTTTAGTTAGCTTTAAAAAAATTATTGATTATTTTGGTACCTGTGAGAAGGCTGTCCAACCTGCTGGGTTATCCCAATGGCGCAATCTTGGGTTACACGCCAATCATTTAAAACGTGTAGATGAATTTCAAACTGCTCAAGGTCAAGCTCAGTTTGAAAAACTGATTGAGCAGATCCAAAAATATACTGACTTTATTTTAACGGCAGATGACTCAGGCTACCCCACTCAATTACTACCTTATACAGACCACCCGCCTATCATTTTTGGAAAAGGTCAGGCACAAGCACTATTGCAACCACAAATTGCGATTGTCGGTAGTCGAAAACCAAGCCCGCATGGTCGTCAAGTTGCTTATGATTTTGCCTATTACTTAAGTGAAAAAGGATTTTATATAAGTAGTGGCTTGGCATATGGGATTGACGAAGCTGCTCACCAAGGTGCTTCAGCGCATCAACGTACAATTGCAGTGACAGGAACAGGTTTAGATAGTACCTATCCTGCGCAAAATAAAAAACTTGCGGAACAGATCTTGGCTCAAAACGGCGCCATCATTACTGAGTTTTTACCCAGTACTCCACCATTACAGCAACATTTCCCCCGTCGAAACCGAATTGTCAGTGGTCTGAGTTTAGGCGTGTTAGTTGTAGAAGCTACTTTAAAAAGTGGTTCTCTCATTACTGCGAACAAAGCAGCCGAACAAGGTAAAACCGTATTTGCTATTCCTGGTCATATTTACAGTGAATTTCATCAGGGCTGCCATCAACTCATTCGTGAGGGAGCAATTTTAGTTGATCATCCTGAGCAGATTATTGAAGACCTTGCTTTACCTACCCAATGGCAAAGTCAGCAACAGAACTCAACTGAGGAAGTAATAGTTTCTTGCGCCCCAGAAATTCCTGGGCATTTAGTTAACCTTTATCAGTCTTTAGACTGGGTTGGACAAGATATTGACCAGCTTGTCTTACATCACTCTCAGCCTGTTGCAGAACTCACCTCTTCACTGATGGAACTAGAACTACTTGGTTTATGTATGCAACAATCAGGATTGTATTTACGTTGTCGTTCTTAGTATTGAAGCGCACAATAGCAATTCTGTCTGATTGAAAGGAAGAGTATTACCATGATTACCACCTCAGTTACCGAAGCAGCCGAATGTTTACAACAAGGTCAAGTTTTGGCATATCCAACTGAGGCAGTTTGGGGGCTAGGTTGCGACCCTTTTAATGAGCAAGCTTTTCAAAAGATTCTTGAACTAAAGCAAAGGCCTATTGAAAAGGGTGTAATTTTATTAGCAGGTCATATTAGCCAAGTTGAGCACCTGCTAACTTCTCTACCTCAAACAACCCAACAAGAAATTATTGATTGTTGGACTAATCATCAACCTTCAGAAAGAGCAACAACTTGGCTATTACCTGCTGGCGAACATATTCCTTCATGGATCAAAGGTGAGCATCCTCTTGTCGCTGTTCGAGTCACTACACATCCTTTATGTGTGGCATTATGCAATGCTTTTCATGGTTTTATTGTCTCGACTAGTGCGAACCCAAGTGGACAAGAACCTGCTCATTCATTACAGGATGCCTGCCAATACTTTGGTTCACAATTAAACTATCTGAATGGTGACTTAGGCCAGAGCCAACAGCCAAGCCGAATCATTAACGCTCTTACCAGAGAGATTATTCGCGCCTAACTTCAAACAAAAAAAAGCTCAGTTATATAGGGATAACTGAGCATAAAAAAGGATGGGTATATACCACATCCAGAGGGTTTGGATATCTGTGGAACAAAAGGTAATTTACAAAGAAAATAGCGCCTTTCGTAGTGGCCGCTATTATGTGGTAAGAGGTTCAATGAGAGAAATATATTATTTCTCTAAAAAAAGCATGAAAAGTGTAGGGAATTTACGGTTTTTTGCCTATAAATTAAAATTATATTAATATTTTTACTCGGCTTTTTTAATATTTATATTACAACCTATTTTTATAAACTATTTATAAATCATATAGAAAAACTTTAACTAAGAAAAAATTGGCATATTTTTATGAGTTTTTTTCAAAATATGCCATAGTTTTTTTACCAATTTTAGTTTTGTTCTTGCATTAATTCGCTCTTTTTAGGACTCACCTTCTTCTGAGCCATAATGATACCAATTAAAATAACAGTCCCACCTAGCGTGTGATAAATGGTCCACTGCTCAGACAACCAGACGCTTGCAATAATTGCTGTAAAGACAGGTACCAAGTTCATAAAAATACTTGTTCTATTAGGACCGAGTTGTTGAACAGCTAACATCCAAACTAACGGCGCAATAAGTGAAGCAAATACACCTGCATAAATAGCACTTGGTGCATTTTGTACATTTAAAGCATCAAGTCCAAACCAGAGAATTAAAGGAATATGAAATATGACAGAAAATCCAATCTGAACATATAAGCTTGTCATAATTGGTAGTGGCAACTGCCATTTTTTAAGGAATACTCCATAAAATGCATAGAAGAATACGGCAATAATCATCAATGCATCACCCAGGTGTCCACCACCACTTAAAAGCTTATTAATATTTCCTTGGGACATGACATATAGCAACCCTGCAAAAGATAGAATACTGCCAAAAACTGCAAAGCGATTAGGCACATCTTTTAAAATGGCAAGCGAAACAAAGATCGTGAATATAGGAATAAATGCATTCACAATTCCCATATTGGTTGCACTGGTATAATGGGCGGCTGTATAAGCAAGCCCTTGATAAAGCACCATCCCAAATGCACTTAACACAGCAAGCTTAGGTAAATATGGTATTACTAGTCGTCTTTGTCTCCACACAGGCATAAACATAAATGGAGTCAAAATAATAAAAGCGATTAACCACCGATAAAAACTAATGCTTACCGGAGAGATATAATCCGAGACATAGCGGGTGACTACAATATTTAAAGACCAAATCAATACTGCCAAAATGGGAAAAATAAACGCCCATTTGTGATATTTCATGACCTGACTCATAGCAATACACCATCTACAAAAGAGATTTTATTTTGAAGAATGTCTTAATAAATTGAAATATCGTATTTCCGACATTGATATCGAACTTAAGACATCATCTTTTTTAGAATAATGTCCAAGCTCTCATCGCATGTTCTACAACTTTATGTAATTGATCAGTACTGGCACCGTCTCTTGCCTGAATGGTAAGGCCTTGAATGACAGTAGCATAAAAGTCCGTCATTTCTTGTAGAGGAGCATTAGATAGCAAATCACCCTGCTCAACACCTTGTTTTAGACGCTCCAATAATTTTTCTTTGGTTTTTATACGCTTGTCTAATAGGTTCTGCTGCACATCTTGAGTGGCATCAGAACAATTCATGGCAGCAACCACCAACATACAACCAGCTGGTTTATTGGGTTGAACCAATCGTTTTACATTGTCATAAAGATATAACTCAAACGCAATTTTTGCAGTTTTTGCTTCTAAAAAGATGGTCTCAATAGGACAGGCTTCATGAGCCAAATAGTAATCAATACTTTTATAAAACAGCCCTGCCTTATCACCAAAAGCACTATATAGGCTAGGTGCTGTAATTTCCAAAGCTTGTGTTAAATCACTAATAGACGTTGCTTCATAGCCATGCTCCCAAAAGAGCAACATTGCTTTTTGCAAAACCTCTTGTTCATCAAAGCATTTAGGACGTCCACGCTTTTTTTTCAACGTATCTTCTGTAACAACTAAATTCGTTTCATGCCTATTTGTCATAAAGATCACATCTATTTTTATAACAATCGTTATTAAATTAATTGACGTTCGATTTTTTATCAACTATTTTATTTTCATAATGATCGTTAGTTAATTAATAAATTGCCTTTCTTTACTCCAAATTTAGCCAAGTAAGGATTTCCTATGGACCAATCTTCTATCTCTAAAGCGCGACCCACGACCTCTACTCAAGGAAGCTGGTTTGCCATTTTGGCCGTTTCTATCGCAGCATTTGCATTAGTAACAAGTGAATTTTTACCTGTTGGTGTTCTAAATAGTGTCGCAACTGATTTAAATATTTCTGTAGGTACAGCAGGCCTGATTATTACTGTACCCGGCATTATGGCAGCAATTGCCGCCCCTCTATTGCCTGTATCAGTAAAACAACTTGATCGGCGTTATGTGCTTATCTTGCTGACAGCTATTATGGTTATTGCCAATACCATTACCGCATTTGCTGAAAACTTCCATGTTCTATTGTTAAGCCGCTTAATTTTAGGTATTTCAATTGGTGGTTTCTGGGCGACTGCCATTGCTCTAAGTGGAAAATTAGCTCCTTCGCATCTTCCTATTGCTAAAGCAACTGCGGTCGTGATGGCAGGTGTGACTTTTGCTACAGTTCTAGGTGTACCGATTGGAACTTGGTTAAGCGAGTTTTATGGCTGGGGGAGTGCTTTTGGGATTACTGCAGGCATTGGCTTAGTTGTTTTAATCTTACAATTAATCTTTTTACCTAAACTTGTACCAGATTCGGCAATTCACATGAAAGATTTGCCAGCACTATTACGCACTCCTAAAGCACGTAGTGGCATGTTGATTGTTTTATTGATCGGACTCGCTCACTTTTGTGCCTATAGCTATTTAGCACCTTTCTTTAAAAATGTTGCTGGTTTTAATGGGACAACCATTAGTTCATTATTATTGCTCTATGGAATTGCTGGTATTTTCGGAAATGCTTTTGCCGGATATAGTGGGAATCTAAATGTCCGTTATACATTAGCTTTTGTGGGTACATGCTTTGCAATCGTATTTTTTGGATTTCCTCTTTTTGCCGTTCATGAATTTGGTGCTATTGTCTTAACCGCGTTATGGGGATTTGCATTTGGTGCCTTCCCTACCTCAGCGAATATTTGGATGTTTGTACATGCGCCAAATGCAGTTGAAAAAGGTATGCCGCTTTTTGTAGGTATGTTTCAGGTGATGATTGCGACAGGTTCATTATTAGGGGGATATGTGGTTGATCATTTCAATGAAAATACTTTAATTTATGGTGTATTAAGCTTCGTTGCCCTAGCATTACTGAGTACATTTACCTTAGCGAAAGGTCTTAATAACCCTAAAGCTACTTGTGAAAATTAAAATATGAGTCAAAGCATATAGATGAACAATGAGGATCAGCAATTTTCATTATTAAACAGTATAGAAGTTCATGAATTTCTATACCAAAAAGAAGATATTGTTCGTCCTCATGCATCTCTTTGGGGAGATTTTAATTTCAGTTTAAATGGCATATTAGAAATGGAGATTGAAGAACAGCTATATCTTTCTCCACCTAGCTATGGTCTTTGGATTCCACCTCAAACTGTTCATCAGTCAACCCATATCGACCATGAAATTCATTATATCTGTATTCGGCTGCACCCTAGCCTATGTTCTATTTTAGGTGACGTCTGTAAATGCTTTAGTATTCAGCCTTTTTTTCGCACTTTAGTTTTACAAATTCTAGAGCAGCAAAAACAAACCGAACAACCTGAATATTTAGAACATCTTTTACAAGTTTTATTCGATCAACTCAAACAAGCTCCTGCATATTCGCATTATTTACCGCAAACACGGCATCCTGTTTTATTGCCTATTTTAGAAAAACTTTCAGATCCTTTACTTTTTAATCACTCTTTACAGCAGTTGCTTCAGAACTTTTCGGTCAGTGATCGTCACTTATTACGTTTGAGTCAACAAGAGCTTCAGCTTTCGTTGTCCGAATGGAGAAATCGGGCCAAAATTGTTTATGCCCTTCATCAGATTCGCCAAGGGACGCCTATCAAGCGTTTAGCATATGATTTAGGTTATCAACATAGCTCAAGTTTTATTGAATTTTTTAAACGTTACACTGGGCAAACACCTATCCAAATCAGAAACAACTAGAATTCAGCTTATCTTTAAAAACTTTTTCTTTTTTGAACACGAATATTATTGCACTACCCCTCAATAGCAGTTAAAACAAATGCGTTACTTGATATCAATTACAATCTTTAGGAAAGACTCATGACACAATCTGTATATCACATTCCAGTAAAAGCCATTTCAGGCGAAACGGTTGACCTCGAACAATACAAAGGAAAAGTTTTACTTATCGTAAATACTGCTTCTAAATGTGGTTTAACTCCACAATACGAAGGCTTAGAAAAACTTTATCAAGCAAAAAAAGACCAAGGTCTTGAAATTTTAGGTTTCCCGGCAAACAACTTTAAAGAGCAAGAACCAGGTTCTGATGAAGAAATTCAACAGTTCTGTTCATTAAATTATGATGTTCATTTCCCTTTATTTTCTAAGGTTTCTGTAGTCGGCGAAGATAAGCACCCACTTTACCAAGCTTTGACAGCGGCTCAGCCGGAACGCACTGGTGAAGGTCCTTTCCGTGAGCGTTTAGAAGGCTTAGGTATTCCAACCAACCCTGCTCCAGAAGTTTTATGGAACTTTGAAAAGTTTTTAATTAATAAAAATGGCGAAGTCGTAGCTCGCTTTGCTCCAAACCTAACAGCAGACGATGAACAAATCGTTAAAGCAGTTGAAGCAGAGTTAGCAAAATAATATTTTAAAATGTGAGAAAGGGCGTTTTATACGCTCTTTTTTATGTTCGCCTCAAAGTGTTGTTCGTTTGCAAAAATACAATCTTTCTTCATATTTTATGCCTATAGTATCTATTTGCTTTATTTGATGTTGTTTGTAGTTATGAAAAAAGTTTTACAGGGCGCATTTCTTCCTTTTGTAATTTTTGCCTCAGGCATGCTTTTACTCGGGTGCGATCAGGCACAAGACCATGCTACCGAACAAGAAAAGACTGAAATAACTGAACAGGCATCTGACCAAAACATTGAACAACAAGAGTCAGAAATTGCACCCAACAAAGCCGAACTTAAAAGCGGCAATATTTTTTATATGGTCCGCGACGCTGCTAATTTACAGCTTAAAGCTGGTGACTATGTTGAACAGCTTAAAGATACTCAGCTTGATGTTGAACAAGCCATCCAAGATAAGAATCAGAATGAACTAAAAACTACTGTCACTACCTTAAAACAGCAACTAGAAGGTTTAAATCAAGCACTTTTGACTTTAGATATCAAAAGTCAGGAAATTGAGAATATTCGCCAAAGTTTATTACATGCCAACCAACAAGCTCTTAGCATGCCATTACTCAATGGGAAATTAGATCAAATCAATTTTGACCAAATTGAAAAACAGCTTAATACCATTCAAATGGATATGGTGAAGCTTGCCGCCATGATTATGGCAGGAGATGAAAAGTCAGATTCAAAAACTGAATCTTAAAAAAACAACTTATAAAAAAAGCCACCTTACGGTGGCTTTTTCAATCTCAAACCGGCAATTATAGTGCGCGGTTTTTGATTTTACGGATAGTTTCAAGCTGTGCAGCTGTTTCTGCCAAGGCAGCCAACGCAGCAGCTGAGTCCAAATCACTCTTTTGGTTTGCAAGCAATTGTTCAGCATTTTTACGTGCTTCTAAAATTGCCGCTTCATCCAAGTTGTCTGCACGGATTGCAGTATCTGCAAGAACCGTTACAACATGAGGTTGAACTTCTAAAACACCGCCAGATACATAGACGATTTCTTCTGTACCATTTTCCAACTGAACACGAATCGGGCCCGGTTGAAGCAAGGTTACAAGTGGAGCATGTCCTGGCAAAATACCAAGCTCACCACCAGCACCTTTCGCGATTAACATCGTTACTGCGCCAGAGTAAATAGACTCTTTAACACTTACGACATCACATTGCATAGTCGCCATGAGATGATCTCCTTAAATTAGAGTTTCTCAGCTTTAGCAATCACTTCGTCAATACCACCAACCATATAGAACGCTTGTTCTGGGATGTGATCGTATTCACCAGCTAATAGACCTTTAAAGCCACGAATCGTTTCTTTAAGCGGTACTAATTTACCAGGAGCACCAGTAAACACTTCAGCTACGTGGAATGGTTGAGAGAAGAAACGTTGGATTTTACGCGCACGGTAAACAACCAATTTATCTTCTTCAGCTAATTCATCCATACCCAAGATTGCGATGATGTCTTTAAGCTCTTTATAACGTTGCAATACGTTTTGTACTGCACGCGCAATTTCATAGTGCTCTTGACCAACAACTAATGGGTCTAACTGACGTGAAGTTGAGTCAAGTGGATCGATCGCTGGATAGATACCAGAAGATGCGATGTCACGGCTCAATACTACTGTTGCATCTAAGTGAGCAAATGTAGTTGCAGGAGATGGATCTGTTAAGTCATCGGCAGGTACATATACTGCTTGGATCGATGTGATCGAACCAGATTTAGTAGATGTAATACGCTCTTGAAGAACACCCATTTCTTCTGCAAGTGTAGGTTGGTAACCTACCGCAGACGGCATACGACCTAACAATGCTGATACTTCAGTACCTGCAAGTGTATAACGGTAGATGTTGTCGACGAATAATAATACGTCACGACCTTTACCATTTTCGTCTTTTTGATCACGGAAGTATTCAGCCATAGTCAAACCAGTTAACGCTACGCGTAAACGGTTACCTGGTGGCTCGTTCATCTGACCGTAGACCATTGCTACTTTGTCAAGAACGTTAGAATCTTTCATTTCGTGATAGAAGTCGTTACCTTCACGAGTACGCTCACCAACACCAGCAAACACAGATAAACCTGAGTGAGCTTTAGCGATGTTGTTGATCAACTCCATCATGTTAACGGTTTTACCAACACCAGCACCACCGAATAGACCAACTTTACCACCTTTTGCGAACGGGCAAAGTAAGTCAATTACTTTAATACCAGTTTCTAAAAGATCAGTAGAAGCTGCTTGTTCAGCATAAGAAGGGGCTTGACGGTGAATCGGCAAACGCTCTTCAGTCGCTACCGGACCTGCTTCATCAATTGGGCGACCCAAAACGTCCATGATACGACCAAGCGTAGCTGGACCTACTGGAACAGAAATCGGTGCATTTGTGCTAGTTACATTAAGGCCACGTTTAAGACCTTCTGTAGAACCCATTGCGATGGTACGAACAACACCATCGCCAAGCTGTTGCTGAACTTCTAATGTAGTTTCAGTACCGTCAACTTGGAGAGCGTCATAGATCTTAGGAACGCTATTGCGCTCAAACTCGACGTCGATAACCGCGCCGATGATCTGAATGATACGACCGCTACTCATTGCTGTCTCCTCAATTCAAACTTAATAATGTTAAACGGCAGCGGCACCGCCAACGATCTCGGAAATTTCCTGAGTAATCGCGGCTTGACGCAGCTTGTTGTAAATGAGTTGTAGGTCTTTAATCAATTGTCCTGCGTTGTCTGTCGCTGCTTTCATCGCGACCATACGAGCTGACTGCTCACATGCAACGTTTTCAATCACACCTTGATAAACCATAGACTCGATATAGCGAACCAACAAACCATTTAACAATTCTTCTGCTTCTGGTTCGTAGATATAGTCCCAACCATAAGTACGGTTGAGATCATCGCCTTCTTCTGCTGGTGCTAAAGGAACAAGTTGTTCTACTTTAGGCTGCTGAGTCATTGCATTAACGAAGCCATTTGATACGAGATAGATACGATCTAATTCACCTTTATCAAATGCATCAAGCATAACTTGGACTGAGCCAGTTAACTGTTCCAAACTCGGCGCATCGCCAAGTTGGGTAGTTGCACCGAGCACTTTACCGCCGTAATTCTTAAAAAACGAAACCGCTTTTTGACCAATTAAAGCAAATTCAACTTCAATTGACTGCTGTTGTTGTGCTTTGACATGCTGCACAACTTTCTTGAACAAGTTAATGTTCAAGCCACCTGCCAAACCACGATCTGAAGACACTACGATATAGCCAACACGCTTAACTGGGCGGTCAACCATATAACGGTGTTTGTATTCAGGGTTTGCTTGTACCAAGTGAGCAATTACACGGCGCATATTATCGGCATACGGACGGCCCTGAGCCATGCGCTCTTGCGCACGACGCATTTTAGAAGCAGCTACCATTTGCATCGCGCGAGTAATCTTTTGCGTGCTCTTGATACTAGCTACTTTGGCGCGAATTTCTTTTAAATTTGCCATACGCTTAACCTAGTATTCGAAAGCTCTTTCGAGCTTCCGAAGGTTGATCCGTGAACCAAACTTAACTAAAACTAAACTTAGTAAGTTTGAGTCGCTTTAAAGCTTTCAATACCTGCTTTGATTGCTGCTTCGATGTCTTTGTTGTAATCACCAGTTTCATCGATTTGTTTCATCAACGGAGCATATTCTGAGCGGAAGTAAGAAATTAACGCAGCATCAAAGTCTACGATTTTCTTAACTTCTACGTCAGCCATGTAGCCTTCGTTAGATGCATAAACAGAAACAGCTTGGTCAGCAATTGAGTAAGGAGCATATTGTTTTTGCTTCATTAACTCAGTTACACGTTGACCATGTTCAAGTTGCTTACGAGTTGCTTCGTCAAGGTCAGAAGCGAACTGAGCAAACGCAGCCAATTCACGGTATTGTGCTAAAGCGGTACGGATACCACCAGACAATTTTTTGATGATCTTAGTTTGAGCAGAACCACCAACACGAGATACAGAGATACCCGCGTTCACAGCAGGACGAATACCTGCGTTGAATAATGATGTTTCTAAGAAGATCTGACCGTCAGTAATCGAAATTACGTTCGTTGGTACGAATGCAGATACGTCACCTGCTTGAGTTTCAATAATTGGTAATGCAGTTAAAGAACCAGTTTGACCAGTTACTGCGCCATTAGTGAATTTCTCAACGTAGTCAGCAGATACACGAGAAGCACGTTCAAGAAGACGTGAGTGAAGATAGAATACGTCACCTGGATACGCTTCACGACCTGGTGGACGACGTAAAAGTAATGAAATTTGACGATAAGCAACAGCTTGCTTAGACAAATCATCATAAATAATAAGAGCGTCTTCACCGCGGTCACGGAAGTATTCACCCATTGTACAGCCAGAGTACGGAGCTAAGTACTGCATTGCAGCAGGATCAGCAGCCGCAGCAGCGACAACAGTTGTATACGCCATAGCGCCAGTTTCTTCTAGCTTACGCACAACGTTTGCAATTGTTGATTGTTTTTGACCAATCGCAACGTATACACATTTAATGCCAGAGT
This sequence comes from Acinetobacter sp. 826659, assembly GCF_000588515.1. Taxonomy (NCBI): domain Bacteria; kingdom Pseudomonadati; phylum Pseudomonadota; class Gammaproteobacteria; order Moraxellales; family Moraxellaceae; genus Acinetobacter; species Acinetobacter sp. 826659. Next base: position 146,922 of record NZ_JFYD01000008.1, on the reverse strand, counting down.
TTTTCTGAGCGATAATCGCATCGATCGCCATCGCTGTTTTACCAGTTTGACGGTCACCGATGATCAACTCACGTTGGCCACGGCCAACAGGAATCATTGTATCAACTGATTTATAACCAGTTTGAACAGGCTCATCTACAGATTGACGCCAAATTACGCCTGGTGCTACTTTTTCAACAGCATCAGTTAATTTCGCATCAATTGGGCCTTTACCATCAATTGGGTTACCCAAAGCGTCGACAACACGGCCAAGAAGTTCAGGACCAACTGGAACTTCTAATACACGACCTGTACAACGAGCTTTTTGACCTTCTTGAAGGCTTAGGTAGTTACCTAAAACAACGGCACCCACTGAATCCTGTTCTAGGTTCAGTGCCATACCAAATAAGCCGCCGTCGAATTCGATCATTTCACCGTACATTGCATCAGCAAGACCGTGAATGCGCACGATACCGTCGGATACCATAACAATGGTACCTTCGTTTTTAGCGGTCGCGCTGGTGTCCAGATCTCCGATACGCTGTTTAATGAGCGCACTGATCTCGGATGGATTCAGTTGTTGCATTGCGCTATTCCTCAATCTTTTATTAGTTCAGTCTTCATCATTTGCATTATGCAAGAAGACGAGTACGCATTTTTTCAAGCTTGTTAAGCGCAGAATCATCTATCACTTGATCGCCTGCACGAATTACAACACCTGCAATAAGCTCAGGTTTAACTTCAACTGAAACAGTTACTGTACTGTTAAAACGCTTTTCTAAAGCAGATTTCAACAGTTGCTCTTGTTCAGCAGTTAACGGGAAAGCCGATTCAATCACGACATCCACATTGTTGTTATTCTGTGATTTAAGCTGTTCATATTCTGCTTCAATTTCAGGTAACAACATTAAACGATCGTTATCTGCAAGAAGTGTCAAAAAGTTAGACACTGCTTGAGATTGATCTTCACCTAAAACTTTAGCAAAAAGCTTCACTTGCTCCGCAGGAGTAAGTTCAGGGCGATTTAAATAAGCGGAAAATGCTTCGTCTTGCACCGCAGCACTGAGCACTTGTAACGCATTCGACCAATTGTCTGTTGCACCTTGCTCAGAAGCATAAGCAAATGCTGCTTTGGCATACGGACGTGCCAACGTCAAGAGTTCAGCCATAATTCGCCTCGCTTAAAGTTTAGCAGCCAGCTGAGACAGCATGGCGTTATGAGCTTCTGCGTCAACTTGCTGGTTCAGGATTTTTTCTGCACCAGTTACTGCCAAAGCAGCTACTTGTTGACGTAATTCTTCGCGAGCAGAATTGATTTCTTGATCAACAGCTTCTTTAGCCTGTTGACGAATACGCTCACCTTCAGCCGCAGCTTGAGTACGAGCTTCTTCGATCAATTGCGCTGCACGACGGTTCGCTTGTTCGATCAATTGAGCCGCTTGTGCTTTAGCTGCATCAAGTTCTTGCTTAACTTGCGCTTGTGCATCGGCAAGGTCAGCTTTCGCTTTTTCTGCTGCATTTAAGCCATCAGCGATTTTACGCTGACGCTCACTAATCGCATTGATTAGTGGTGGCCAAACAAACTTCATGCAGAATGCAACAAAGAATGCAAACGCAATCGCTTGACCAATCAATGTGAGGTTGATATTCATTGCAATTCCTCAAATAGTGGATTTAGGAATTAAGATGATTAACCTACAAATGGATTAGCGAAGATGAAGAAAAAGCCAATACCAACACCGATCATAGGCACAGCATCAAGAAGACCCGCGATTAAGAACATACGAGTTTGAAGTTGTGGAGCCAATTCTGGTTGACGAGCAACAGCTTCTAAAAAGCGACCACCCAAAAGACCAAAACCAATCGCAGTACCCAAAGCACCGAAAGCGATCAAGATAGCAGATGCAATTGCAACTAGACCTAAAGTGAGTTCCATGAAAAATTCCTCAGAGGTTAGGTTATTACCAAATTAAATTAAAAAAATTCAGCCCAACCATCATTTGATAGTTAGGCAATACCATTAATGTTTTTCGCTTGCCATGCTCAAGTAAACGATGGTAAGCATCATAAAGATGAATGCCTGCAACGTGATTACAAGAATGTGGAAGATCGCCCAAGGCACAGACAACGCCCATTGAATCCAGAACGGCAATAAAGCAATTAGGATAAAGATCAACTCACCGGCATACATGTTACCGAATAGTCGGAGAGCTAATGAAATCGGACGAGCAAGGAATGTTACCAATTCCAAAATCAAGTTCACTGGAATAAGCAACGCTTTTGCAACTGGATTACTTGGGTTAAATGGGTTAAGTGCCAACTCGCCAACGAAGCCACCAACACCCTTTTCGCGGATGCTGTAGAACAAGATAAGTACAAATACAGATAAAGACATACCTAAAGTAATGTTTGGATCTGTAGATGGAACGATCTTGAAGTAAACGTGGTGAGGGTCCATACCAAATACGTTTGCACCTACAAACGCTGCAACTTGAGGAATCCAGTCAACTGGGATCAAGTCCATTAAGTTCATGAGGAAAATCCACACGAAAATAGTGAGTGCAAGCGGAGCGATTAAACGTGATTTGCCATGAAAAGTATCACGGACACTTGAGTCAACAAACTCAATGATCATTTCAATTGCTGACTGGAATTTAGTTGGAACACCTGCATTTGCAGCTTTCGCAACCATCCAGAACATCAAACAGAAAATCACACCAAGGCCAATTGACCAACCCATTGAATCCAAGTGAATTGCAGTGAACCCCATCGAATGAGCTTCTTCAGCAGTCTCAGCCAATTTCCATGTACCGTCTGGCATTTTGCCATAGGTCATATTGGTCAAGTGATGCTTGATATACTCTGTCGAAGTGAGGGCATGTTCTTCAGCAGCCATAAATCACACCTGGTCAATGTCAATTACTAAAAAGAAGGGAAACGAACATCGGCGTACTGTCGATATCTCGCCACCCTCCAAAAAATCTTCAATTCTTCTTGTTTCTACACCCGTTTTTGTAGACGTGACACCCAAAACGGAGCGACCCACGACATTGCCTGAACGAGAATAAAACCAAACAGCAATGCTAACGGTGATAAAGGTTTAACATTGCTCAAAATCAAAATAAATCCAACGATCATGATTGCAAATTTGCCTAACATGCCCCTATACATGTTAGACAGCACTTGTTTTGATGCTCGTGCACCTGCTGTTCTGAAGGATTGCCACGAAAAATAACCCGTAGCAAGCCAGCAGACCAACGCACCAAGTGCCGCACTTAATGCTGCTGTCATGTCTTTTATGCTCCACGCCACAAGTGCGGAAACAGGGATCATACATGCTTGTAAGAAGACCAAAGCTTTTGCTAATCGTCGGTCAATCAAGCGACTAGTTTGGCTCATTATTTATCCACTCACAGCATAAATGCTTGACAAGTTTAGCTGATGATCGCTTTTAATCGCAGGCATTATAGAGTTACACCCCTGAACATGCAATCTTTTCCCGACTTTAGTCGGGGTTTTTCATGACAGGTGGTGCTGACGCTACAGTCAGCCTTTGTTTACTTTTTATCTTACTTTTGCGTACTTAATACACATTTATCTGTTTTTATAGCCAGTTTCTTCCATGCAGTGACGAAATCATCCTCATTATTCATGCTCTCGTCTACTGGTTGAAAAGTAATGTTACCTAATTTTTGATATTGACTCTTAGTGGTAAAACTCTCTGCCAACAAACACATCTGATTTTTTGGTCGACTATCATTAAGATACTTAATTTGAGCTGCTGTTGGTGCAACGTGAGGATCATCTGTTAAAGCACCAGCGAACTTTAAATTTAGTGAGCGTTCTAAATATTGATAGGCATCATGATATGCCCAATACGGTTTGCCATTACTTGAACTATCGTAAGCTTGTGCTGCCTGGAACATTTTACGAGCGAACACATTGGCGTTATTCCAATACTTTGCCTTATTTTCAGGGTGTTGCTGAGAGCGCAAAGCAGCAATAAAGAAACCAATTCGAACTGCATTGTTGGGCTCTAACCACACATGTGTATCTACTGTATTAGGTAAAGCTGCACCGCGTGTACTTCGCTGAGGTAAAACAGAAACAATGCCACTATCTAATAGTGCAATCGCCTTCTTATTATTGCCTAATAATTTATTTAAGGGCGCTTCATGCGCTTTACCTAACCAAATCACCAAAGACGCATCATTAATTGCTTTACGATGCGCTGGGGTTAATTGTACGTCATGCCCCGTTTGTCCCTTTAATAAGAGTTGTGGTTCTTCAACCCCTTGAGTGACTTCTTTTGCAATCAGATAAATCGGGTGTGTAGAAACCAACAAACCCTGACTCCACCCTAACGTACTCAAAAGTGAGAACATACTGAAAACAAAAAAACGGAACATGACAGACCATCAATTTAAATTAGCTCGAAGCATGTTATAATATAACAAAGTTACAAAAATACCTAAGATTAATCGAATGAAGCATCGCTTCATGCTAATATTCCGTTAAAAATTCGAGGTTATCCTTATGAGTTCCTGCTCGCATGAACATCATGATTCTTTGCATGGTGTGCATGATCACCATAATGTCGCAAGTCGTTTAGCTGAAGCAGAAAGTTTATGTTCTGCGACTGGCGCACGTCTTACACCTTTGCGCAAAGAAGTTCTGGAACTCATTTTAAATGCATCGGGTCCAATGGGTGCCTATGACTTATTGGCACGTATAAAAAGTCAAACAGATCGCCCTGCTGCGCCTCCAACTGTATATAGAACTTTAGATTTCTTATTAGAAAAAGGCCTCATTCACCGCCTAACTTCTATTAATGCGTATATTCCTTGCTGCCACCCGCGTGAAGGTCATCAAGCAGCATTCCTGATTTGTACCGAATGTCATATGGTTAAAGAAGCTTCTTCTCAAGGCCTCACACACCAGCTTGACCAGCTTGCAGCTTCAGATGACTTCGTGGCTCAACACAGCATTATTGAAATTTCGGGGAAATGCCAACAGTGCCGCACAACTCCTTAAATCCTGTATTAATTCAGCTTGAGCAGATTTCTGTTCATCGTGATGATCGGGATATATTAAAGAAAGTTGATTTTGCCCTACATCAAAATGAAATTGTGTCTTTAATTGGACCCAATGGTGCAGGTAAATCAACACTGATTAAAGTTCTACTCGGTATTCTTCAGCCAAGTAGCGGGCGTGTTATCAATCATAAAAAACTTAAAATGGCTTATGTGCCACAAAAGTTTAATCCTTCACACAGCCTTCCTTTACGTGTTCAGGACCTTCTTGATTTAGAAAAATGCAGCCCTGCCCTGCGTCAGGAAATTATTCAAGACACAGGTATTTCAAAGTTACAACAATCAAAAGTACAACAACTTTCCGGTGGAGAGCGCCAACGAGTACTATTGGCTCCCGCTCTACTTCGTCAGCCAGATATTTTAGTCCTTGATGAACCCATGCAAGGTCTAGATATTCAGTCAGAAGCGGAACTTTATGATTATGTTCGCAGTCTGCCAGAACGATATGGTTGCGCGATCTTAATTGTTTCTCATGACTTACAATGGGTGATGCAAGGAACACACCGTGTAGTGTGTTTAAATAAACATATTTGCTGTAGTGGACTACCCGAAAATATTCAACAACACCCTGAATATCAGGCAATATTTGGAACTCAAAGGGTTTTCTATCAACATCATCATGACCATTGTGCTCACGGTGATGCTGCACACCCCTGCCCTCATAATGACCGTCCTCACATTCACCCAGAACCGGAAGCTTAAGCCATGATGGAATGGTTACAATTATTGTTACCCGCATGGATTATGGGAACTCTGCTAGTATTTTTAACTGCACCTCTGGGTTGTTTAATGCTTTGGAGACGCATGTCTTTTTTTGCTGACACGATGGCACACGGAACACTACTCGGGGTTGCTATTGCGGGAGCTTTAAGTCTTCCATTATGGCTTGGTGTTGCAGGGACAGCGGTTTTACTGGTAGGCGTTTTATGGGCTTTACATGACAACCGTTTACCCAATGATGCTTTGCTAGCCTTATGTTCAGCAACATTACTCTGTAGCGGTTTACTATTTATTCAACATGTTCCAAGTTTAAGACCAGAGCTTTTAAGTTATTTATTTGGTGATTTGCTTAGTATTGATTGGCCAGATCTGCCTGTTTTCACTTTAATTATTGCGATATCACTCGTAATTCTTTACCGTTTTTGGCAGCCACAAATACAGTTTGCAATTGATCCAGATATCGCAATTAGTGAAGGGGTGAATGCAAACTGGCAACGCCTTATTTTTATGCTGTTATTGGCTTTATTTACAGTTTTAGCTTTGCGTGCTGTAGGTTCTTTGCTAATGGGTGCATTACTCGTAATACCAGCTTTAAGCGCTCGTCTATTGGCAAATTCACCAAAGCAAATGGTTATTTGGGCATTCGTGCTGGCCCAGCTCGGTGTTAGTGTCGGTTTATGGTCAAGTGCAGCACTTAATATCTCTACAGGTCTTAGTATTGTTTTATGTATGGCATTAAGTTTTGCTGTTATTTTTATAACTCAAAAATTAAAAAATCAGACGCAGGCGGCCTAAGTTAGGACGCCTGATGAACTGTGCTCAATAATAAAGCCGCACAGCTAAACATCACAGCAAAGCCCCGATTTAAATATTTTTGCTGTCTAGGGGATCGAAGTAATCTTAAAACCTTGGATGCCAGCCCCGTATATCCAGCCATTACAATCAAATCGATCGTAATCATAGTAGCCGCCATAATTAGATATTGTATCCATTGAGGCTTACTTAAATCTAAGAACTGCGGTAAAACCGCCAATAAAAATACGATTGCTTTAGGATTACTAATATTAACCACAAAACCATTTAATAGCAGAGCTAAAGCAGACTTATCTCTTTTTTCTTGTTGAATTTCTATATCTTTTACAGGTGCTGTCCACTGCAAATAGGCCAAATACAATAAATAAGCTACGCCAAACCACTTAACGGCCAGAAAAGCTAAAGGAGTTGTGGCAAATAAGACCCCCACACCTGCTGCCACCACCATAATTTGCAGCACCAAGGCAACTTGTAAACCGATCGCATTCCAATAACCATGTCTAAAGCCATAATTTAGACCACTCGACATTGAGGCAATAGCTCCCGCACCCGGAGAGATACTAATGACCCAACAGGCCAACATATAGGCAAACCAAACTTGCAAAGACATACTAAAAATAGACAATAAAAGTGGATTTATACTGTTTTATAAAACTATATTGATGAGAATTCAAACAATAAAATCAAGAAATAGACTACTAACCGCTCTTCGCATCAGGCACAATAATTAAAGCTCATACTAAATTATAATTGAGGAGATACCTTCCAATGACTGCTCAATCTGTCATTTTGCCGTTGCCATCAGATCATGCCCGATTTATTGTTCTTCGTTTAAAAGACTTATCAATTGATGAATTAAAAGAACAACTCGAAGCGTTGTTTGAAACACGCGACCGTCTCATTACTCAGCATTCAGACGCGCAAATTAAAACAGCAGTCGCTTTTGGTCCAGAACTTTGGAAGCAACTTTACAGTCAATCTCCTGCTGGCTTTAAACAACTTGAACCAGAAAACGGCGCATTCAACATGCCAGTCGTTCCCGCTGATGTCCTCATCCATATTGCTAGTATGCGTTCTGATATTTGTTTTGCATTAAGCCAAGCATTTTTTGAAGGTATTAAAGATAAAGTTGAAGTTCTTGATGAGCGTGTTTGCTTCCGCTATTTTGATGGCCGAGATATTACAGGCTTTATAGACGGTACAGAAAACCCTCAATTTCCAGATGACCGTGCAGAAACAGCCTTATTGCCAGAAAGCGCGGGAGTTTTTGCTGATGGCAGTTTCATATTTGCACAGCGCTATGCACACGACTTAGAAAAATGGAAAAAACTAAAAGTTGATGCTCAAGAAAATGTCATGGGTCGTACTAAGCTTGAATCAATTGAACTGGATGATGACGTTAAACCAGAAAATGCCCATGTCGCCCGTACTGTCGTTGAAGATGAGGAAGGCGAAGAAATGGAAATCTTGCGTCATAGTCTGCCTTATGGCGACGGCCGAGGCGATCAAGGCTTATTCTTCATTGCTTATACTAAAGACCTGAGCATTATTGATGCCATGTTAAAGCGTATGTTTGGTACAAGTGGAGATGGTATCCATGATCGCTTATTGCATTTCGTGACTCCACTTGATGGCGCATATTACTTTGCACCTAGCGAAGAATTGCTAGAAGAAGTTTTAGAAGACTAAAATAAAAAAGAGGAGCTTAAGCTCCTCTTTTTACGTTCTCAACCTTAGAAAGGAATACGCTTATATTTGCGGTATTCAGGTTTCCAGAATGATTGATCTATTTTTTGCTGTAGTAAGTCATCACTAATCGTTACAGCCACGCCATCTGCCATGGCAGCTTTCGCAACTTCAAATGCAATCACTTTAGAGACTTGCTGAATTTCCCCTAAAGGTGGTAATAAATCAGCTTGCGGATCTTTTAGTAGAGGTGAGCAATTCGCTAAAGCACTACTTGAAGCCATTAACATATTTTCAGTAACGCGTTTAGCACCCGATGCCACCACACCCAGCCCAATGCCTGGGAAAATGTACGAGTTATTACACTGAGAAATATTATAAAGTTTGCCGTGATGATTCACAGGAGCAAACGGACTACCTGTTGCGATTAACGCTCTACCTTCAGTCCACTCCACAATATCTGCTGGCACAGCTTCAACACGTGAAGTTGGGTTAGACAATGGCATGACAATTGGGCGCTCACAATTCGCCGCCATGGTTTTGATAATCTCTTCTGTGAACAGACCCGGTTGACCAGAAACCCCAATTAACACTGTAGGCTTAGCATTTTTAACAACATCAAGTAGTGAAATCACTTCTTCAATATTGCCCCACTGATCAACCACCTCAGCTTTTTGCGCCAATTTGCGTTGGAAGTCCAATAAGTTCGGCTGATTTTCGGTAATCAAACCAAAACGATCCACCATATAAACGCGTGCACGGGCTTCAGAATCAGTCAAACCTTCAGCAACCATTTGTGCAACAATTTGTTCCGCAATACCGCATCCCGCAGAGCCCGCGCCTAAGAAAGCAATTGTTTGATCTTTTAATTGCTTGCCTGCTGCACGACTTGCAGCAATCAAACTACCTACAGATACCGCTGCTGTTCCTTGAATATCATCGTTAAAACAACAAATTTTATCTCGATACTTTTCTAAAAGTGGCATCGCATTTTTTTGTGCGAAATCTTCAAACTGAATTAACGCTTTTGGCCAACGACGCTTTACAGCCTCAATCACCATATCGACAAATGCGTAATATTCATCGCCACTAATACGTGGCTGACGCCAACCCATATAGATCGGATCATTTAACAGTTGTGGATTGTTCGTCCCTACATCAATTGTGATTGGTAATGTATAAGCTGGACTAATCCCACCACAAGCGGTGTAAAGCGAAAGTTTTCCAATAGGAATCCCCATTCCGCCAATACCTTGGTCACCAAGACCTAAAATACGTTCACCATCAGTAATGACGATCACTTTTACATTATTTTTATTTACGTTTTGCAAAATATCATCAATCACATCACGATCTGGATATGAAATAAAAACACCACGATGACGACGATAGATATCGGAGAAACGCTGACATGCTTCACCCACTGTTGGGGTATAAATAATCGGCATCATTTCTTCAAGATGATTTTCGATTAAATGATAGAACAAGGTTTCGTTGGTATCTTGGATATTACGCAAATAGATATGTCGATTGATATCATCAGTAAAAGCGCAATATTGCTGATAAGAGCGCTGGCTCTGCTCTTCAATAGTTTCAATAATATGGGGGAGTAAACCGTGTAAGTTAAAGTTACTTCTTTCTTCTTCAGTGAAAGCCGAACCTTTATTTAAAAGTGGTAACTCTAAAAGTGTAAAACCTGCATATGGAATATAAAGGGGATGTTTACTTGGGTGTCCTGATATCATTGCCTATCTCATTTTCCAGCTTAGAGTAGAGAAAAACACGTTTTGTATGGTCTCTAAAACTCTTTGTGCGTATAAGCTTAAGCCTAATTCGATCAAAATAGATATTTTAAACCGTGATGTTAAAATTAAACACTATTTAGTTAAAACATGTTTAAAAATAAATAATAAAAATCAGTATCTTAATATTTTTATGATTTTAAAAATTTCTTTTATTTTCTCAACTTTAAAAGCCATAATTATATGATTTAGCGGCAACAGGTATTTCCTCAGGAAATAATATTAAATTAAACACGTAATTTACTCACAAAAACTGCCCAGAAGGCTTGTAATTCATTATTTTCAGAATAGTAAGGCGATTCATCAACCGACATTCATTTAAAAAATAATCATCAGTAATTTGCATAAAGAATTATTGGAATATTAAATCCCCTCCCCTAAGTCATCGGAAATTTGCTATATTTGACGTTTTTCTGCGACATCTATTTTCGATTGATATGAATACGGCAATACAAGCAGCTCTCGACCATGCAGTGCAAACTCTTCAACAAGAAGGGGTGCTTCCTTCCGACTGGAAAAACACAAGCAACTTAACACGCACCAAAGACCGAAGCCATGGCGACTTTGCTTCTAATATTGCCATGATCGGCTCGAAAGCTGCTGGTATGAAACCACGTGATTTAGCTGAGAAAGTTCTCGCTGCATTACCAGAAGTGGCAGATATCAGTAAAGCTGAAATCGCAGGACCCGGATTTATTAACTTCTTTTTAAATGCAGACCAGCGTTTTGCTATTCTTGATCAAATTCAAGCACAAAAAGAAATTTTTGGTCGTAGCCAAGCAAATGCAGCGAAAAAGATTCAAGTCGAATTTGTTTCTGCAAACCCTACGTCTAGCCTACACGTAGGTCATGGACGTGGTGCGGCATACGGTATGACTGTTGCTAATTTACTTGAAGCAACGGGTGCTAAAGTTGACCGTGAGTACTACGTGAATGATGCTGGTCGTCAAATGGATATTTTGGCGACTTCTACTTATTTACGTTATTTGGAACTACTTGGACAAAACCTTGTATTCCCTAAAAATGCATATCAAGGCGATTACGTTAAAGAAATCGCACAAGGCATTATTGATAAAGATGGCGACGCTTACATTCGTGAAGTTGCGAATGTTTATAAAGACGTACCAGAAGATGTGCAATATGCTGAAGAGCTAGATAGTGAAGGCAACAAAGTTGTGTTATCTGGTGATAAAGAAAAGCATATTGATGGCCTTATTGCCAACTCACAACAATTATTGGGTGAAGGTTACCGCGTATTCCATCAAGCCGCTCTTCACGCCATTTTAGATGATATTAAGGATGACCTTGCTGACTTTGGTGTAACGTTCAACCAATGGTTTAGTGAAGCATCTCTTAGTGCAAAAATTGATGAAGCTTTAGAAACACTTGATCAACGTGGCTTCCTTTATGAAAAAGATGGCAACATCTGGTTTAAATCGACTGAATTTGGTGATGAAAAAGACCGTGTTGTTAAGCGTCGTAATGGCCAAACGACTTACTTTGCATCTGACATTGCATACCACTTAAATAAACTACAACGTGGTTATACTGACCTAATCGATATTTGGGGTTCTGACCACCATGGCTATATTTCTCGCGTAAAAGCGGCGATTGATGCAATGGGTTACGACTCTAAGAAATTGACTGTTCTTTTAGTTCAGTTCGTAAGTTTATGGCGTGGCGGCGAGATGGTTCAAATGTCTTCTCGTTCAGGTCAATTCGTGACTTTACGTGACTTACGTAAAGAAGTGGGCAATGACGCAGCTCGTTTCTACTACGTAATGCGTAAGAGTGAACAACACATCGACTTTGACCTTGACCTTGCTGTTTCACAAAGTAAAGACAATGCTGTGTACTATATTCAATATGCACACGCACGTATTTGTCGTATGTTAGAAAAAGCAGCAAGCACAGATTTACAATTCGATGTAAACGCTGCTCGTCCACATGCAGCTCGCTTGTCTCTTGATGCAGAAACTGAGATTCTTGCTAAATTAGCAGCTTATCCAGATGCAGTGTTGCGGGCTGCAAATGCATATGAACCTCATCAGGTTGGTAACTACTTAAAAGAGTTAGCTGCCCTGTTCCACGGTTGGTACAATGAACATAAAGTATTAAGCGATGATGCAGAGCTTACACAAGCCCGTTTATTGCTTTCAATCAATGTACAACAAGTACTTCGTAATGGTTTAGAATTACTTGGTGTATCTGCACCAGAATCTATGTAATAAATATATTGCATGACAGCAAATTAAAGGTCATGCAATATATAGTAAGCGGTGGTTTGTATAGTTAAAATATCAATACAAACCACTGTTTTTAGCATCGTAAGACGAGACTCAAACTCGAATTAAAAAACAATCAAAATACAGAGGAATAATCCACGTGTTTGGCAAAACGCAACGCGGTGTATCTGAAAGACCTAATAAGCCTAAAAAGCCCCTAATTCCCAAATGGTTAGGGACACTTGTCGCTATTTTGGCGGTCTTATGTATCGCTGTAATGCTTATGCTTTGGAAACCTTGGCAACCTGTTCCTGCGAAAAATCAGATTACTTCTGAACATTATCAAGAAGAAGATACTAATAAAGACTATCGCTTCTACGACCTATTGCCTCAACAACAGGTTACCCCTATTCCTGAACAAGCGATCCCTGAAAGTAAAAATCAAGGCACTGCCATGATCGTTGAGGCACCAAGTACCACTCAACCAGCTGCCTCTGAAAGTGTAGGAATTGACCCGAATCAGTCAGCTACAACTCTTCAGCAACCTACATATATTTTACAAGTTCGTAGTTATAACGATCCTGATCAGGCTGATGCTCGCCGTGCAGAAATCATTTTAAATGGCTTATCTGCTGATGTAGTCAAAAGTACTGAAAACGGACAAACATGGTATCGCGTTATTTCTGGACCGTATGATACTCAAGACGCTGCCTTGGCTGCTCAGCAGACCTTACAACACAGTGGCATTGATTCTATCGTGATCAAACGCAAGTAAATTGAAAATAAAGAAGGAACAAATATTTGTTCCTTTTCTTTTAAATATCAGCACAATTCCTTTCATTAGAACCAATTCCCTTTTGTCTCGCTTTTTGAAACGCAGGTCTTTGCTGAATACGGTGTAAAAACGCTTGAATATGAGGGTATTTACCCTGTAAGCGAGATTGTAAAGCTTCCAAAGGAAAGCTCATTTGAATATCAGCGAATGAAAAATCACCTGCAAAATATTCATGCTCTGCCAAATAGTTTTCTAAAAAACTAATATGATCTTTCATACGTGGTCGAACAAAATTTGCCTTCACCCCTTCCGTGATTTTTTTAGCTACTGGTTGAATTAACCATGGCACATGCTTGTTTACACTATTCATGACCAAAGTCATGACTAATAACGGCATAAGTGAACCTTCTGCATAGTGCATCCAGTAAATATACTGCTGTAAATCTTGTGGCTCTGTAGGTTTAAATTGTTGCTTCTGATCATAACGCTGCTGTAAATATTCTAAAATCACAGCAGATTCTGCGATGACTTGTTCATCATCAGTCAAAATCGGAGCTTTACCTAAAGGATGAATACATTTCAATGTTTCTGGAGCGGAATAGTTAGGTAGACGTTGATAATAATGAATATCATAATCTAAGCCTAATTCTTCTAAAGCCCATAAAATTCGAAACGATCGCGAACATTCCAGGTGGTGTACACTAATCATGTTATTGCCTGCTTTTATTTTTCTTTTTTACATAAAAAACAGCATGTGAACATGCTGCTTTATTCCATTTGTGGGATGGATATAAAATCATCCACCTTAACAAAATAGCATTTTTACACTGTAACAAGCACAGTATGAATGTCTAAACTACGTAACAAAGTTTTAGTGACTGGGGTTTTACCGCATACCGCTAAGATTTTTTGTTGAAGCTCTTCGTTTGGTAAGTCTTTAAAAACAATACGACGTTCTATATGTTCTTCATGTTCTCTATTGGTATGAAAATCGATTTCAACCGAAAACTCACCAAAATCATAACCCTTATGCTTTGCGTACATTCTTAAAGTAATGAGCGTACACGCGGCTAAACTTCCAGTGAGCAAATCATATGGCGCTGGGCCTTGATCTTGCCCTTCTAACTTTTCTGGCTCATCACAAAAATATTGGTGACGACCACTGGTGATTTCGCCCTTCCATTGTTCAGCAAGGGGCTTTGCTTTACTGCTTGCGATTACTGCTGTCATTTTGATGCTCTCATTTGATCTGGAAGAACAGGGGCTTCTAAACGTGCACCAACATAATCTGGAATTTCACCAAAACGTGCATCATGGTTAATCCATTGCTCACGAGCTTCTTTTAAATCATCCATTGTACGTGCAACAAAATTCCACCATAGCAAAATTGGTGTTTCAAACGGTTCACCGCCAATCAAAAGGATACGATTGCCTTTTTTTACTTCAATCTCAATTTCACTAAGACCCGTATCTAATACCACCATATTGTCAGCAGTTAACTCATGGCCATTTACATGAGCACTACCCTCAAGCACCATAAAACCATATTCATAATTAGGATTTAATGGAATGCGGGTTTTCGTATCTTCGGTAGCAATGAGGTCAACACCCACTAACGGCGTATGTACCAAGACTGGAGAAGTAGTTGCCAAATATTCACCCACAAGCACGGTAAACTCTAGACCGTCTTTCTCAACAACAGGCAGTTCAGGATAATGTTCAAATTTCGGATCCATGTTGCGCTTAGCATCTGGTAAGGCAATCCAGAGCTGAGCAGCGTGCATTTGAGTTTCTGTATCAGGTGCAACTTCTGTATGTGAAATTCCGTGACCTGCCGTCATTAAATTAACTTGTTTAGGTCGAATCAGTTGTTTTGAGCCTAGACTATCGGTATGCATCATGGTGCCTTCAATCATCCACGTGAAGGTTTGCAAACCAATATGAGGATGAGGACCAACATCTAAACCATCACCCGCCGGAAAAGTTACTGGGCCCGCATGATCTAGGAAACACCACGCACCAATCATTCGTTTTTGTCGGCTAGGTAAAGCCCGCTTAATGACTGTCCCCTGTCCAATTTCAGCAGAGCGAATTGGAAATTCCTGAATAAACTGATTGGCAAATTTTTCGCAATCCTTTGAATCAGAAATATCGTAATCATTATTATTGCTCATGATATTACTCTCTTTTACCTATGCTTTTGCAATGAGTCGTTGTAATGATCTTAACAATACACTCATTATTCAATATAGTCTTTTAGTAATACACAGGGTGCTATGAATGAGACAATCCATTTTTTAATTATAGAAAAATAAAAGCTGCATTGAGCAGCTTAAGATGATTGAGTTTTAACGAGCTGTTTTAGGTTTTTCATAAATTGACCAAATTGTGGGAGAAACTCTTGAAATAGTGGGTGGTCACGGTTTTCAAGCATAACCTCACTAAAAAGTTTTAGCCCAACTCCAAAAGATTTTGTTGTTTCATCATCAAAAAAATCTGCTTTTTTTAAGCGTTCAACAATTTCAAAAATATCGTCATGATTTCCCGCATAGAACTCAAGGCGTTCAGTATAAGTAGAGGCTTCTCCCTTTGCATTTTTTAAGTGTTGTACCGTGACATGATATTGATGTTGTTTCATATATAAATTCTCTCTTAAAATTAATAACTTTGAAAAAATTTCAACTTGTTTAAGGTCGATTTATAGCCGCCCAATCGCAACAGCAGCCTGATCAATTTTTTCGGCAATTTGATAAATCTGCTCTTGCTGTAAACCTGCCGAGTTCAGCTTCAAACGCAAGGCTGTTTTTAGGTTTTCCATGGCACGATGAATTTCGATTAATTCATCATTACTGTGGATTTCTCGTCTTAAACGTAGTTTTTCTAATAACTCTTTCAACTTGTCTTGTTGTTCAGCTAAGTAAGCTTTCCCAAATTCCGTGATTTGATATTGCTTACGCTCTACATTCAGCAAATTAATCAAATTCATTTCTTCAAGACTGGTTAATGTTGGATAAATTGTTCCTGCGCTTGGTGTATAACCATCGCCTACCAAATCACTTATTTCTTTAATGATTTCATAACCATGCTTAGGACTTTGCTGAATAAGATGAAGTACCAAAAGTTTCATACGTCCCGCTTCAAAAAGTCTTCCACGGCGACCCGAACGATGATGTTCATTGTGTTCAATATGATGATGTTCTGATTGTTGTTTCATCTTTAAAGATTCTCGAATCTGTTTAATTTATGCTTATTAAGATATATCTTAATATATCTTTTATCAAGAAAAAATAATAAAATCCAACCTATTGCTTTGATAATTATTAAAATTAATTTTATTTTCTTTAAACACTAAGTAATAAAAAAAGAGTGCTTAAGCATCTTAATAGCTAGTTTTCTGAGAAAAAGTTTAAGCTAACGAAAGAAAATAATATTTAGGATGAATTTCTTATAAAATGTAATATGTTAATTTTTCTCTTTAATCATAAATAATATGCACTTGTGTTATTTAAGCGATTTAACATTAGCAGATGCCTCTAATTTAGTTAGACTTTATACAAATGATACGACTAGAAAGTATTTAGGTGGCCCATTGGAAGTATCTTTAGCTCAAACACGAGCACATGCTGATATTAATAATCCAAGTAAATTACCTATTTGGGCAATTCGATCTTCTACTAATCATAATTTTTTAGGAATTATATCTCTGGATACCCATCATGACGGCTCAGATATCGAAGTATCATATGAATTGCTGCCGGAATATATGGGATATGGATATGCAACTCAAGCACTTGAATTTGTTTTAAATTATTCATTTAATGAGTTAAATCTTAAGAAAGTAATAGCCGAGACTCAAACACAGAACAAAGCATCTATCAAATTGCTAGAACGTGTTGGAATGATTTTTGGCAAATCAGTAGAACGTTTTGGTTCAAATCAAAGTATTTTTTTTATTACTAGTCACCAGTATATCAATAAACATAAAAAAGGCAGGATTTAATCCTGCCTTTTCATTTGATTATTCCCACTCAATTGTTGCTGGTGGTTTAGATGACACGTCGTATACAACACGTGATACATCTTTAATTTCATTCATAATACGCGTTGAGATTTTATCAACTAATTCGTATGGTAAATGTGCAAAACGAGCTGTCATAAAGTCAACAGTTTCAACTGCACGAAGTGCGATTACCCATGCATAACGACGACCATCACCTACTACGCCAACTGACTTAACTGGTTGGAACACAGCAAATGCTTGAGCAGTTTTATCATACCAACCGCTGTCACGAAGCTCTTGCATGAAGATGTCATCAGCAAGACGAAGAATATCAGCATATTCTTTCTTCACCTCACCCAGAATACGAACACCTAAACCAGGGCCCGGGAATGGATGACGGTAAATCATACTGTGTGGCAAGCCAAGTGTAGTACCTAATTTACGAACTTCGTCTTTGAACAAGTCGCGTAAAGGTTCTACCAATTCAAATGCTAAATCTTCTGGTAAACCACCCACGTTGTGGTGTGATTTAATTACGTGTGCTTTACCTTGTTTGCTTGCAGCAGATTCGATTACGTCTGGGTAAATCGTACCTTGTGCCAAGAATTTCACGCCATCAAGTTTACGTGCTTCTTCAGCAAATACCTCAATGAATTCACGGCCAATGATTTTACGTTTTTTCTCTGGATCAACTTCACCAGCCAATGCAGTTAAAAAGCGTTGTTCCGCATCTGCACGAATAACACGGATACCCATATTTTCAGCAAACATTTGCATCACTTGGTCACCTTCGTTTAAACGAAGTAAACCGTTATCAACAAATACACATGTTAGCTGGTCGCCAATTGCTTTGTGTAAAAGCGCAGCAACGACAGACGAGTCAACACCACCAGAAAGACCTAAAAGAACTTTTTCATCACCGATTTGTTCACGTAATTGCTCTACGCGTAAATCAATGATGTGTTCAGGCGTCCAAAGACCGCCACATCCACAAATTTTATGAACGAAGTTTGCAAGTAACTCTTCACCTTTTGCCGTGTGTGTTACTTCTGGGTGGAATTGCACGCCATAGAAACGACGCGCTTCATCACTTACAGCAGCAACTGGACAGCTTGGTGTGCTTGCAGTAATGGTAAAGCCTTCTGGAATCTGGCTAACTTTATCGCCATGACTCATCCAAACATGAAGTTGGTTTTCACGGTCTTGTAAGTTACCAATCAGTTGGTCGCGTTTAACGATATCAACTTCGGCATAACCAAACTCATGTACAGTCCCCGGCTCAACTTTACCGCCTAACTGTTCAGACATGGTTTGCAAGCCATAGCAAATACCCAATACTGGAACACCTAACTCAAACACCACTTGTGGTGCGCGAGGGCTGCCTTCTTCATGTACACTCTCAGGTCCACCTGACAAAATAATGCCATTTGGCTTAAAAGCGCGAATGTCTTCTTCAGACATATCAAAAGCATACATTTCAGAGTAAACACCAGCTTCACGTACACGACGTGCAATCAGCTGACTATATTGAGAGCCGAAATCCAGAATCAGGATACGATCTTCAGTAATTTGAGTATTGGTAGTCATGACAAACCACTAAATGGCAAAAGAATTAAGCGCGCCATTTTAACATTTTTCGCGCTTCGGCGCACCGCAAATCATCATATATCTTATTTTTTTCATATCAGAATCATTTCTATAATTGGATTGTTTGATATAAATCAAAATTTACTTATATTTATCAACTGTATGGGTTACGCTTAAAAACTCCATGTGTATTGATAAATTCATCACATTCTATGCAACATCACCTTGAATTTGATGTTAAGATGAGCCGATAAAACAGGCATTACCATGGAAAGGTAGATACCATAAGCGATATTTGTCTGTGCTTAAACAATTATCCATTTTTATGGCTTTTTTCCCCCTATCAAAATCAATAGAAATCTAAGGAACAACAATGCTTCAAACTATGATTGCAGATTTCCAGCAACATTTTTGGTTGTATGTCTCTATTCCTTTTATGAGTGGTTTAATTGGCTATATCACCAAGGTGGTTGCCATCCAGATGATGTTTTCACCACTTGAATTTAAAGGTATTAAACCATTTTTGGGTTGGCAAGGCATTGTGCCTCGCAAAGCCGAGAAAATGGCAACCATTGCTGTTGAGCTCATGACAGCAAAGCTGATTAAACCTGAAGAAATTTTTGCACGCCTAGATCCTAAACGTATTGCCAAAGAAATAGAAAAACCTCTACTTGCAGCGGCTGAAGATATTACCCGTGACGTTGCTCAAGAGTATCAGCCCGGTTTATGGGAAGGCATGCCAGAATTTGCTCGCCAAAGACTCATCCGTCGTGTGCAATCCAAAGCACCCGAAATCGTTGAACACATCATGAGGGAAGTACAGCGTGATGTGAATCGATACTTTGATATTAAACATCTGGTTATCAGCAACTTGCTTAAAGATAAACGTTTACTCAACAATATTTTTAAACGTGTAGGGAAACAAGAATTTAAATTTTTCAGTAATGTGGGTTTCGTATTTGGCTTCGGTATTGGTGTAATTCAGATGCTGTGCTGGATTGTCACTCAAGGAAAATATCCTTGGATGCTACCTTTATTTGGTGGTTTTGTGGGTTTCTTCAGTGACTGGATTGCACTGCAAATGATGTTTAGACCACTTTATCCTAAAAAGATATTGGGTTACACATGGCAAGGTCTGTTTATTAAACGTCAAAATGAAGTTGCAGCTGACTATGCAGCTTTAATTTCTAAGCAGCTTTTAACTTCACGTCACATGATGGAAGAGTTATTTTCTGGTACACATTCTGCACGTGTTATTGATCTGGTTAACCGCCATGTCAAACAAGAAATTGATATGCAAGCTGGGGTTATTCGTCCGTTAGTTGTATATGCAATTGGTGGAGAAAAATATCAGAATATGAAATCACAAGTTGCTGAACGTATTATGCAACAGCTTCCAGAGACGATGAAATATGTAGAGTCTTATGCAGAAGATGCAATGAATATTCGTAGCACACTCATTGAGCGTATGCAAAAATTAACACCTTCTGAATTTGAAGGGATGTTACGTCCTGCATTTAAAGAAGATGAGTGGGCCTTGATTGCAGTCGGCGCAGTTCTTGGTTTCGTGGTTGGGGAATTACAAATCCAATTTATGCTTTAATTTTAAAATAAAGAAATAAAAAAACCGGATGACTTGCTCATCCGGTTTTCTTTTGTCTTGAATATTATTTCTCGATTGCATGATCCAGACTAATACGGCCAGCACCATGAAGCATTAGGAAGAATAAACCACCTGCCATTGCTAAGTTTTTCATAAAATGGATGCCATTATTGTATTGTGCCGCTGCATCAGCCCCACCTTGGTGGAACAAGAATGCAGTTAAAATACTAAAGATACCAAGACCAAAAGCTGCAAAGCGTGCTTGGAAACCAAATAACAAGGCTAAACCACCACCAAACTCAACCAAGATAACTAAAGGAAGAATTCCACCTGGTACACCCATTGCTTCCATATATCCTGCAGTTGCTGCATAACCGGTAATTTTTCCCCAACCAGCAACAAGGAAGATATAAGCCATAAGAAGACGAGCAATAAGGCTAATAAAACTGTCCGCGCCTGATTGCGTTACGATATTTTTGACCACTACATTTGGATTAAACATTTTGCCACCTTTATTTAAATGCTTATTTATTGATGAGCTCATTCTAGGTTTGGGACATTGATAATTAAATACTCAAAATCCATATATATCGTTGCACAAACAGGATGATCAATTTGTATATTTTTGATGTTTTATACTGACTTTCTATAGGGTCACTGCTAGGATTTGAGCACGGTTTACCACTTAATCATCTCATGGAACTTATTGATTTTATTCTACACGTTGATCAGCATCTCGCCGAGTTTATTACAAATTACGGGACGTGGATTTATGGCATTTTATTTTTAATTATCTTTGTCGAAACCGGTTTAGTGGTTATGCCGTTTTTACCGGGAGATAGTTTACTATTTGCAGCTGGTGCTTTAGCAGCATCTACAGGTGCGATGGATCCATGGTTATTGGGTGCTCTACTCTTCATTGCTGCCGTTTTAGGCGATACAGTGAACTACCATATTGGTCGTTTTATCGGTCCACGTGTATTTGAAATGAATTCACGATTCATTAATAAGCAGCATTTAATTAAAACCCAAGAATTCTTTGCTCGTCATGGTGGCAAAACAATTATTTTTGCTCGCTTTGTTCCATTTGCCCGTACTTTTGCCCCTTTTGTTGCGGGTGCTGGTAGCATGAACTATAAGTTTTTCTTAACTTATAATGTGATTGGCGCATTTTGTTGGGTCGCTTCTTTTGTGGCGTTAGGCTATCTATTTGGAAATATGCCAATCGTTAAAGACAACTTCACTCATCTTATTTTTGGCATCATTATTATTAGTGTTTTACCGGGCATCATCGGCTTTATACGTGAAAAGCTAAAAAGCCGGAAAACCAATGCTTAAGACTTAATTTAGAAGAAACGGAATACCACTGGAAGCATACATAAAATAAGCAACATAGCCGATCCTTTATATAAATGATCGGCTTTTATTTTTTGTACTGGGCCCGTTAATAGTGCACGTCCAAAAATCATCCAGAAACTCGCAGCTGGAATGAGCGTCAATGTAAAAACACCAAATACCATTAGACAATTTTCAGGCGAATTCCATGTTTCGGCAGGGAAAATACCTGCAGCAAAAAGTAAAGATTTCGGATTTTTTAAGGTTGAGAAGAATAATTGACGTGGGCGAATGTTACGGTGAGTTTGACTAAATTGTTGTAAATGGGTGGTTTTCCATAATCGGAATGCCATCCAGAACACATACGCCACACTTGTAATATGTAAAATGAGCAATAACGCAGGCCAAACTGGTGCTGCCAAATGAATAAACACAGCCCAAAAGCTAATACCGTAGGCATAGCCTAACCATTCCATAGGAATAAGCCAAAATGCTTTAGATAAACCTTGAGAATGAGCAGCGGTTGCAAGTAAAGCATTTGTCGGCCCAGGAATGAGCAAAACAGCCAACATTGCCAATACAAAAAACCAACTCTCAATCATAAAGTTTCCATAATATCCAAGATGGGGCCACCTTAAACGAAACAGGCAAAATATAGCAAGTTTATAAGGCTTTTTGATTACAGAAAATACAGAATTTTAGAAGCTTAAAAATTGATAAACCACTTATTTATATTAATTTTATTATGAAACATTTTGCTAAACTTTATTCATCACAACATGCCTTAGTTAGCATATTGTGATGCAAAGTTGACTATTAATTGGTCTTTTTACGAACAATAATTGGACAATTCTTGAACTGGGCAGCCTGAACAATTGCTTCTTGTTGGCCTAAAACACGTGAAAGTTCGGTATTTTTCGTTGAAGAAGACTGTCCCATATTTACAGAAATAGATGGACCGAATCCCCAACCACCTCGTCCCCAGCCACCACCGAGTCCAAGACCAACACCCATACCTGTACTTTTTGGAGTTTGCACGCCATTGTCGATATATTGCTGAATACGGTTATATTCACTTTGTAGCTGTTGGCAGCTCAAAGATTGATATTGTGTTGGAGACACATAAGTCGGTTTTACCGTTGTAGCACAAGCGCCAAGGAGTAAAGTGGCTGCCACCAAAGGCGCAATGTATAAGCCTTTCATCATTTTTCTCTTATCGTTTTGGCTCAATCTCACCAAACAATGTCTCATAAGCTTGAGTCAATTTATGTTCGGGTGCCAAATGGGCCAAAGGTAAATTTTTCTGATGCGATTCTTTCATCAAAATCGAAGGCGGTAACATGCTATTGAGTACAGGCAACCCTTCATCTTTTAACTGCTGAACCACTTCCCGAGGTAATTTTGCTTGGGATTGGAATTGATTCACCACAATTCCTTCAATTTCCAAGCGATCATTATGATCATCTTGCGTTTCGAGAACATTTTCAATCAATGTTTGTAACGCACGCTTTGAAAAAACATCACAGTCGAAAGGAATGAGTACTTTATCTGCCGCAATCAGAGCAGAGAGAGTAAAAAAGTTAAACGCTGGTGGTGTGTCTATATAGATACGGTCATATCGCCCAACTAAGTTTTGAATCGAATCACGTAATTTATAAATTTTATGTTTACTTTCAAGCGCATGTTCAAGCGCGCCAAGTGTAGGACTTGCTGGAAGCACATCTAATTTTGCAAAAGGAGTTGAATGAACAAAACTGTCGAGATCTTTATTTCTTGGAGCTTTTAAAATTGAACCTAATGCGTTACCGATTAAACCCTTTTGTTGATTGTTGCCCAACACATCATCAAAGAAATTTTCGATATTTGGCTCTAAAATTGATTTTTCAGCAGAATAGGTTGCTTCGTCACCTAAAAGATACTGACTAGAATTGGCTTGGGGATCAAGATCGATCACCAATGTTCTTAAGCCATGTTTGGCGCTAATTGCAGCCAAATTTACAGTAATACTTGATTTCCCTACACCGCCTTTTTGGTTAAACACCACACGAGTTAACATGTTTCCCTCTGCATATTATTTTACTGTACGCAGTTTAACCTAGAGCTTAATCAAAAAGGCAAAGAATGTAGAACAATTAAGCTAAAACAGGTTTCACAATCACTAAGATAATAATAGCAATAAATGCAATCGCACTAATGACCAAACCTGCACGGCGCTGTGCCAACAAAAGAGTGTCATCTTTTTTAAAGGCTTTCATCAGGGAAGATAACAACACTAAAAATAGAATAATTTTAGCGTAAAACCACGGTTGTACTTGAAAGTCTTTCATGACTAACAAAATTGCACCTGTAATGAAAACCACGGTAAATGACAAATGTTGTAAGGCAACTAATACTTTACGCCCTGCTGGATTGGGTTGTTCACCTTGAACACCTATAAACAGAGTTGAAGCGCGCAAAACAAAGACCATAAGTGCGGCAGCTACCGCAGTCATATGAATAATTTTAGTGAGTAAATGTGCATCCATGAAATTAACCCTTAGCTTTTAGGTGCATGTGCACATTCTGGGCTAGCAGGTGCTTGGCCTTGCCACTCACTTGGCAAATAAGCATGAATTGCTAAAGCATGAATTTGGCCCGGATTCATCAAATCAGAAGCTAAGGCATATACTTTTTGATGACGTTGAACCAAACGCAATCCATTAAATTCGTCGCTCACTATAATCACTTTAAAATGAGATTCTTTACCTGGAAAATAACCACCGTGCCCGGCAGACTCATTGATCACTTCCAAATGGCTAGGTGCAAGTGTTTGTAACCGTTCAATCAACTGTTGTTCAAGGCTCATAGCTTTTCCTTTTACGATTATTCGTATATTTGAACCTAGTATACCCTGTCTACACACAAACAAAAGTTGCTCTTGTATGCTTTGACTTCAAACAAAATGTCTATTTATTCGGCAACTTAACAACAAAAATACCGCTAAATGCTCATTTCTGTTTTTATTTTATGCAATCAGCATAATTATTTGCATAAAGTTGTTGACCCTTGTTTTGCTTAATGTATTATAAGCGGCACGCGGGAATAGCTCAGTTGGTAGAGCATAACCTTGCCAAGGTTGGGGTCGCGAGTTCGAGTCTCGTTTCCCGCTCCAAATTGGTTTTTTTTGAGAAAGTTTTAGTAAAAACTGCTTATATATGCGGGAATAGCTCAGTTGGTAGAGCATAACCTTGCCAAGGTTGGGGTCGCGAGTTCGAGTCTCGTTTCCCGCTCCAAATTGGTTTTTTTTGAGAAAGTTTTAGTAAAAACTGCTTATATATGCGGGAATAGCTCAGTTGGTAGAGCATAACCTTGCCAAGGTTGGGGTCGCGAGTTCGAGTCTCGTTTCCCGCTCCAAATTTAAAAGGCCCTAGTCGAAAGACTGGGGCTTTTTTCTTTTTATCGACCCATGATTTTACGTTCTATCGATTTACAGCATATTCTGAGAATAGCTCAGCTCAAGGCCGAGTATTTCATTGATAGACTCAGATTTTTAAACCAGTAATTGTATCGAGTTAATCTAGTTATATTTGCAGGGTATTGGCGTTATCCGATGCGTAGATATACATGGCACCAATTGAAAACAATCCAAATCAAATCTTTCTTGGGCAAGAAGCTGTTGTAAACAGATTGAAAAGATAAAGTTATGATCATAGACATAGCTTTGGAAATAATATTCTTCTGTCTTTTGAATATCACGAGTTGAATCGAGAAACTCTATATGTTCAGCTAACACATGAAAGTTTAGCTTCTTTAAATGACGACTCATTCCTTCGCCAGTACATTTAATATAGGATTCTTTTAAGGTCCATATTTGAAAAAACCGTTGATATACAGTGGATGGATCAATCCTTTCATTTTCCTGAATCCATTCAATTTCACTTGGCGCTAACACACTATCGACACGCATCCAATCGAACTCACGGTCGACCCGTTCAACATCGACTCCTATTTCCCCTTCTTCAGTCACCGCAAGAACAATAACATCTGCTGAATGACTAAGATTGAAATAAACAGCTTTATTGCCTTGTACAAAAGGTTTGCCGTTAGGTTGTAATTGCATGTTGACCTCATGGGGTGAAATACCCAACTTATCTGCTAAAACAGACTTCGTTAACACACGAGAAATTAAGAAAAGACGTGCAGCCTGAGGACGATATTGATCATATCTCAACTTTTCTGCCGCATTGAGAAAGCTGAGATAATGACTCAATATTAAGTGGTTTTGTGGCACCCGTGAAACTGGGCAGACATAAACCTGTACTTTGGAAATATCAGACATCACTGAGCTGGACTGTGGTGCTGATGTATTTGGTTAGAACTGGTGTGAGATAATCATAAACCGCTTCTACATGGGTAACGTGCGGATTATGGCCTGCGCCAGCAATGATATGTACAGGGATATTAGGATTTATTGTAGTAACAATTGGGTCCTTCTCTCCAACAATGATTTCAACTTTAGAGCCAAGTTCGTTTAACAAAGCTGTTTGAGATACTCTCTGCTGAGGCAAACTAATACGATGCATATACTCACTAATATGCTTGGCTACCGACACTCGGCCTAATGAATCCATCGCATAACCAACAGATAGATTTTTTTGCCCATCTGGATGCAGATTTTTAGCAATTTTATCTTTCAATACAAAACGGAAAATTAGATTAGAGATGATTTGTATTTGAAATATTTTTGCGGCCTGTGCCTGCACGAAATAAGGCGATATAAGGATAAGACGTGCAACTTTATTTGGATATTTCTGTGCAAGACTCAATGCAAATAAACACCCTAACGAATGAGCAATAACAACACTATTTGGTGCTAAAAGCTTTGCAGCATTATCAATAAACTGATGATTGTTATCTTCCATCACCTCATAACTACCTGAACGCCCAAGTCCAGGTAGGTCCATCATAGCGACCTGATCATAGGTGATTTTATTAATTATTGGGAACCAACATGTGCTATCGAATGGAATACCGTGTAAAAATAATGCAGAAGATTTTTCTGAACCAACTTTTTGTTTAGTATAGATTTCTGTCCAATATCGATTCTGATAACTGAAACAGCTAGGTGTTGGAGCTTGCATACGACCAAAACGTGTAAGCACCAGACGATCAATCCAACGAGAAAAATAAGGACTGGTATTGATTAGGTCTGCGATACCCATCCTAACAGCCATCTTTTCTGTCTCAGCGACATGATAGTTTTCATTAGAAATGAAAGCGAGCTGCTCTTTTGAGCCACCAAGCAATGCCTCAGGTAATTTCTCGAGCAGAACTTTAGGTATTTGCAAATGTGGTGCGCTAACCCCTAAATGCTCGGCAGCTAGGTTAACTAGACGATGACATTTAGGTGTCGCAGGATCAAGTAATACATACTCCTGAGCAATAGTCTCAGGAAAAGATATCGTTCGGATGAGAAAGCTCACGATATATTGCATATTGCACAGTGGCAGAAATGTATCACTCCCACCAGGCAGCGCCAGCAGACGTCCTTGATATAACTTATCAATCATTTCGGCAATACCAATATATTGCATATCACCATAAGTATAAAAACCATCAATGACTGTCGCCGGATTTATTGCGGTCCATGGCACATTTAAACGCTTACATGTCTCAATAAAAGCCTGATGCCCTAAAATTTTCGAAGCTTCGTAACCACCATATTTATAATACAAGTTATCAGCAGACTCTTGCGGTGGAGTAGCGACTCGATATCCACCAATCCAGATAAATCGCTCAAGCTGCTTCAATGTCGCAGCCCATTCAATCAGAGCAAGTCCTGATTTTACATTCGTACGCTGAGCTTCAGCTTTGCTAATGCCCCAATTAAATGATGCTGCAAGATGATAAACAACATGGATCTTTGTTTGAGCATCCGTTAGTAGAGAGTCCAACTTAAAGTCATGACTTAAATCATATTCAACAAAAGAAATAGATGGATCTGTCAGCCCTTGTGTTGCAATGAAACCTAATAGCTTGTCTTTCTTAGTTGCCGCATTGCGTAGTGCAGCAATCACCTGATGACCTTCTCGTAGAAGTTCAACGATCAATCTGCTGCCAATAAAACCTGCTGCACCTGTTACTAATATGGTCTTCCGTGAAAAATTATCTTTTTTTGCATTATTTAAATTATTCATAAATCACCTTAATTAGGGACTGCAAACTCCAGCATTATTTTTGGAGCGAATTATCTTAAAAGTTATATCGAACCTGGGCATACACCAGACTGTTATCTCTAAATTGTCCTAACACCGTATCATTTCTGCCCCAGAATCGATCGCCACCTGCATTCAATTGCCAATGATAATTAAGGTTGTAATTAATACGAACTCTCAACATCTCATTAGGCTCTGGTGCAAAATAGAAACCTGTTACTTCTAACTTTAGATTGTCATTCAGGAGGTTAAGTGCATAGCGCAGCATAGCTCCATACTGATCGCGCTCATATTGGTTACTGATGGTTTGCTGATAACGGTAAACTGTTCTCAATAATGGATTTGTTAGACTATCAGCAGATCTTAAGTCCTCCGTATGTTTATAGACACCTACTAAACTCACGGTGGAATTCTTTAATGCTAATTCTGGACCGATGACTACAGTCAGATTATTTTTTTTGTGCGTAAGATCTTCACTACCTTCTGAATCAGTCTGCGTATAGGCCGCTTCACCTCGCCACACGATATCGTTATGGTTATAACTGAAATCTACTCCATAAACAGACATAGGATTATTTTTCAGTTGCAATATGGCCTCTCCTGTTGGAGACGCTGAAAGAACTGACAGATCGGGCATATGATCCAAACCCGAGAAATATGATGCCCCAACATCTAAACCATCTACAGAATAATCCCAGCGCATTCCAAATGCAGGACGACTCTTACGGTCTATGTCATATTGAACACCAGCAATCTGACGCAATGGAATCACATCTGAACGACTACGCGGATACCACAATGCAGTCCATTTATTGGTTCCAGATTCAGGAATATATGTCAATTTGATTGCATCATTTCCAAGACGTTGATCTGTCTCATCTGGTACTAGGCGCGTATAGTCACGGGGCGATAGATTATCTGTTGGATTAATCCCATCAGCTCTCCCCCAGACGACAATCTGGCGACCAACATCTAGATAGAACGTCTGATCCCAGTTGTAAGAGGCGTACAACTCACGTAAGTTGCGATTCACCTTACTCACCTGATCTGGGTTTACAGTATGGTCCGTTTCGTCTCCAATATTTATGTCGTAATGGATCTTAAACTCAGGGTTAAACTTGAGCGTACCATTGGACCAGAAACTTGCTTGCCCAATGTTTTTTAACGAACTTAAATCACGATCTGATGACCAGACATCGAGTCTGGCTGAGTTCTGGCTTACAAAACTCATTTCGCTGTCATCTGCATAAGCATGCTGCAGCAGCATAAAGCTACTGCAGCATGCGAATACCCAATAGGCACCTTGCGTCATTTTTCAAGACTCTGCGGTGAGAAAATCTTATCGGATAAAGTTTTCTCAGCGACAAAATCATTAACGATCACTTGTGTCATATGCTGAGTTTGCAGATTCTTCGCCATAGATTTCATGGCTTGCCATCTTGGTTTCACTTTGCCATAAGGACGGATATCCGTGAACTCAATATGCTTTAACGGTTTGCCTGCTGTGTCCCATATATCAATGGTTGCTGTAACAAAGTTGTCTTTGAGAATGCACATGCGACGTTTGCTATAACCAAAGTCACTCTTCACCGTATTATTAATTGGCGTTGCTTCGATCATGTAGCAATCTTTGCCATTAAATTTGCTATCTGCAAGTTTCGTGTACTTCCAGTCACTTAGCTTATAGCCAAGTACATCACCATAACTAAAGTCCGTACCAATAAAAGCATCCCCCTTATTCGCTGAGGCAAGACGACGTACTTTTTTCAATGCAGGCAAATAGACAAACATGCTATCACTGCCTTTTGAGTTCTCAATCAATAGCGTCGTGGTTCCCTGTACATCTGCAGGCGAGATGAACTCGGTCAAACGCATATTGTTCTGAGTATTTCCAGCAAGCTTGGTCATATTTTTAGTCAAGCGCACACGTTGCTCACCATTTTTAGAAGTCAAAATAAATTTGGCACTAGCACTTGAGGTCAGAAATTTAGAGGCATCATCACTACGATTAACAATGTCTTGAACTTCATCTGCATGAGATGTTTTAGGTAATGAAAAGGTGAGTGCAGTACCCAACAAAAGGCTTGTCACGACAGTTTGTGCAACAGGGATGCTCTTCTTATTTGAGGAAAAGATGAAACGAGGTTTTAATATTAGAATCATTGTAGGTACCATAATTAAGGTTGCAAACACACTGAAAAGCATCGCAATCACAATAAACATCGCCAGCCATTGATGTACGTGGAAGCCTTGCGACAACGACAATACGCCATCCCCGCCAGCGACCGCAGTCGCGACAAAAAGAGAAGCTTTACCAGCAGTACTTAATGTTTTACGAATAGCATCTTTGATATCTCCACCTTCTTCGCGCAAGATTTCACGCAAACGATAGAGGAAATAAATTGCGTAATCCGCACCAATACCTACAGCCATGGCCGAG
The DNA here is from genome assembly GCF_000588515.1 of Acinetobacter sp. 826659. Classification (NCBI taxonomy): domain Bacteria; kingdom Pseudomonadati; phylum Pseudomonadota; class Gammaproteobacteria; order Moraxellales; family Moraxellaceae; genus Acinetobacter; species Acinetobacter sp. 826659. Next base: position 116,670 of record NZ_JFYD01000008.1, on the reverse strand, counting down.
ATAAGGGAGTTTGGAATATTGAGCGGAATGTCGAGCCAGCCCATCACACCAAAGATGGCAAGAATTGAGAACAAAAGTGGTGTCAGAACAATCAGTCCAGCTGAAATCGAACGGAAGACCAGTGCTGAAATAAAGAATACGGCAAATGAAATTTGTAGAATGTTCATAAGCTTGCCGTGAACCATTGTTTCAGTCAAAGCAATGGTTTGCGTCACGTCACCACCAAAACTCACTACAGCCTTGTCCCCCAATTGAGCCGCCATATACGTTTTTAGCGATTCAAGGATTTCTTTGATACGGTGGTTGCTACCCGTTTTCATAAGAATCGTGATCTTGGCATAGCGCTGAGTAGTATCAATGTAGGATTCAAAATCAGTCGGCTCACCAGACATTGAATACAACAGCAGATATTGAGCAACAACATCTTTGGTTGCAGGAACCTGAAATGCCTGTGGCTGATCGGCATTCATTGCCTGATTCATCCTTTTGATATAGTCCACGATAGAGATTGTTTTACCAACCTCTGGAATTGAATTCGCGAACTTCTCTGTATTATCAATCGCTTTTAGGATCTCTGGGTTTTCAATACCGTCACGGACCTTCGTATCGACCATAATATAAAGGCTGTTTGTGCCACCAAGTGACTGATTCAAGAACCTGTCATCCTGCTGCATCGGTAGGTCACGAGAGAAGAAATTCCGACTATCGTTATCTACCACAATACGGCTCGTGCCGATCGCAAGAAAGACACCAATTGTCGCAATTGCAGTCATTAATATCATTCGTGGACGAACTGACAAAATGGCATCGCCAATACGATTTGGAATCCAATCCCAGATCGGTAGCCCTTTGCGTTTGACCTTCGTAACCGAAGGCGGTGGCAACATTGAGCGTAGTGCTGGAATAAAAGTCATCTCAATGATCAGCGTACTGATGATCCCGATTCCAGTAAAAATACCGAATGAACGAATAGTCGGAATATTGAAGGTCAACAGAGAGAAGAACCCAGCCGCCGCAATTCCACCAGCCAGCACCATAACTGGACCAACACGAACTAAAGACTGCACCACAGCTTCGCTATTGGCAGCTTTAGGTTCCATCCCTTGAGCAATCAGACGATCAAAATCTTCATAGTAACGCTTGAGCAACTGCACGGCGTGCCCTGCTGCAATGGCCAGAATCAAAATTGGTGTAGGCGAGTTAAAGATATCCATCGGCTGTTTAAACAGTCCCATCATGCCCATACCCCATGCCACAGCAAGCAAAGCTGTAACGAGTGGCAGAATCAAACCCTGCTTACTGCGGAATGCTTCAAAGTGCAACAATCCAATCACCAGTACGGCAATCGGGAACAAGATATTGATACGCTTAGAGTAATCTTCAGCTTTATCTAGATAGACAGGATTACCGCCGACACTGAGCGTCATATCTTTAGATTGTTCGCTTTCTACAATTTTGTTGATCGGAGCCATCATCTTCTGGAAGCCCTCTGGACTTTCCTCAAGCTCAAGCAAAATCGCAGCAGTTCTTTGATCTTTAGACACCACTGAATTCATATAAGTTGGATTCATTGCCAACACTTTTTTCAGTTGATCGATATCATCCTGAGTGACTGAACTGGTCGGCAATAATTTCTTGGCATCAAACCCTTCCGAATTAGCCATGATCCCTTTCGCTTGACGTGCAGCCAAACTCATCATAGTTGATCGAACAACGCCGGGGGCGTTGTCCACTTCTTCGGTAATACGTTTGACTTTTTCCAACACTTGCGGCTGATAAATATCACCTTGCTTCGGTGTAATACCGATCACGACCATATACTTGGAGCCGAATTTTTTTTCGATCAGCTTGGTCGAGGTGATATAAGGATGCCCATTCGGTGCAAGTGCACCTGGATCAATAATAATTTTTACGCCAGATGCAAGATATGCCAAAGCAATCGTCAAGAGCATGACCACTGTCAGTACAATACGGCGATGTCTGAGAATCCATCGCGCATATTGCTCCATCACTAGATGAGTCTTTTGAAGTGGTTTTTCGATCTCTTGCGATGATTCTTTGATCTCCTGCAATGGTTTTTTGATCTCTGGCGATGGTTCTTCAATCTTCTCCGATGTTTTTTCGACCTTTACCGATGGCTCTTCAATCTCTTGCGTTTGCGTACTCACTGCCTCATAGGTTCCGCCCTTCTGAGCCAGCGCCTGAAGATTAGCAAGATCTTTCTTGAACTGGGCAAGAACCATTTTTTTTAGCAGTGCATTAGGAAATACACCAAAAAAGCTGCCCGGCTCTGCCTCAAACAACCACTCAATCCATGTACCTTCTGGATGCGGTTTGAAGCGATAAGTACCTTTGTAATAAAATGGTCCTTCTAACACTTGGAAGGCGTACAATTCGTTCGGTACCAGATGTGTAATTTCACCTTTAAAGGCCAACTCACGACTAGCAAAGCTCAAATTAAGTTCATACTTGCTGCCCACACGCGGAGTAGTGTCTAGTAGCTCTGAATGCTTACATGACAATTGCCAGCTTGCATCATTGCCCGGGTTTGCAAGATATTTAAAAACCTTATCAATCTCGGCCGGTATAAGGAAAGCATGTTCTATGGTCACCATAGTGGTTCTACCTTCTTGTATTTCTTATGCAGGAATTGGATACATCTGATCAATTGTCTTGGCCACAGCCGCAACGTTCTCAGCGAACATAATCGATGAATGGTCACCAGGTAGATCCACTTGTGTAAGTGTATCTTTGATCAAATGATCCCAGCCGAGACTCTCCCCAAAATCTTCTGACTCATCTTTGGCTTTAACCAAGAGGATCGGAAAATCTTCAGGCTCTGGGAAATAGGTTTGAAGTGCGACGCCATTAGCCAAATAGGTATCAAAGTAAAGTCGGAAATCTGATGGGTTAGCATCCAGAGGTATGACATTGATGGCCTTAGCTTCTCTAAGCACATGATCAAACATGTGATCTGGACTCAATTCACGCAAGTATTGCGCTGATATCGTCAGCTTTTTGCCATAAGGCACAGCCAAATCACGAGCAAACCAAGACAAAAGCATGGCATCATCAGCATCTTCAGGCACATTCTCTGGAATTGGAGCACGTGTATCGATCATGACAATTCCTGTGACCTGCTGCCCCATTTGACGCAACTGACGACTGATCTCGTATGCAATCGCACCACCGAAACACCAGCCACCGAGGAAATAAGGTCCTTGAGGCTGCATTTTTTGCATTTCAGCAATATAGAGTGTCGCCATTTCTTCAATCGCTACTTCAGCAGCGTCTGCTTCAATCAGACCCGGAGACTGAATAGCACGTAAAGTACGATTCGGGTTGAGATGACGCGAAAGTTCCATATAACAGAAGGTACTGCCACCAATCGGATGGAAGAGCCATAGCGGCTGTTCATAAGTTCCGCGGCGCAGTTCGATTACGATTGAAGGTTTGATTTCTTTATTTTCACGGATGATCTCCCCCAAACTCTCAACAGTTGAGTACTGTGCAAGTAAAGCAACTGATAATTCGGTACCAAATACCTTCTTGAGATGATTGACAAGTTTCACAGCCAGTAATGAATGCCCACCTAATTCAAAGAAATCATCATGTATACCAACTCGCTTGACTGACAAAATCTGTTCAAAGGTAGTACATAACTCGATTTCGATCGAATCGCGTGGAGCAACATAATCGTTGCTCTGCTCAAACACTGGCTCAGGGAATGCCTTACGATCTAACTTATTGTTAGCCGTCATTGGAAACTCATCCAATCGGATAAACGTACTTGGCACCATATAAGCCGGAAGATGGATTTGCAGAGTCTTTTTTAAACCAGCCATTTCAATATCATGTCCAGTCACATAAGCCACCAGTTTCTGATCATTGTCGGCTGTGGTCTTAACCAAGACTACTGCATCTGTAATACCATCGATCTGTTTGAGGACATTCTCGATTTCGCCTAGCTCAATACGGAATCCACGGATTTTGACCTGAAAATCCAGACGTCCATGATGAGTCAAACGCCCATCCATTCGCAGACAGACTTTATCTCCGGTGCGATAGAGTCGACCAGCATTTGGTAGGGATGGTAAAGTTCTAAATTGTGCATCTGTCAACTCAGGTCGATGCCAGTAATCGACTGCAAGACCATCGCCTCCAATCCAGAGCTCTCCCATAACGCCTCGTGGAACCAATCGCTGCTGTTCGTCAAGAACATAAAGCTGGGTGTTCGCCATTGGTTCGCCTAAATCAATATATTTGGCATCGGTGATGTGGGCTGCACTGGACCACACAGTTGTCTCGGTCGGACCATAGACATTCCAAAGACAGCTGACTTTACCCAGTAGTTTTTCTGCGAGTACAGGATCTAGCGCTTCGCCTCCGCTAAGTGCAGTTAGATGTGGGATACCTTTCCACTCACTGTCCAATAGCATTTTCCAAGAGGACGGCGTTGCCTGCATAACATTGATTGACTTCGCCTGCATATACTCAACCAGCAGGTTCCCATCTAGAGATATCTCACGTGGGCACACATGCACCACACCGCCGTACATCAGTGGAATCAATAGTTCAACAACAGAAATATCAAACGCATAAGTAGTGATTGCTAATAACTGCATATCAGCAGTTGCTTGCAGCCTATCATTCACAGACAGTAAGAAATTAGCTATTGAAGGATGCCCAATACGCACGCCTTTAGGTTTACCTGTCGAGCCGGAGGTGTACATCACATAAGCGGTATCACCAAAGGCAAGCGTCTCACGTACTTGCTCAAGGGGAACAACACCAGCTTGATTGATATCTAGACGTGGTACAGAGACTGTAAGAGCATCCATCAAGTCAGTTTGGGTCAAGATGACTTTAGGTTCAGCATCTTCTACGATGTTATGCAAACGTTCTCTTGGGAAACTAGGATCCAACGGTACATATGCTGCTCCTGCCGCCCAGATTCCGAGGACTGCCGCGGGCAATAGCACAGTGCGGTCTACCATTAGACCTACGCGATCCCCATTGGTAATGCCATGTGCACGTAAATATTCAGCAATCCCAGCAATATGCTGACCTAACTTATGATAGCTGACAGCATGATCTCTAGAGGTCATAGCATGATTGTCACCACGCTCATCGATCTGCTTCAGAATCATTCCCAGTAGATCATGTCGAGGATAATCAGTCACCTGACCACGTAGGTAGCCTAGCTGAATGCCATTCGCATAATCAGGTGCGATATCTAACTCAACAATCTTACGTTCAGGATGAGCCACCATTTCCGATAGTACAACTTGCAGTAGTTGCACTATATTCTCGGCAGACTCCGCAGAAAATATTTCAGAGTTGTATTTCAGTACACCAACCAGTTCACCCTGATATTCACCGCCCATTTCTAGCATAATATCTAGTTGGCCTTCTTGTTGGCGAACTGGAAAGCTTCCTAGCGTAAGGTCTTGACCGGCTAAAGTAGCTGGATTCTGGATTGGCAAGAGTAGTTCTTTAAACTCATCCAAACCACCTAGACGTTCCCAGAACATTCCAACTTGAGCCAATGGATTGATACTGCCATCACGCTTTGGTGAAACAGCTTCAACCACTCTGGAAAAAGCAACTTTTTGATGTTTAAGACTCTGTTTTAATTGTTCCTGCACCTGCTGTGTAAATTGACGTAAAGTCTGATCAGCATCGATGTCTATGTTAAGAGCAATTGTATTAACAAACTGTCCTAGTGCATTGCGCAAAGAACGTTCAAGTCGGCCTGCTACTGCTGTGGCAACGACTAGATTATTTTCATTCGATAGTTTGTTCAGCAGGATATAGAAGCCCGATAATACAAGACCGAATAAGGTAATTTCATAATCTTTCGCCAAGTTTACAAGACCAGACGATACTGACTCAGGTACACGGAAAATTACCGAGCTACCTTTATGTTGTTGCACAGCTGGACGTGGATAATCAAGTGGAATGCTATGCACATGTGGAGCATGCTTTAACGCATTTTTCCAAAACAGTAAGCTTTCATCAGCATCACCGATCACGTTGCTCTTCTGCTTATCTGCATATTGAGCGAACTCGATTCCGTTCACTACATTTGACTCTGTTACCAGTCCAAAACGCTTGCAGACATCTCGCAGCAATAGACCAATCGACCAGAAATCCATTAAGGCATGATGAATCACAACTGCAATCACATAGTGATTCTGACCACGCTCATAACAATGGATACGCCACAACGGTGGCTGAGTTAGGTCAAATGGTTGCTTGGTATCCTGTTCGACTAATTTCGTCAAATCAGAAGCTTCAACATGACGAGCATCAGAGAGAATGATATTAGGATATACACGATCCCAGATGATTTGCTCGATACCCTGATCATTGGCAGGCATGCTTACACGTAGTAACGGATAATCATGTAACACTGCTTCCAAAATCTCCATCGGCTTGCTGCCTAATGGCTGGTTGACCTTCACATCAAAAGCCACCACCATATTGTAGGCACTGCAAGTTGGCTCAAGACGCTGGATATACCAAATACCAAGCTGTTCTGCAGAAATCGCATGACGCGACAGAATTTTTGGTTCTAGGCTCGCAATGTTATTCATGAAGCAACTCCCTGTTGCAACTCAGAAACCAGATATTCAGCCAATGCATTGATTGTTGGGTAATCCCATAGCAGTGTCGGCTCAAGTTCCAGTTTTGTCAGATCTTCCAAGTCCCCAGACACAGACAAAGCAACGATCGAATCAAGACCATAACTGGTAAATTTTTGCTCTGGATCAATCGTCTCAGGCTCTACACGCATCTCTTTAGCTACTAGCGTACGAATGATCGCGCTCCAGTAAACTTTATCCTTATTCATGGGGTAATCTCCTCTTTAACTGGTTTGGCATCACGCGGTGCCAATGCGAAATCGATAACAGATAACATGTGGTTGGTTGAAATTCGGTCTAGCAAATCTGCTAATGTGCTTTCACGTAATGACGTAATAGGAGGAGATGTCTGCCCTTCAGCAGCATTTAGGAAAATGATCAACCATGCTCCATCCTTTAAAGCAGTCCTTAAGCCATGACGGTTGAAGACCCAGAAACCCAGCACAGCAATGCGGGCAAACAGTTCTGCGTAGCCTCGAGCGAGACTAAAACGCAAAGTTTCAAACTCTTTGCTTTCCTCAGAGTTTGAAAAGTAATTCTGAATTTTTTGATCCAATGAATGCTGTTCAACCAGAAGCCGGTCTGCATGCTCACGTAACGTAGATAGCATTTCAGTAGACAACCCTACTGTGGCTTCGGCATCGTTGAGCATTTCAATGATTGTCCCCAGCGACTCCATCACCAAATCGCCATCTCGGTTGAAAATCTCAAGCCCACGGAAATCAATAGCGTCTGTCTCCACTTGTAAGTCATACAACTGGCGATAACGTGCTTTGGCTTCGGCTTGGTTGAGATGGTCGGCTTTTTTGCTACGACCTTTATTGGCTGATTTGAGCTGAAAACTCAGACTGTCTAGACAAACGGTGCTACTTCCGTCAAACACACTAACAATCAGATGGTCTCTGAATGCTTTCTGGTACATTCCATCTGCATATGCATTTCTTAAGAAGAAACGTGACCCAAGCACTGAAGAAGTGATCTTGGCAAGTGACTCTACATACTCAGGCACCAGTACCTTGACGATTGGCGACCATGTACTGAACTGATTAATACAAACGTGTAATCCGCGCGCGCCAACGAGTGATAATACCTCCGCTGCTAATAGATAGGCATAGGCTGTAGCGAGCTGCTCACGTACCAACGGAATGCTTATTACTTTTTTGTTATATAACTCACGTTCAATGGCAAACTCAGTCGCGATTCGTAGCATCGTATCGCCAGCCCCCAGCGAGAAACTACTGCAATATGCACGCGTTACCTGTAGGGTTTTGAGTCCAAGTTCCAACCCTTGGCCCTCTTCACCGATCAAAGCATCTTTGTGAATTTCAGCGTTGTTAAAGCCAATACCACTAATATCTAAACCACGCATGCCCACTGTTGGTAGGCGGTTCAGACTATAGGTTCCTTTAGAAGCCATATGACGCTTATCAAGCCAGAATGCACTCAAACTACGTGGTCCACGATCATTCGATGTTTTAGCGATCAGGCTTAAAGAGTCTCCTAAAGTGGCGCGGTTGATTGACCATTTTTCGCCATTTAAGATGTATTTACTCTCGGCAGGCTGTGCTGTCACTTCACTAGATAGTAGGTCAGCACCATGCGCTTTCTCGCTATAAGCCAATGCTGGAGCAGCACCACTCAAAATTCGGCTAGCAATACTTTGGCATTGATTCACATTACCGCCGATCCACACAATCACAGACCAAGCATTCGTGCTATAAGTCGAATTGATGGTTAGATCACGTCGTGCCAACACACGATGCAGATATAGCAACTCTTCACCAATTTCCATACGACCTCCGAGCTCTGAAGGTACATAGAAACGGTTCATACCCACCGCATTCAGAAAATCAACAGCACGCTGAGGATATTGCTCCTTCTCATCACGCTCGATGGCAGCGGACCAAGAAAAATCGTTGTTGTTATCATGTACGGAGCCTAAAATTTGCTCCAGACGAGCAGCAGACTGAAACTGCCGCAAATTGGATGTAAGTGACATGGATTTTCACTCAAATGATTAAAGGGTAAGGGTTAAAACAAAGCACTTTTCAGACGATTAAAAATCAGCGTGCGTACTTCACGTTCCTTGATCATTGAGTTGAGAAGATTGGAGCTATAACGAATCAGCTGCCCCCGCTGCTCACGATCACGGATGACTTCTAAGCCGTTTTTGACATAGTTTCGAGCAATCACCGTTCTACGGTTTGGATGGGTTAAACAGACCAGTTGACCGCGTTCGATCTGTTCTTTAATTTTTCTTCTTCTAATTTTGCCGCTAGTAGTTTTGTTAATTCGGCCTTGATGCAGTAAATAGACACCTTCTACAGGTAAGCCAATATCAGCTGTCACTTGTTCCTTGACCTGAGTTCTAATGGCTTCAAAATTGAGAGTCTTGTCTAGTGACTTCTTCTTGATCTCAAGTACAACAGTAACACCCTCAGAATCAGCAACATTCACTGCTGCAACACAGCCTTTACGAACAGCAGGATGTGCCATTTCAACAGAGCACTCGATATCTTGCGGGTAATAGTTCTTGCCACGGATGATAATCACATCCTTAAGGCGGCCAGTTACATATAGGTCTCCGTCTTTGACAAAGCCCATATCACCCGTTCTCAAGTAGTGCACTTGACTCGGTTGACCCGCGTCATCAATGATAGTCGCCGCAAAAGTTTCCTGATTGACCTCTGGCTTCTGCCAGTAACCTGCTGTAACGCTCTCACCTGCCAGCCAGATTTCACCAACTTCATGAGCTGCTACTTCTTGACAGGTATGCGGATTGACAATACGGCAATCAATATGTGCCGAGATCTTGCCACAGCTCACCACTTGCACGGCGGTCGGATCTTGACTGGCTTGTATTAGATTGGCATTTAACTTGTCACGATCGATTGAAATCGCATTGAGAGGACCAGTCACACCACTAACTAAAAGCGTAACCTCTGCCAATCCATAACATGGCAAGAAAGTATCTAGTCTCAGTTTCGACTGGGTATTAAACTTTTCCATGAAGCTTTGCATGACGTGAGCCTTGATCGGCTCAGCACCATTAAACAGCACACGCAAACGACTCAGATCAAGCGATGCGGCCTGCTCATCAGAGATGCGATGGAGACATAATTCATAGGCAAAGTTTGGTCCACCAGTAATCGTGACACCTTTTTCACTGATAAATTGCAACCATTTTAGAGGCTTACGAATGAAGTCCAGCGGTGACATGACATAGCAAGTCAGGCCCACATACACAGTTTGCAAAACTGAACCAATCAAGCCCATATCGTGGTAAACAGGCAGCCACGTCAGGCCAACATCTTCTGGTTGTGTACCAAAAGCTTCGGCAATCATGACTTCATTGGCCATAATATTCTTATGGGTAACAATTACCCCTTTAGGCCAACCTGTTGATCCCGAAGTGTATTGCAGAAAGCAGATATCTTCCTCAGTAATGAGCGGGAAAGCTTTTTGTACCAAATCACGCTGTAGCTCAGCATCAACGGCATGTAATATTAAGCTTTCATTTTGAGCTTTTAGTGTGATCAGACCTGATAGCTCAAGAATCTTTTTGGTGGTGAGTACTATTTTTGGCTCGCAGTCATTCATAATATTCAAAATATTAGAAAAACCATTACGATTAAAAGGTAGGCTGACGGGTACCGCGATAATTTTAGCTTTTAGACAGGCAAAGAACGATACGATAAAGTCCAACCCAGGCTCAAACAGCAATACAGCGCGATCACCACTGTCTACAAGATTCATTAATACCTGAGCTTGATGTTGAACCCGAGCGTTCAAATCTTTATACGTAAGAGACTGAATACCACCCGATTGACGCCCTAAATACTCGAAAGCAACCTTACTTCCATTTAAATTTGCGTGGGATTCCAATGTTGCAATGATATTATCCGTATCCATTACAGCCATAACTTACTCCGATTAATTATAATGCACCCTTAAAATTCGCTAATTTAGAAATTACATTTCTCGTCGGGGCTTTTAATAAAAATGAATATACTTTTTGTTTAAAATATAAATTCACATTATATTTTATGGTTGGGCATCATTTATTACACCTGTAAGTGCTTACAGGTTGGCCTATATTTATAAAAATCGAGAAGCTAGACACCTTTTATAAATCGTTTTACTCAATTTCTATTTTTTATTTTTTGCAATTAGATTAAATATTAAACTTATTTTCATCTTTACTTTTTTAGTAGTTGAAAAAGTGTCTAAAAGCTTTCAATACATCAGCGAATTCTTAGCTCATATAATTATTTTATTGATATTTTATTTTTTGATTTTTGAGATTTAATTTTTTATAGCAATAAGCTATTTAAGTATAGATTAACAATCCACCTATATTATTCATTTAAAAACAAATCATATTTCAACATTATAATTTCTCATAACCAATATATACTTTTATAAATAAATACAATTAATTTTGACTTTCACATAAAATCATGAATACTAAAATAATATGAAATTAAATTTTTCCAATTGGTTTAATTTAAAATAAAACCCAGATAAATAGCTTTTATAATAAGCTATAGTAATGATTGATTTTAAAATATAAATATTACAAGCATTTACTTTATTCAGATGTATTATTTATACGTATACTTTATAAAAGTCCTAACATCACAGCTCGGATAGCTGCTGAAATTTTATTATTCACATTTAACTTCTGCATTGAATTTCCGAGGTGAAAATTTACTGTTCTTTCAGTTACCCCTAGAATCTGGGCAATTTCTGCAGACGTTTTACCCTCAGCAGTCCAACGCAGTGCCTCTTTTTCTCGGTTCGTTAAATAAAGATTAAACTGAGCGAATTCCACCTCATTTACAACTTTAGCAATGCTAGAATGCACTGTTTGAGACAACCAATACATATTTGTATATTGTGCCTTTTGCTCTTTTTCCGACAATTGGTCATTGGATCTTGCGAGTGTTAGCATCCCTCTGGTTCCAATAAAGTCGCGGCTTGACTGAGCCCAACCGACATTAAGGCCATAAGAGCGCGCCTCCTCCCAGAAATCTTTTTCTTCTTGTGTCTTTGCAAATTGGCTCGACCAGACAAGAGGTTGAAGTGATACCATACAATGCTGCACAGTTGGATCTATCTTCACATATTGCTGTTCCACATAACGCTTTTGCCATGCTTCTGGATAATTATTCAACATAATTGTTTTTGGTTCAGCAATAGATAATGGCGACTGCATACCATAAGCACAATAATCAAATCCAAGCTTTGAAGCTGTAGATTTAACGATCTCAAACAGCTGGTATTCATTTTTTACGATCAGAAATTCTGATAATAAATCCTCTTGCCAATTTTCCATTTACTCTCATTAGACTCCATTCACAAATCATTTTTTGTTCAGTTGAATATTGTGAATTCAAACAATCCAATTGAAGCGTAGGTCTCTTCGTTTACCTTTATTTCAACAAAGCTTTTAGATACCTAATTTTATTTATCTGATTTCTCAATTTCAGATTTTGAATTCATCATCTAATTAACAACTCTTTTAAGCCAGATATGGTCGTAAATTATTCAGCCAAACTAAATTTATGAGAGCCTCTAAGGTTGTTATATTCCATGTGCGGATTATGCTTGAAAAATTAAATTTTACAGGATGCATTTTATTCCAAAAAATAAGTATTTTAAAAAAGATCAAGGAGACCTATTAATTATTATTGATATTCATTTTTCATTAATTTAATTAAACAATATTTTCTATCAACTATCTAGCCGGTATAATTTTACTAATTATTATGTAAAGAAACTAAATACACCTTTAATAATTTAATAAATCAAGCAATTACATTACAACTCACCTTGCTTAGGATTATTATTTTTAACAATCAGAATTGATGCATACTAAAAGATCTACAACAACTCCAATCTATCTAGCATTTTTTAAAAGGCAGTTTGCATATTAAAACTACAAAATTCTCGTTTTTTCATAAGTAAGCCTTAAAGGCTGAATAACTCTCTAGTAAGAACAGCTTAACGGTGTATGCCATACAATTACATTTAACCTGTTAAACATAACAGTATTTTATTGGCAATAATTTATGTTATTTATCCATTGAACCCCAATTCAAGTCACTTGAACAGGTAGCATGGTCACCATCCCTCCTCATTTCTCAATATCAGCAGATGGTTTTATTCGACTGAATGAAAATCAGCTTATGAACTATCCACTCCAACATCTCATATCTATTGTTGAATCAACACAAATTGAAGATTCTCAAATTCTCTATTATGGTTTTACTGAATGGGCAACATCACTGACCCCAGCTTTAAGTACGGGATGGGATTGGGAATTTATTGAGTACAATGGCATCACAAGTATAAAAAGAATTGGACTGCCTCGAAGCAATATTATGCTTGTTGATGTATCTGGTACAGATATTGGATTTGAAGTTACTGAAACACTAATTGAAAAGAAAATCGATACTTTGTTCTGGGAACAGTTCATTTATGCCCACATCAATACAACTCAGACAATGGCTAAATTAACTCCATATTTCTCTTAGAAACCTGTAAATTCTTACAGTTACCGCTTCCCCACCTGTTAAGTAAAGTCACTTGAAAAATAAGTGGAAGCACTTGTAATGAATGTTATTGCTGGATTTCAAAATAATTTTTCAGAAGGCCTATATACTAAATTTAAAAATTACCGCTATAGGGTATTTGTTGAATATTTAGGTTGGGAGTTGAACTGTCCTAATAATGAAGAACTAGATCAGTTTGACAAAATCGATACCGCCTATGTCGTCGCTCAAGATAGAGAATCTAATATTATTGGTTGTGCCAGATTACTACCGACTACTCAACCTTATTTACTTGGTGAGATATTTCCTCAATTACTTAATGGAATGCCTATTCCTTGCTCACCAGAAATTTGGGAGTTATCAAGATTCTCAGCCGTAGATTTCTCGAATCCGCCATCTTCAGCTAGTCAAGCTGTGTCATCGCCCGTCTCTATTGCAATTCTGCAAGAATCTATCAACTTTGCAAGAGAACAAGGTGCAAAACAACTCATTACCACCTCTCCTCTGGGGGTAGAACGGTTATTACGTGCTGCGGGTTTTCGTGCTCATCGTGCAGGCCCACCCATGGTTATTGATGGATATGCGATGTTTGCATGCTTGATTGATGTTTAATTTCTTATTTGGGACTCATACTATTTTTGGCATGAGTCCCAATTTTTATATAGTCAGGTAGCAATACGACTAAGAAACATTAATACCTATTAATCAATTTTGGTTTTTAAATTTAAATTCGACTTTTTATAATAAGTTTCATCCGTTTTAGCACTCCAATCGCGCGGCATAAATGACGTCGATATAATTGCGACTACAGCCATACTTCCAATATAAAGCATAATTAGATATGGATTACCCTGCCCGACACTCAACAATTTAGTAGCAATCATCGGTGCCAAACCACCACCTAATACGCCAGCCAACTGTACCGAAATCGAGATTCCGCTATAACGAATTTCCGCTGGAAATTGACGCGCAAAAAGCTGAGCTTGTGGTGCATACATAATCGGGAAGACCACGCCAATCGCTAAAACAATTGCTGTCCAAACTAATACCGGATCTTTTGTGTTGAGCATGGTAAAAAATGGATAGCAGTAAAGCGCCAATATGCATAGACCAAACATAAACATATTGCGTTGGCCGACTTTATCCGACAAATGTCCACATAACGGTGTCATAAATAAAATGACGGCTGCGCCGCAAATGGTGGCAAATAAAATATCTTGGCGTGGGATTCCAAGTTGTGCAGTGGTATAAGCCAATGTAAATGTTGAGGCAATATAAAACCATGCATTCTCAGCTGCGCGAGCCAAAATAATGGTGATGAGTTGCTTTGGATGGTTTTTAAAAACCTGTAAAGCAGGAACTTTGACTTCTTCAGACTGTTGTTTTACTTTTTCGAAATCTGGTGACTCTGGCACTTTTACTCGAATATACCAACCTACTGCCAGTAAAATAATACTGGCAAGAAATGGTAAACGCCAACCCCAGCTAAACAGTGCTTCTTCAGGTAATAACGACACCAGACCCAACGCGATTGAGGCTAGCATTAAGCCACCACCTGTACTGGCTTGAGGCAAGCTTCCCCAGAACCCTTTACCGCCTTCGGGAGCATGTTCAACGGCCATCAGTACAGCACCGCCCCATTCACCGCCCATTGCCATACCTTGAATGAATCGCAAGACAACCAAACCAATCGCGGCCCAATATCCAATTGATTCATAAGTCGGTAATAAGCCAATCAGTACGGTTGGGATCCCCATGAGCATCAAGGTCAGTAGCAACATCGATTTACGGCCAATCTTGTCACCAAAATGACCAAAGACTAAGCCGCCTAATGGTCTTCCAATAAATCCAACGGCATAGGTTGCGAATGCGGCAAGCACGCCGGTAAGTGCGTCTAGATTTGGGAAAAATAGCTTATTAAAAATGAGCGCTGCTGCCGCACCGTAAATAAAAAAGTCATACCACTCAATGGTGGTGCCGACCATGCTAGAGATACCTGCTAATCGATGTGACGACTTTTTAGTATTTGAACCGTTTCCATGTATTGATTGCATCGTAATATCCTTTTTAGATTTTCTTGTTTTATCTTTTTTATGCTTATGACCAGCCCTGACCATAAGCATTTTCAGGTCTCGCTTTATCTCCTTAAGCTTTTTATGTTTTTATAATTCGGTTTAGCTCAATTTTTCTAAAATTGGTTCAAATTTCGAATTACGTTCTTGCCACTGTGGTTGTTTGTCTTTATCGACAATGAGAGCGCGGACACCTTCAATAAAGTCACCATGCTCAAACCAAATATCCTGTAAATCACGTTCAAGCTGCATACACTGTGGTAAAGAAAGCCCACGGCCTAAATGTTGCAGTTTCAAACTGGTTTGTTTGGCAATAAATGAGCGCTGTTGCAAAATACTAAGCATCTTACTTGCCCAAGTCTTTAAGCTTTCATCTTGTTCATTTTCAAGACTTTGCTCGATTTCATCTAAATGCTGATATCCGAAGTGTTTACGGATACCTTCCGCCAATTGTTTGAGTTCACTTTCGGCAGGGCGAGTAATAAATCGGGTAATGATGCGTTCAATTCCCTCTTTGCTTAAACTTGGCGCTTCAACGAGAGCATCTTGCAACGCTTGTAACTGCTCGCTTGGTACATGGTAGTCAATTAAATCGAGGTAAAGCGCATCGCTACTGCTAATCTGCTCACCCGTAATTGCCATATAAACGCCAATATCATCAAGGCGAGACAGGAAATGAGTTGCACCAACGTCTGGGAAAAAACCAATCGCTGTTTCAGGCATGGCAAATCTAGATTTTTCACTGCTCACCACAATGTGACAAGCCTGAGCCAAGCCAAAACCGCCACCTAATACATAGCCATCAAGCACAACAATAATTGGCTTCTCATATTCACGCAGTATATTTAGCATTTTATATTCGGCACTAAAGTAGCCTTTGTAATCGGCTGTACCATTTTTATAACTGTTGTAGAGATAGCGGATATCTCCACCTGCACAGAAGGCTTTTGGACTATTTGACTTAATTAACACTGCCTGAACAGCAGCATCATTTCGCCACAGTTCCAATTGGGCACCAATACTTTTAATCATGTCTAAAGACAATGCGTTGAGGTGAGTCACACGGTCTAAGGTAATCATGCCCAACTTAGCTTGTTGCTCAATCATTAAGTGATTTTCTGTATTCATTTTATTGATCTCTTATTGATTTTTAAAATTTGCCTTTCGTTTTTCAACAAAAGCCTGCATTCCTTCTTTTTGGTCAGATGTTGCAAATATTGAATGGAACATGCGTCTTTCAAAACGTAAGCCTTCAGTGAGGTTCACCTCAAAAGCTCGGTTGATAGTTTCTTTAAGCATCATATTTGCGGTTAAAGATCGCGCCGCAATTTTTTCAGCTGCTTGCAAGGTTTGTTCAAGTAATTCTTCTTTAGTAAACACACGTGCAACTAAACCACTTTGTTCTGCTTCTACAGCGCCCATTTGACGGGCGGTAAGGCACATTTCCATTGCTTTGGCTTTACCAATCGCATGGGTTAAACGTTGTGTGCCACCAATACCCGGAATCACACCTAAAGTGACTTCGGGTAAACCAAACTTGGCGTTATCAGCACAATAAATAAAGTCACACATCAGCGCCAACTCACAGCCACCACCCAATGCATAGCCACTCACCGCTGCAATTAGAGGTTTACGGCGCTGTGCAATACGGTCTGCAAGATGAAAAAAGTCATCTAAATAAATATCAGGAAATGCTAAATCAGCCATTTCTTTAATGTCTGCACCTGCGGCAAAAGCTTTTTCAGACCCTGCCAATACGATGCAGCCAATTTCACGATCTTTTTCGAGCTGATCTAATGCCTGATTAATTTCACTAATTAATTCGCTGTTTAAAGCATTGAGCGCTTGAGGGCGATTTAATGTAATCAGTCCAACCCCATTACGCTTTTCTAATAAAATACTTTGCCACTGCATTATTTATTCCTTGTTCTGATTTTATAGACTACGTGCAATCACTAAACGTTGGATATCACTTGTGCCTTCGTAAATTTGACAGATACGGGCATCACGATAGATGCGCTCAATTGGGAAGTCTCTGAGATAGCCATAGCCACCAAATACTTGTAGTGCGCTCGAACATACGCGCTCAGTCATTTCTGAAGCAAATAACTTGGCCATTGAAGCTTCATTGAGACACGGTTGACCTGCTTCTTTTAAACGCGCAGCGTAGTGAACCAGTTGTCTCGCTGCTTCAATTTCAGTTGCCATACTGGCAAGGCGAAAAGCGATAGTTTGATGCTCAAAAATTGGTTTTCCAAAAGTAATACGCTCTTTGGCATAGCGAGTTGCTTCTTCGAGCGCCGCACGTGCTAGACCGACTGCTTGTGCAGCAATACCAATACGTCCACCTTCTAAATTGGCGAGAGCAATTTTCAGACCTTCACCTTCTTTACCCAGCATGAGACTTTTATGGATGCGTACATCCGTCAGCGCAATTTGGCAGGTATCTGAAGCATGCAGACCGAGTTTTTCTTCAACACGAATCACTTCATAGCCCGGTGTTTCGCGTGGGACTAAAAAGGCACTAATGCCCTTTTTACCTGCGCTCGGGTCGGTCACGGCAAACACAATAATGACGCCGGCATTATTACCCGAGGTAATAAACTGCTTTGCACCATTTAAAATGTAATCGTCACCATCTTTCACTGCTCGGGTTTTAATGGCTCCCGCATCTGAGCCAGTATGCGGTTCGGTTAAAGCAAAAGCGCCAATCATTTCACCTTGCGCTAAAGGTTTTAAAAAGCGCTCTTTTTGCTCGTCAGTACCAAATTTTAAAATAGGCACACAACCAACCGAGTTATGTACACTCATGATGGTTGAGGTTGCCCCATCTGCTGCCGCAACTTCTTCAAGAGCTAGTACATAGGCTAAGTTACCCGTGTCTGAACCACCCCATTGCTCTGAAACAAGCATCCCCATAAAACCGAGTTGCCCCATTTGAGTCAGAGTTTCTTTTGGGAATGTCCCGTCTCGATCCCAATCGCTGGCATTAGGCTTGATTTGTTCTTGGGCGAAACTTTTCGCCATATCACGAATGAGTAATTGTTCTTCGGTAAATTGCATTATTATTTCCTTTACCCTGCTTTAGCTTGTTGTTTAGCAATTTCTTGATTACGCAATAAAAAGCGCTGAATTTTGCCACTTGGAGTTTTAGGTAATTCACTCACAAATTCAACTAATCGTGGGTAAGCATGAGCAGAAAGTCGTCTTTTAACAAACTGGCTGAGTTCTTCAGCAAGCGCATCTGAAGGTTGTATGCCCGCAGCTAAAATTACAAAAGCCTTAACCACTTCGGTACGGTCCGGATCAGGCACACCAATCACTGCTGCTTCAATTACAGCGTCGTGTTCAAGCAAAGCACTTTCTACATCGAAAGGCCCAATACGATAGCCCGATGTAGTGATTACATCATCACTACGACCAACAAAGCTCATGCTGCCATCGGCATGAAGCTCAGCAGTGTCGCCAGTTAAATAGTAGTGACCAATGAAGGGCGATTTGCGACTTTCTTTATAGCCGCCGAACCACATCATTGGAGACTGGCTAATGTCGACTGCTAAAATTCCCGGTGTATCTGGCGGAAGTTCTTCACCTTGTTCATTGACAATAGCAACGCGATAGCCCGGACTTGGGAAACCTGCTGAACCAGCATGAATTTCATGTTTTAAACCATGATGATTACACACCACCATGCCCACTTCAGTTTGTCCGTAATGGTCATAAATCGGAGCATCAAGCACTTGTTTAAACCAACGTATTACTTCTGGATTCAGTGGTTCGCCTGCACTGCTCACTACACGGAACTGCCCTTTTAACGGCGCCATTTGTGCTGGATCAGCTGCCATCATCATGCGGTAAGCCGTTGGTGCACCTGCCAAGTTGTTAATTTTATAATCTTTCACAATTTGGCATAGGCTATCTGTGCTAAAACCACCTTCATAGAACAAAGTAGCGTGACCCAAGAATAACGGCCCAGTAATCGCATAGTACAGACCATACGCCCAACCCGGATCGGCAATATTCCAGAATGAATCTTCTTCGGTTAAACCAATGGCATCTTGCATATATCGACCAAAGGCAATTAGTGCTTTTAATGGCACTTCCAATGGTTTAGCTGGCCCTGTAGTGCCTGAAGTAAACATCAATAAGAAAGGATCTTGGATGCTACGCATAACCAAATCACATTGATCAGACTGCTGTTTTACTTCATTCCAAAAGTTAAAATCGCCTGCTTTAAGGGGAGTACCTTGTGCGTCGGCGACAGTCACAATTGCAGGGCAATTTTCAATTTCATCAAGCTTGCTACGGTTGCCCATATCGGTCACCACCAGCTTACTTTGTGCAAGCTGAATACGGTGCTCAATCGCTTTTGGACCAAACGCAGTAAATAGTGGTTGATAGACTGCACCAATCCGCCAAGCTGCAAAAATAGTCACGATCAATTCAGGTGTTCTTGGTAATAGCCCTGAAATACGGTCGCCTGCTTTTACACCTTGTGATTTTAGAAAGTTGGCAAACTGACTTGACCACTCTTTTAATTCACGGAAGGTATATTGCTCTTTTCGTCCATCTTTTCCTTGCCAATACAGCGCAATTTTGTCGCCATCTGCGTGTCGATCACAGCATTCATAACAAGCATTTAAGGCATCAAGTGAACCTGATAACATCAGTTTTGCAGTGCTTTCCAAATCGAAAGTCTGTGCAGCATTTTGATAATCCATCATATCTTTTCCCTCAGTCCGGATTTGTTGTTATTCACGACAGGGTTTAATGTGTTTAAAGCCATCCTTTGGCTTTACCGTTATGCCTCTTGTGGCAGGGATTGCTGAATAATGCTCGAAAAGTCGAGATTGGCATTACCACGCATGCACATTTGCTGATAGAGCTGCTGCACCATACCACCTAATACAACTGGCTGTTTGACTTGGCCTGCCGCTTCTACTGCAAGACCCAAATCTTTTAGCATCAGCTGAGTTGCAAAGCCGTCTTGGTAACCTCGAGATGCTGGCGCATTTTCATTAATATGTGGCCATGGGTTACACACATCCGAGCTCCAGCAACGACCGCTTGAGGTGTTAATGACGCCTGCCAATGCTTGTGGGTCGATGCCCAGCTTTACACCGAGTGCCATACCTTCGGCAACAGCAGCCATTGAAATACCTAAAATCAGGTTATTGCAGATTTTAGCAATTTGACCTGCGCCGACATCACCACAATGAACTATATTTTTACCCATGTGGCTAAGTACAGGTTTTACTTCATTAAAGGTTTGATCATCGGCACCCACCATAAAGGTTAAGGTTCCTGCTTGAGCACCAATGGTTCCACCAGAGACGGGTGCATCACAGATTTTAATATTTTTGCTATGTGCAACAGTGGCAATGTCTTTAATAGTTTGCGGGTCAATGGTGCTACTATCAATGCATAAGCTACCTGCTTTTAGCACTTCCAAGACACCATTTTCACCCAAGTAAACTTCCTTAACATGCTTTGCCGCAGGCAACATGGTAATGACCACATCTGCTTGTTTTGCTGCTGCCTGCGGGCTGTCGCAGACCACACCACCTGCCTCGGCAAAGTGCTGAATCGCAACTTCACTGAGGTCATATCCATAAACATTGAGTCCGGCTTTAAGTAGGTTATGGGCCATTTTGCCGCCCATATTGCCTAGACCGATAAAGGCGATATTCATCCGTGATCCCCTTAACGTAAACTAATAGTTGTATTTACACCGCCAACTTCATGGCTATCTTCAAACCAGCGACTGGTAATGGTTTTAGTTTGAGTGTAGAACTGCACAGCTTGTTTGCCGTATGGCCCCAAATCACCCAGTTTTGAACCTCTTGAACCCGTAAAACTAAAGAAAGGCACTGGCACAGGAATTGGAATATTGATACCAACTTGACCAATATCAATTAAGTTTTGGAAAGTACGTGCAATCGCACCGCTTTGTGTAAATAGACCTACCCCGTTACCAAATGGGTTGGCGTTGATAAGCGCAATGGCTTCATCAAGTGTGTCTACACAAATAATTGAAAGAACTGGACCAAAGATTTCTTCTTTATAAATACGCATGTCGGTATTTACGCCACTAAAAATCGTCGCGCCGACAAAGTTACCCGATTCATAGCCTTGTACTTGAACATCGCGACCATCGAGTAGCAACTCTGCCCCTTGCTCAACACCGCTATTAATTAAATCAAGCACACGCGCTTTAGCACGTTTTGAAATGACTGGGCCAATGTCAGTATTTGGCTCATGGCCTGCATTTACTTTTAAGGTTTTCGCTTTTTCGACTAGCTCTTGAATCCACTGTTTGCTGTCACCGACCATGACTGCAACAGACAATGCCATACAACGTTGCCCTGCTGCACCAAATGCTGCACCCACCAAAGCATTTAAAGTTTGCTCTTTATTGGCATCTGGCATCACAACCACATGGTTTTTTGCACCCATCATCGACTGCACGCGTTTACCATGTTGCCCTGCAAGGTTATAAACATGAGTGCCAACCGCAGTTGAGCCTACAAATGAAATCGCTTTAATATCTTTATGCGTACACAAACGGTCAACCACTTCTTTACCGCCATGCACAACGTTAAGCACACCCGCTGGAATACCTGCTTGAATCGCAAGCTCGACCAGCATCATGGTTGATAAAGGATCTTGTTCTGATGGTTTTAAAACGAAAGTATTGCCACACACGATTGCCATTGGGAACATCCAAAGTGGAATCATGGCAGGGAAGTTAAACGGCGTAATGCCCGCACAGACACCCAAAGGTTGCTGCAACGTATAGGTGTCTACACCACGCGCTACACCTTCAACATATTCACCCATTTGCAAAGTGCCGATCGAACAAGCATGTTCAACCACTTCTAAACCACGTTGAATATCGCCTTCAGCATCGGCCAAGGTTTTGCCTTGTTCCGCCGTTAGTACTTGCGCAATTTCTTTCATGTTGGCACGAATCAAGTCTTGTAGCTTGAGCATGATGCGCATGCGTGCCTGAATTGGGGTCTGACGCCAAGAAGCAAAAGCATCTTGTGCAGCTTGAATAGCAGCGTCAACTTCTTTAACCGTTGCAAATGGTACACGACCAATCACTTCCTGAGTCGCAGGGTTAATAATGTCTTGCCATTCCTGTGTTTCAGATTCGATAAAATTTCCGTTAATGAGTAATTTAGCGGTTTCCAATTCGATTTTTTGGATTGTGTTCATAACCTCTCCGTAGGCCATATTTTTATTGTGTTCAATTATTAGAAAATACTTTTTGATCGTATTTTCTTTATTTCAGTTTCAATTGAGACTAACAAAGAAAACTTTGACCACCAACGGAAATTCATGCACGATTGTTGTGCAAATATGCACAAGGATGACAACAAAAATGAAAGTGGATTGGGATCATCTACATTTTTTCCTGGTTTTAGCTCGGACTAAAACCTTGACCAATGCTGCGCGGATTATTGGTGTCGAGCACAGTACGGTGGCTAGACGGATTCAGGCCCTAGAACTTGCTTTGGGTACAACGCTGTTTAAGCGTGAAGCGACGGGTTATGAGCTGACACTCGAAGGGATGGCACTGGTTCCTCGAGTTGAGCAAATGGAACAAGCTTTCTTACAAATTGAAAAACCACATCAACCTTTGCAAGGTCGTGTGCGAATTGGCACACCTGAAGGTTTTGGTACTGCGTTTTTAGCTCGGTTATTGGCTGAGTTCTCTATCCAATATCCACTGCTCACCATCGATCTAATTCCAGTGCCGAAAATGATTAAGCTTTCTCACCGTGAGGCAGATATTGTGGTATCAATTGATCGTCCTACGTCTGGCCCTTACATCATTACGCGATTATCAGATTATTGTTTAAAAATTTATGGTAGCAAAAACTATCTGGCCCAAAACCCGCCTATCCGAGCCTTAGAAGATTTAACCCAACATCGCTTTGTGAACTATATTGATGATCTGGTGTATAGCCCTGAGTTGTATTGTCTAGAACGTTTACCTTTAAAGCTGAATGCTAACTTCCGTAGCAGCAGTATTTTGGCTCAACAAATTGCGGTGAGTGCTGGCGCAGGACTTGCGATTTTGCCCAAGTTTTTGGCAGATGATAAACCGGAACTTGAAGAGGTGTTAGAGCAACAAGTTCGCTTTACCCACACGTTTTGGATGCTGACCTTTGTTGACTTACAACATGAACCACGCATTAAGTTAGTTTGGGACTATTTGCGAAAAAAAGCCGATAAATATCAGCATTTGTTGGTTGATTAAAGAACCTAAATAAAAAAGCCAATCATGATCGATTGGCTTTTTTGAAATTATGAATAATTAATCAAAAGTTTCTTGACCTAGTTTTTTCATGCGTGGTTTATAAAACACATGATAGCTAACGCCTAAAACAACTAGCCACAATGGACTCACGTATACCGCTTTTAATGTATCTGGCTCTAGTGCCAAAATCACTAAAGTGAACAAGAAGAATGCAATGACAACATACGCCATCAACATCCCGCCCGGCATTTTAAAGGTCGATTTAGCATGTAACTCTGGACTCAACTTACGATAACGTAAATAGCATGCCATGATCAGAAGCCATACACTAATAAAGAGAATCACACAGAGTGAACTTGCCAAAGTAAATGCTTCCATGGTGTTTGGAACAAAGTACTGAAGCACTGCCCCACCCATAATGAAAATACATGAGAAGATTAAACCGTTTGATGGCACTGCACGTTTTGATAAACGCCCCAATGCACTTGGCGCCTGACCATCTTTCGATAAACCGAACAGCATACGGCTCGTTGAAAACACACCGCTGTTCATTGAAGACATCACTGAAGACAGTACGACCAAGTTCATGATAATTGCAGAAATAGGAATACCTGCATTTAAGAACAACTCAACAAATGGACTTTTATCTGCACGAATGTGATCCCAAGGTGTTACTGACATCACCACAAAGAGTGCCAACACATAGAATAGAATAATACGTACAGGAATCGCGTTAATTGCCTTCGGTAAATTCTTCTCTGGATCTTTCGTTTCAGCGGCTGTTGTACCAATCAGTTCAACGCCAATGAAGGCAAACACAGCAATCTGGAAACCTGCCAAAAATCCGCTTACACCTTTTGGAAATATGCCGCCATGCGACCACACATTACTTACACTCACAACCTCACCATGCGGAGCTTGAAAATGAGTGAGGAGCATGTAACCACCGACTCCAATCAGGCCAATAATGGCCAAAATCTTAATGAGTGCGAACCAGAATTCAACTTCACCAAATAGCTTAACGGTAAGAAGGTTAAGCCCTAAAATGAATAGTACACAGCCTGAACTAATCATGGCTTGTTGCATGGGTGAGAAACTGGCGCCTTCGGGCAGCCAGAAACTTAAATAGTTAATGACCGCAGATAAATCAGCAATACCGACCAGTACCCAGCCTAACCAATAAGTCCAGCCTATATAATAGCCAGCCCATGGTCCGATCAAATCATAAGCCATATCGACAAATGATTTGTAATGTAAGTTGGCAAGCAGTAGTTCACCTAATGCACGCATCAGAAAAAAGAACATGCCACCAATTATCATATAGATAACGAGGATTGAAGGACCTGCGAGGGAGATGGTTTTGCCCGAGCCCATAAATAAGCCGGTTCCAATTGCACCGCCAATTGCAATCATTTGTAGATGGCGATTATTTAATTTCCGTTGTAAATGATCAGGGGAGCTTGCCTCATCAGAATGATGAACCATTGTCATATTAGAAGTCCTTTTTATATTTTGCTTAACTTAAATCAGCAACCTATAGGGAGAAAAACGAACCGTATATCGTGGGTTGCTGAGTCTATACCTCAGGACAAGATGTTCAAGTATATTTTTTCCTTAATTGATAAATCGTTTGTCCTGATTTTTTTAAGTCACATTATTTATGTACTGCCTTCACGGCAATTTTAATTAATCAATCTGGGTTTCCAGATTAGCCGAAGTGTAGCATGTGATCCTGCTATATGTACTTTTCCAATACCCTCCAAACTGCTCTATTGATCCAAAAATAAACAATATTATTCCGATAAAAAATCTAATAAAAATAAAAAAAGCCAATCATGATTGATTGGCTTTTTAATAAAACTTAATGATCGTTGACGAGTTCACGTCCTAGTTTTTTCATACGTGGTTTATACAACACATGATAGGTAACACCTAAAATGACCAGCCATACTGGACTGACGTATAAAGCTTTCAATGTATCTGGCTCTAATGCCAAAATAACTAAAGTGAAAAGCATGAATGCCAAAACAACATAACTCATCCAAACGCCACCTGGCATTTTGAATGTTGATTTTTCATGTAATTCAGGACGTAATTTACGGTAGCGTAAATAGCACACCATGATGAGACTCCAGACACTAATGAATAGAATCACACAGAGTGAACTTGCCAAAGTAAATGCTTCCATCGTGTTTGGAACAAAGTACTGAAGCACCGCTCCGCCCATGATAAAGGTACAAGAGAAAATCAAACCATTTGAAGGAACTGCGCGTTTTGATAAACGACCAAATGCACCAGGTGCCTGACCGTCTTTTGATAAACCAAACAACATACGGCTAGTTGAAAACACGCCGCTGTTCATTGAAGACATCACCGAAGAAAGTACAACTAAGTTCATGATGATGGCTGAAACCGGAATACCCGCATTTAAGAACAACTCAACAAACGGACTTTTGTCTGCACGAATGTGATCCCACGGTGTTACCGACATCACAATAAACAGTGCCAATACATAGAACAAAATAATACGTACCGGAATCGCATTAATCGCTTTCGGTAAGTTCTTCTGCGGGTCTTTGGTTTCAGCAGCTGTTGTACCTACGAGTTCCACCCCGACAAAAGCAAATACAGCAATCTGGAATCCTGCCAAGAAGCCTTCTGTACCTTTCGGGAATAAACCGCCATGCGACCAAACATTACTAATGCTTGCAACAGCGCCTTGTGGAGCTTGGAAATGGCTGAAAATCATATAGCCACCCACTCCGATCAGGCCAATAATCGCCAGAATCTTAATAAGGGCAAACCAGAATTCGATTTCACCAAATAGGCGTACTGTCAGTAGGTTAAGGCCCATCACAAACAACACACAACCTGCACTAATCATGGCTTGCTGTATTGGTGAGAAGCTTGCACCATCGGGTAGCCAGAAACCTAAATAGTTAATGACCGCTGAAAGGTCCGCAATACCCACCAGCACCCAACCTAACCAATAAGTCCAGCCCAAATAATAACCAGCCCAAGGACCAATCAGATCATGAGCCATATCAACAAAAGATTTGTAATGCAGATTTGCAAGGAGCAACTCGCCCATTGCACGCATTAAGAAAAAGAACATTCCTCCAATAATCATATAGATCAAAAGGATTGAAGGACCTGCGAGGGAGATAGTTTTGCCCGAACCCATAAATAGGCCGGTTCCAATTGCACCGCCAATAGCAATCAGTTGTAAATGACGGTTAGACAGTTTTCGTTGCAGATGATCAGGAGAATTTTCCGTATCTGAATGACGAGCCATTGTCATATTAAAATTCCTTTTTGAATTCCTTTGTTAAGATCAGCAACCTATGGCGAAAATCGAACCGTATGCCATAGGCCGCTGAATCTGTTCACCAAAAATGACTGGATAAACCGTATCTATCTTCCTTCTGTTAGATACATCATCATTTTTGGAGTAAAAACGAATTACTTTTGTGCTGCCATCACGGCAATTTCAATTAACCAATCCGGATTGACCAAATCGGCCTGAATTGTGGCACGCGATGGAGCAACACACCCTTTTAACCAGTCAACCCAAATTGCATTTACGGTTGAAAAGTCAGAAAGATTTTTCAAATAGAGCTGTGCAGAGAGCAAGCGAGATTTGTCGGTATTGGCTAATGCCAAAAGTTCATCAATCGTTGCAAGAATTTCACGAGTTTGGCCTACCACGTCTTGCTCGGTATTTTTAGGTACCTGACCTGACAGATAAACTACTTTGTTAAAAACAGTCACGGCGCTCATGACTTCGTTAGTGTTAATCTTTTGTATATCTGAATTAGACATTCGGATTTCCTTATACCTGATTAATAAATTGAACACGGGCGGTGACAGCACACATCAGTTCATAGCCCACCGTACCGGATGAAACTGCGACATCATCAATAGGTAAAACGACGCCTGTACTTGATTGGCCCCAAAGCACGACTTCACTGCCGACTTTGGCACTTTCAATACCTGTTAAATCGACTGCCAACATATCCATGCTGACACGACCAATTGTGCGAGTGCGGACTGAGTCCACTAAAACAGGCGTACCTGTTGGTGAAATACGTTGATAACCATCAGCATAGCCACAAGCGACAATTCCAATCGTCATAGGCTGCTCTGCGACAAAGTTTGAGCCATAACCTACGCTTTCATTCGGCTCTAAATACTGAACGGAAATAATTTCACTGCGTAAGCTCATGGTTGGTTGCAAGCCCCAATCAGCAATACTATGCGTCGGGTAGTCTGGCGAGCTGCCATAGAGCATAATGCCGCTACGGGCATAATCTGATTTGAGCTGGTCTTGATAACGTAGAATTGCCGCACTATTACTTACCGATCTTTCACCCGGTAAATCTTTAATAATTTCTTCAAATGCAGTGATTTGATAATCAATGCCTTGCTGGCCAAAACGCTCGCCATCTGCATCAGAAAAATGCATCATGTGCGTAATCTTGGACACATTTGCCAAGTTATTTAACCGTTCCCAAGCCTGCACATAATGCTGTGGTTTAAAACCAAGACGGTTCATTCCACTATTCATTTTCAAGAAAACATCAAATTGAGCTGGATAAGGATGCTTTTCTACCCACTCAATTTGCGCTTCACTATGAATGGTGAAACTGAGTTGATATTGCACACAATCAAATAAATCTTGAGGAGAGAAAATTCCTTCGAGCAATAAAATTGGACCTGTCCAACCTAAAGCACGAATGCGTTTTGCTTCATCAAGATCAAGTAAGGCAAAGCCATCTGCTGCTTTAAACGCTTCATAAACACGTTCAATTCCGTGTCCATAAGCATTGGCTTTTACAACGGCAAAGACCTTACTGTTTGGCATAGCCTTGCGTACCACCGCCAAGTTGTTTTGTAAGGCTTGACGGTGGATGACTGCGGTAATAGGACGAGGCATGATTACTTTCCTAACGTCCGTTATGCAGCATGCGCGTGTGAATAACGCTGAATTGAAAGGCCATCGGTACTGATATCAGTCTTGTGATTCAATACGATGTCACTGATTAATTTTCCTGAACCACACGCCATCGTCCAGCCTAGAGTACCGTGACCTGTATTCAAGAACAGATTTTTAAAGCGAGTTGCGCCAATAATCGGTGTACTGTCTGGTGTCATTGGACGTAAACCAGTCCAAAAAGACGCCTGTGCCATATCGCCGCCCGGGAACAAGTCCTGAGTCACCATTTGCAATGTTGCACGGCGGTCTTCATTCAGGCCTAAGTTAAAGCCACTTAACTCAGCCATACCACCTACGCGAATACGTTGGTCAAAACGAGTAATCGCAATTTTGTAGGTTTCATCAAGCACTGTAGATTGTGGAGCAAAAGCAGGGTCAACAATTGGAATTGTCAACGAATAACCTTTCACAGGATATACAGGTAACTGTAGATCAAGTGGTTTCAAGAAATCACGTGAATAGCTACCAAATGCTAAGACATAACGATCTGCAGTTAAAACTTTACCATTGACCTGAACGCCCTTAATTTCATCGCCTTCAACAATCAATTTTTCTACATTCTGGTTGAACTGGAAGTTAACACCCAACTCCTTAGCAATTTGAGCTAAAGCATTGGTAAATAAATAACAGTCACCTGTTTCATCATTTGGTAAATGTAAACCACCAACCAGTTTATCTTGTGCATTTGCCAGCGCTGGTTCTACACGACCAAGTTCATTGCCATTTAATAATTCGTAGCTTACGCCGCATTCTTGTAGCACGCTAATGTCACGTTGAACCGCTTCCATTTGTGCTTCTTTACGGAATAACTGCAACGTGCCTTTTGCACGGTTTTCGTAATTAATGCCTGTATCTTTTCTAAGTTCACGTAAGCAGTCACGGCTATATTCAGCCACGCGCATCATACGTTCTTTGTTCACAGCATAACTTTGCGGATTACAGTTTTTTAGCATTTGAGCCATCCACTGTAATTGCCACATGCTGCCATCTAAATTAATCGCAAGCGGTGCATGGTGTTGGAACATCCATTTCACAGCTTTAAAAGGGATTCCTGGTGCTGCCCAAGGAGTAGAATACCCAGGCGAAATTTGACCTGCATTACCAAAGCTTGTTTCTTCAGCAGGACCTGACTGGCGATCGAGAACAGTAACCTCAGCTCCTTGTTGAGCTAGATAATAGGCACTTGCCACTCCAATAACGCCGCTACCTAAAACAATTACGCGCATTTCCATTCCCTCACGCACACCAGTTTATTTAACTAGTATATTTCTGCTTCAATAGTTTATTTCACTGTTTTTCAGGCTATAATCTAGGTAAATTTATGTTTTTCTCGCGAGAATTTAAAAAAAAGAGGAAATATCTATGCGCCCCTTAGATCGTATAGATCGCATGATTCTGGACATTTTGCAGCGTGAAGGACGAATTGCGATTAGTGAATTGGCATCGAGAGTTAACCTGTCGACCACCCCTTGTTCAGAGCGTGTAAAACGCCTAGAACGCGATGGCATTATCATGGGTTATTACGCTCGGCTAAACCCAGCCTTTGTGGACCGTAACCTGCTTGTCTTTTTAGAAATTAAGTTATCTGCCAAATCTGGCGATGTGTTTGATCAGGTGGCTAGAGATTTAGTCGAAATTCCTGAAGTGCTCGAATGTCACCTTATTTCTGGCGAATTTGACTACCTTGTAAAAGCGCGTTTAAAAGAAATGAGTGCATACCGCCGCTTATTAGGAGATCTGCTAAAGAAACTCCCTGCTTCGGCATCGTCACACAGTTATGTGGTTATGGAAGAAGTCAAAGAAACTCTATATCTCGATGTAAGCAAGTAAAGCGAAGCTTCATTGAATTCGCTTTACTCACGTTTTGAAAATTAGAAATATTTTAAAATCGAAATATGTTTGTTTTGATGTTTGAACTTCGAGAACCATTTAACCGCTGGGTAGAGTGCAAAAGACAACACAATCGTGATTAACCATAGCATCCACACATGATTGACCGACAAATAGTTTCCGTAGTTAGCTCCCCACACACTGAGTGCAAACACATACATGAGTTTCAACACATATAAATGCAGTAAGTAAAAGAACATAGGCACCGAGCCAAACACCACCAAGGGTTTTAGGAATGAATATTGCTGCATACGCTCAAAAGCCACCAGCACAATCAAGCCAATTCCAACATTCAGCAAAATAAATAATAAAGACGGTGGATACTTAGTGAGGTTAAAAAAGCTCATAAGGCTAAGTTGTAATGACTCAAAATGTTGCCACGGCTGGTCGCCATAGACATTGATAAAACGCAGTAAAACAAACAATCCAATACTTACTAAACCAAGGCTAAGTAAAGTGCGGCTTCTTTGCTTTGCTGAATATTTTGAACTAAAGAACTGACCTAGCGCATAGCCCAATAAAATCACGCCAATCCAAGGTAAAACAGGATAGCTTGTGCGAAGCTTGATGCCTGCAAACTCAAGCCAACCACGGTCATGTAAAACAAACCATATATTTTGTAAGATGCCTTGAGAGAAATGTACTGAATCTAATAAATTGTGCCCAAAAACAATAACCAAACCTGCACCCGCAAGAACAGGCAAAGGCAAACTTACACAGCAAGCCAAAACCACCATGCTAATGCCGATTGCCCAAATTACCTGTAAATAAATGACTTCGGGTGGAAAAGTCGCTGTCCATGCAAAATTCACAAGGGTAAGCTCTAACACAATTAAAAATAAGCCGCGTTTTAATAGGAAGGCACGTGTTTGCTGTAAATCTTGTTTTTTTGATTGAAATAAAAATGCAGAAATACCGGTTAAAAGTACAAAAACTGGAGCGCAAATATGGGCCAATAATCGACTGCCAAATAAAGCCGGTTCTGTTACTGTTACGTCCATTGGATCGGTAACCTGTTTATGTAAATAGAAAGTTTCTCTTACATGGTCGAGCAACATAATAATGATGACCAGACCGCGTAAAGCATCAATCGACTGTAAACGTTCAATATTTTTTTCTATAGACATAGCGGTAATCAATAAAATAATGTAACGTTATACTATTACATTTAATTCCTTTTGTCTTTTTATGGCTGATTATTTATGCGACACAAATTAGGATTGTTGTCTTCGTTAGGTCTATCATTTATATCGACCCTCACTTGGGGAGAGGAAACATCAACGGTACTTGAGACCATACGCATTCAGGCCGAAAGCACCCGAGAAGATGTGAGCCAAAATAGCTCGGCAACTAAATTTACTCACGATGTTTTAGATGTCCCTTTTAACCGTGCTTATCTTTCTAAACAAATGATGGAACAACAAGACGTTCAACGAATTGATGACGCATTAAGCTTGGTGAGTGGGGTTTTTCATCAAAACAATTATGGGGGCGGCTTTTGGGATAACTACTCTTTCCGAGGTTTTAGTGGCGACCCAAATTTAGGTGCCTCTATGATTCGAAACGGTCTGAGTGTCAACCGAGGAATTAGTGCTCCAAAAGATGTAGTGAATATTGAATCTTTAGAGTTTTTAAAAGGGCCAATGGCGGCTTTATATGGTCGCGGCGAAACAGGTGGCTTGCTTAACCTCAACAGTAAAAAACCACAGTGGGAAAGCGAAAGTGAACTTAACTTACGTGCCAATACCCAAGAACAATACCGAATTAGTCTGGAACATACCGCGCCTATAAATGATGAACTGGCCTATCGTGTAGCAGTATCTCATGAAGATAATCAAAGCTTCCGTGATCATGTCAGCAGTGAACGCTGGTTCTTTTCACCACAGCTCACATGGAAAATTTCAGACCAAACGCAACTCGACTTTGACAGTGAATTTACTGAGCACAAAGGAACCTTTGACCGTGGGGTCAGCACAGTCAATCATGAGTTTGTGATGGACCCGAAAACATTTACAGGTGAACCTGACGATGGCGATTTGAAAATAAAAGATTACTTTTACCAATTACGTCTTAGTCACGAGTTTAACCCTGACTGGAAACTAAACAGTGCAGTCAGCTATAAAGACGCCAGAATGGTCGGCTTTGCAACTGAACCACGACGTATGCAAGCCGATAGTCGTACTTTAGAGCGTCAACGTCGCTATCGTGACTATACAAGTGAAGATGTGCTGGCTCAGACAGAGTTACTTGGCAAGGTTAATACGTCTTGGGGACGTCATGAAATTTTACTTTCAACCGAGCTTGGTCAACTCGACTATAAGCAAAACCAGCTTCGTCGCAATCACAGCACAAGCTCAACAAACACAATTGATATCTACCAACCTGAATACGGCAAATATTTACCTAGCTTAGATCCATTTACCAACACCAAAGAGCGCCAACGCTATTTTGCGCTTAATGTACAAGATCAGATCTTTTTCAATGACCAATGGAGTGTACTATTTGGCAACCGTTTTGATCAGGTCGAACAAGACTTTAAAAACCATATAAAACAAACCGAAAATAATCAGACGCTTCACCAAAATAGTCCGCGTTTTGGAGTAAATTTTAAAGCCTCTGACCAATGGGCGTTTTATACCAATTATGGCCGCTCATTTGCCATGAATAGTGGTATGAACCGAAATAGTCAGACTTTTGCTCCGGAAAAAGGTGAAAGCTATGAAGTCGGTACCAAATATAAAATGAATGACCAAAGTGTGCTGAGTCTCGCTTTGTTTAAAATGAAAAAGCAGAATGTACTGACGACAGATCCTATCAACAAAGACTTCCAAACCGCAGCAGGCGAAGTAAGTAGTAAAGGGATTGAGTTTGACTTAAATAGTCAGATCACTGACCGCTGGTTCATCAATGCCAACTATAGTTATACCGATGCTCAAATTGAAAAAGACCAAGACTTGGCAAAAGGTGCACGTCTGAGCAATGTTCCAAAACACCAAGGTGCTGTAAGTACTAATTATGAGTTTCTACAAGACGGTCCGAGAAAAGCAGGTGTAGGAGCTAACCTCACCTATGTCGGTGAACGCAGCGGGCATAACCTAGACAATGGCTTTAATTTACCAAGTTATACGCTGGTCAATTTAAATGGTTACTATGCTCCATCAGACCGCTTACGTTATCAGCTGAATGTGAACAACCTGTTTGACAAAACTTACTATGTGTCAAGCTATAGCGATTTATGGGTTCAACCAGGTGAACCACTAAATGCTTCAATCTCAGCACAATGGAAGTTTTAATTGATACATAAATAAAAAAGCCCGAATTATTTCGGGCTTTTTTATTAGAACATACCATTTTCATTGACGAGCGGGTCGGGCTGTACTTGCCCAATATCCCAAAACTCAGCAATTTTGCCCTTTTCAAAACGACAAATATGAACCACAGCCAAGGTGGTTAAGCCGTTCATTTGCATTTCAAGTTTTGAATGCACAGCAACCAAATCACCTTCTTCAATGACATGTTGAACATCAAAGACTTTGTTGGGAGTTTCAATTGCACTTTCACGCATCCCTTCCTTCAAAGAAGTCGCATCACCCGCATAATAAGGGTTGTGATGCTTGAAGTTCGGCGCAGTATAATTGCTGTAAGCTTCATCAACTTCACCAGCTGCGGCAAGTTCTAAAAACCGTACTGCAATTTGTTTTTGAGATAAATTCATGATTATCTCCTACTCTTTATTTTAGACCTTACTGCAACAGGTCATCTTCTTCGTCTTCCTCAAAGACATAGGCCATACAGCCCCATCCATCATATTCGCCCTGAAATTTCTCAGCGATGCTGGCAAACCATTGTTCCAAGTCAACAATGTCTGAATACTCAGGTTCCATGTTAACGAAGATGGTAATCACCCACTCATTTGGCTCAACAGAGTCATCTTGAAAAAGTGAAACTTTTTGTTCTTGGTAAAGCAAATAGAGTGCACATTGCTCTGCATTTTTCTGATCATGAAAAGCAATAGAAAATTCAATTTCATGCAGCTCGGTTAAATCATCCCCGTCTTCAGCCATTTGCCAAAGTACATTGCCGTTATCGTCATCTGGAAATTGTTCGTAGTCACGAGTCATAAAATGATCCTTGTTGTTGTCGCAGTATTAATATTATTCGACCTCAAGAATACCCGACTTCTATTGCAGTTTGGGTATATATTCAGTTCCGAATTGCACCAAATTGAATTTTTAATTGTATATAAATTTTAAAAAGGCACTTGCGACTCAATCACCACATCCGTTCCATTTATTGGATGCTGAAAAGCCAAATATGCGGCATGTAAGGCCATGCGGTTTAAGTGAAAACGTTTAGGCTCAGGGTGATATAACTTGTCCCCCATAATCGGATGTCCTATATGCATCATGTGCACACGTAACTGATGCGAGCGTCCTGTTACGGGTTCAAGTAATACTCGACTTTGATCTGTTGTTTCATCATAAACCAACGGTTGAAACAAGGTTTTAGCATTTTTGCCTAGTTCAAAATGTACAATTTGTCTTGGGCGATTTTCCCAATCGGTAATGAGTGGAACTTCAACGCTGCCCTCTTGTGCGACTTGGCCTTGTACCAACGCAATATAATGTTTTTTGACAGTTCTGGCCTGAAACATTTTACTTACAGCAACTTCTGCATCACGATGCTTGGCAAACATAAGTAAGCCCGACGTCGCCATATCTAAACGATGCGTCACTTTAGCCAAAGGGAACTTTTCTAGCACCCGTAAATAAGCGCTGTCATGATGCTCAGGTAACCGTCCCATTACCGACAACAAACCCGCAGGTTTATCAACCACAACCAAATCATCGTCTTCAAATAAAATTGAAAGCGGATCTTGTGGCGGAGCGTAAACAAAGTTGTCGTTTAAAGGCATGGTCGTAGAAACAGCAATGGAGCATGGCGGCAAATCATAAAGAAATTTCAGACCTACCGCAAAATAATCTATAACGCTCTACTCATGTTCCACGTGAAACTCAGAAAATCTTTATCGTTTTTTATTCATTTCAGCCAAAAGATCGAGCTGAATTTCTTGAATATGCGCAAGTCTTTCCCACTGATGCGATAAAAGGTGATCCATTTTTTCATGCAAATGGCGAATCTCAAGTTCGGCTTTTAAATTAATTTGATAATCATGTTGAGAACGTAAACGGTCTTTTGCTTCTTGGCGATTTTGGCTCATCATAATAATAGGTGCTTGAATTGCAGCTAAACATGACAATACTAAATTCAGCAAAATAAAGGGATAAGGGTCGACGGGACGGACTACCATTACGACCGTGTTTAGAATAATCCAACCTGTCAAAAATAGAGCAAAGCAAATGAGAAAAGCCCAGCTACCACCAAATGTTGCGATTTTATCTGCCAGTTTTTCCCCAAACGTCCATTTTTGATCAAAGTCGGATTCGGTATTTCGGCTAATTAGCTCATGGCGTTGCATACTGCCAATCACTTCATTTTCTAAATTAGAGAGTTCACCCTTTTCGGAACGTAAAATTGATTGAACGTACTTAATTCGATAATCTGCCAGATCGGCTCCACAAAAAAAACTTGAGTAATTCCAATCTGGATAGTCTTTTAAAATTTCATCACTAATCACTTTACGAATGACTTCACCAGACACTAGATCTTTTAAAGGAAAATTTTTCCCACAAACGGCGCACTGCCGACACTGATTTTTATTCTCCATATTATTCAGCTCTTTATTATGATATTAAGATTATTATATAAACAATTTTGGCTGATCACATCGTAAATAAAAATAGTAATCTAACCTAAAATCTGTAAAGTCGCTGGTACGATTTTTCGATGGGCAGGAATTACAGGTAGCATATACAATCGCCCAAGCCAATTTTTAATATGCACTATTGTAGTTACGGTAAGCACTTGGGTATCTTCATTTTTATAAATAGATAAAGTCACATTTAAGTGCTTGTCATCGTCTCCAATCACTAATTCATTTTCGGTACGCTGCAAAAAAGTAAAAATTCCAATTCGGTCGCCTGCCACATACTCATTTTCTTTTTTATGAGTATCAATCTGCTTAAAACTTCCTAAATCTTTAAGCCCAATCTTTGAAGTAATTTTATTACGCATATTCATGCTCCACTCTATCCACTGCGGAGTGTGCTGAAATAGCTTAATAAGTTGCTGAAATACATTTAGGTCGGGCTGACCAAGCACAATACTCCACGAATCGTGGAAGTAAGCATTATTCAGTTGAGATGAGATTTGACTGTCGGTAGGTAAAGCAGAAAGATAAGGCTTATTCATAAATTACATTCTTGTAAAGTATCGTTTTTATTATAGAGAATTTTTTAGGGTGTCAAGGGAAAACATCTATGGTTTACTTCAACAATCATAACTTTGTAAGTTATAACCTTGTGCCTATAAACTTTTGATCTATAGCGTCCTAAGCCGAATCGAGACCTTTTGGGTGAGTACACACTAACGTTATACGTTTTGGTGCATGCTACTCTTTTCGATCCCTATCACACCCTTGAGATATAGTTTAGCCAGCACCCTGCGGGATTGTTTTTCTAAGAAAAGCTAATTTTTACTATTTTTGGGAATTTTTACGCCATTAGACAAATTTAAAAGAATTTATTCCCATTTAACCATAATTAGTTATATTTAAATTCCACTTTATTTGTGTTTTTCGGTTTATTTTACCAAATCATCCATTGTTTTGACCAATAGGACATCAGGCTATAAAAAGTAAATTACCCTTCATTTTTTAGTCATGAAGGGCAAAAGCCTTTTATGAAGAGATAAAACCATGTTTACGGGCTTGGTAAACGGTACATAATGCGATCAAGGCAAAAGCCAGCATAAACCATGGAAAAGAAGCTGCCCCAAAACTTTCAAGCAGTCCCCCGCCAATCATTCCACCGAATGCAATAGCAAGGTTAAATACAGTGACCAACATAGACTGTGCTACATCTGCTTCGTGTCCCGCAGTATTTGCCAGAGCTGTTTGTAATAAGGTCGGAGCTCCACCAAAAGTGACTCCCCATAACACTACACTCGTGAGCACGACAAAATTTGAAGAACTATAAACACCTAACAGCGCTGTTGCGATTGCAAAGATAAATAAGCTCAAAAGTGTTATTTTTCTTAATGAATGATCGATAAACACCCCTGTAATGAGAATGCCTACAATTGAAGAAATGCCGAATATAAACAGGATAGTCTCAACGTTGTATGTCTGCCCTGTCGAGACCAAAAATGGTGAAATATAAGTATAGAGAATGCTATGTGCCAATATCCAAAGAAAGACGACTGCTAAAATAGCTCTAATGCCCGGCATTAAAAGAACTTTTAAAATGGGTAACCTTTTTTGCGCTGACTGTCCTGCAAAATCAGGAATGCTAAAACGAATCCAGACAAATAAAATCAATGCCAATAAAGACATGATCCAAAATACGCCGCGCCATTCAAACAATGTTCCCAACCACGCACCCAAAGGAACTCCTATTGATAAAGCTATCGGTTGCCCAACCCCAGCGATTGCTAAAGCTCGTCCTTGATACGATGCAGAGACCATGCGTCTTACATAACCCGCTAAAAGCCCCCAAATAACACCCGCTGCCATCCCTGCAATAAAACGAGCACTTAAAGTCAGAGTATAGTCATTTGATAAGGCAGTAATCGCGTTAAATAAAAGTAACCCTGCAATAGCACTGAGTAATAAGGGTCTCCGATTCCAACTACGGGTAAGGCTAATCAGCGGTATTGCTGCTAAAACAGAACCTAAGGCATACACTGCTATAAGCTGTCCTGCATAAGCTTCTGAAATATGTAAGCCTTGACTGATTTGGGGCAAAAGCCCTGCTGGCATGGTTTCTGTCATAATGGTCAGAAAGCCTGCAACTGTAAAAGCCAACAGTTTCCAAATTGGTAATTGAGTAGAGAATTCATTAGTTAGCTGATGAGATGTTCCATCATTCTTTATATTCATAAAGCTTTACTCTCAAATTCTTTTACAGCGTACTTACTCTGCTCTGCATCGTTATATGCTTGTTTTATCAGATCAGGATGGGAAGACATTTGTTCTCCATGGAAACTAAAGTCATTATTTTGGAATGATCATTCCAATTTAAGTTAAATAAAAACCTTAACTATTCAGCTCAACAATAGTTAAGGTTTAAATGAGTTTTATAAAATGTTTAAAGCAACCTCGACCACATCCATTAAACATTGCTTTCTTTGTTCAAGTGGGCTGCCTTTCCCTAAAACACGTAATCCTTGAATCGTATTTACAAAAAAACTCGCTAACGCACGCGGGTTTTGAGTAGAAGCAATTTCACCAGATTGTTGAGCTTTAATTAATAAACTCTCTAAAGCATGTTGTAGTTTCTGTAGGTTGCTCACAACAAATTGAGCGACATCTTCATCATGGCCAGCCAGTTCCAAACAAGCATTTGCGACAAGACATCCTTTGTGTTCTGGATCACTTAGCTCATCTTTAACCACATTTATCAGTAATTGCCGAATAAGGGCTTTGGGCGAACCTGAACCAGATAACAGCTTCACATTATTAAGTGTAGTTAAAAGTTCATAGCGCTGTAACGCTGTTTGATAAAGACCCTGTTTGTTTTGAAAGGTACTGTAAAGACTACTTCTTGATAGTCCCGTACCGTCAACCAAATCTTGCACTGAAGTTGCAGCATAACCACGACGCCAAAAAACTTGCATTGCAGCATCAGCAATTTCATCAGTTTCAAATTCTTTTGTACGCATACATACACTTAACAGGAACGATCGTTCCAATTAATTTATGACAGGAAGATAGAGAAGTCAAACTAATAATTCTTTCAATAGCGCATGTTTAGCCGAATAACTCATGTAAAGCTGACTCCCTAATCCCCACTTTTAAGCATTTTTATTCTTTGGGCACTATTCTTAGAGATAACTTTTGCGCTTGAATACATTATAAAAACATATTATAAACTATTTCTAACCAAATGATTGGTTTTTTGGAACTTTATAATGAACAACAATATTATAATTTTTGGTTATGGAACAGGTATTTCCAAAGCCGTAGCACATAAATTTGGTAAAGAAGGCTATAAAATCGGTTTAGTGGCACGTAATGCTGAAAAACTCGAAAAAGCCATTTTAGAACTTAAAACACAAGGTATTGAAGCTTACGCTTTTGCATGTGATTTAGCGGTTCTTGAAGATATACCAAATCTTATTAATCGTATTAAAGACCGATTAGGAGAGATTAAAAATATTCATTGGAATGCTTTCCATGATATTGAAGGTAATATCCTAAAAACCCCTCCACTAGAGCTCACCAAAAGCTTTCATATTCGTGTTTCGAGCTATATTGCGACGGTACAAGCTTGCTTAGGCGATTTAGAGAAGAACCACGGTAGCATTTTATCGACAAACGGAATTTTTGCTTTCGATGCAGTGGGTATCGACTTGGTTGCTAAAGAGTACTCATCCTTAGCAACCACCGCTGCCGCTCAATACAAAACCACCAATTTACTTGCTCATAGTCTTGCTGACTCAAATGTTTACGTGAGCCAAGTGATTGTGAATGGTTTCGTTGATGGGACATCTGGAGCACAAGATAAGACCTACACGGTACATCCAGAAACTATTGCAGAGCAGTTCTGGTACTTACACCAGCATAAACAAGAAACTGTCTCCTTTTGTGGTGAAGCTATTCAAGCTGCTTAAACTATGTTTTATGAGAGAAAAAGCGTAATCAATTACGCTTTTCTTAACTTTCTAAATTTATTCTTTTTCTCAAGCCCATATATATTCTGAGTTTTAAATTACCCTTCCCACTTTCTAAAAATGAGACAAGTATTTACGCCACCAAAACCAAAGCTATTACTCATGACTGTTTTTAGTTCGGTTTCTCTGCATTTTTGAACAATATCAAAACTTTTAGCTTCTTCTCGTAGCTCGGTAATATTAATACTTGGCGCGATAAAGTTATTTTGCAGCATTAAAATAGAATAAATAGCTTCGTGTACGCCTGCTGCCCCCAAACTATGTCCAGTCATCGACTTGGTCGAACTGAGTGGTGGTACTTTTTCGCTACCAAAAGCTCTTTCTATAGCCAATAGCTCTGGAATGTCTCCGGCTGGCGTTGAAGTGCCATGCGTATTGATATAGTCAATCGTTTCAGAGCCATTTTGCTTGGCTTCTGCGAGTGCCAATTTAATGCAACGGGTCGCGCCTTCGCCACTTGGGGCTACCATATCGACACCGTCACTATTGGCAGCGTACCCAACCACTTCTGCCAAAATTTTTGCTCCGCGCTTTTGGGCATGGCTTAAAGACTCCAAAACCACCATGCCACCGCCGCCAGCGATCACAAAGCCATCGTTATCTTTTGAATATGGGCGTGAAGCTGTTTCTGGTGCATCGTTATATTTAGAGCATAATGCGCCCATCGCATCGAATATTGCTGTTTGGGACCAATGGTCTTCTTCACCGCCACCTGCCAGCATTAAGTCTTGTTTTCCCAGAAGCGATTAGGTGAAATGCATAGCCAATTGCATCGGCTGAAGTGGCACAGGCACTCGCGATTGATTGAGAGATACCTTTTAGGTTGAAAGCATTTGCTAAGTTAGAACTAACCGTATTTGTAAGATAGCGTGGTGCTAAATCAGACGATACTTCGCTTGCACCTTTTTCTTTTAAGCTATGCAGCATGTCGATAATGGACGCTGTCGAGCTGCCACCTGTTCCTCCAATCACGCCATATTTTGAGTTATTAGCAATGTCAGTTGCATCAAGCTCAGCGTGTTGTAGCGCATCGACTGCCGAGTTATAGGCATACATGGCACAAACGCCCATGTGTTTTTTTAATTCTGGATCAATATTTTCAAAATCCATTTCGGCAGTGGCACTCACATGACTTCGAAAGTTTAATTTTGCATAGACATCGTTATAGCGAATGCCTGAGCGACCTGCTTTTAAGGAGTCGGTTACTTTCTCTAATGTATTTCCAATACAGGAATTAATTCCCATACCTGTTATTACGACACGTTCCATTCTTATCTCTATAAAAACAACAAAAATAGATCTTAACAATCAAGTTCTTTTTTGGAACTGGCAAAATATTTCTATATTTATTATTTTTTCTCATCAAATATAAATAAAAAGTTAATAATAATATTTTATTTTAAAAATAAATTTAGTTTTATTATTAAATCAAAAATATTTTAAATATTAAATTGACGTAATTAAAATCACCAATTATTATCTCGTTGCTGGCCACATTGCCAGTCGGTTTTGACAGACCGTTGATCCACGGCGGGTTATAGTACAATCTATAAGTCGTTAGACCCTTGCGTCCCCTTTTCTTTGCGGTAGGACGGATGGGGGACGCCCCGTGCGTGCTGGTTCCATGGATCCCAGTCTGTCAACCCCCTTTCGTTCTACCACCATAAATTAATTCGCGGTAATCTGGTGGTAGGACTCCATAATTTTAAAGAGTTGACCATGACATTTTTCAAACTTATTCCCTCTCCTGCTTAATCATTTTATTTATTTAAAATTTAGGTTTTCTATTGCCTAGTTTTTTAAATTTATAAATTAATTTT
The DNA here is from genome assembly GCF_000588515.1 of Acinetobacter sp. 826659. Classification (NCBI taxonomy): domain Bacteria; kingdom Pseudomonadati; phylum Pseudomonadota; class Gammaproteobacteria; order Moraxellales; family Moraxellaceae; genus Acinetobacter; species Acinetobacter sp. 826659. Next base: position 74,627 of record NZ_JFYD01000008.1, on the reverse strand, counting down.
ATTTTAAAAATTTAATTATTATATTTTCCTACACGCATGGAAGGATTAATTATTACCTAAAAATTATTTTAAACCTTAAAACCAATTATATTTTCATTCTACTCATAGATATAAATCATTATGAGAATAATATGACAATTTATAAACCTATTTTGGCTTTAAGTTTCATTCTAAGCAGCTACAGTTTTTCAGTTTGCAAAGTCCTGTTCTCCCACAGGACTTTGCCCCTACTTTCTTTAATGTCATGCAGCGGTGTGACAAAAATGAAATGGGTTAAGCGTTTGGCTTAGCCCCTTTATCTCTGTGCTGCAATGGTTTATTACTTTAAATCAACGCAAAAGATTAAAGCCTGTTGTGGCACAGAGGCCTAAAGTTGTTTGGTCAGTTGAGCTGATATTTAGATTTAATGAATTCAAATAATTCTTTAAAAAGAGGATGCCAGTCTTCTGTTGGAGGACTCAAAAAAGAGTGCCAGAAAAAATCGAAAGTTAATCCATTATCATCTTCACAAAAATGTGACCATTTATCTTTTAAAGCCTCGTGTGTACTACACACAAAAACATGCCAATCAGGCCCTTCCTCTGAAGGAATATGTTTACCTAGGTATGAATGAATTTGAGCACTCTTTATTCCAGATTCTTCATAAAGCTCGCGCAAAGCTGCTTGTTCCAATTGTTCTTGATGCTCCACAGTGCCTTTAACGATTTGAATTCCTGCTAACGGATGTCTAAATACTAAAATCTCCAAGTTATTATTAATTTCCCTAAATACCACAGGAACCACTTTTTCTATTAAAGTCATGATCATTTTCTTCTTTAAATTTAATTACATATTATAGAGCTTAGTTAGAGTTCTAATACGTTCTTGACGATGTAGATCCTAAGTTTACATAAAGCAATTAACTTCTTTGTACGTTTTAACCTACAAACTTTTAGGGATTTTGCGGATTGGCGACACCCTGCTTTTTTCCTAAGATGAGTTCATACAGGAACAGGATGTTCCGGAACACAAAACAACAATAATAGGTTCATGCACCAGGAGCGTGAGATACGACAGGAGTCATATCTAGCAACCAAATACGAAAAAGCTCGACAGGATGTCGGGCTTTTTTTATATCTGCATATTAAGAAATTTTAGGGTTTAAAAATCTCTGGCAGACTCTCTGCAAGAATATGAGGAATATTGTTTGGATAAACAATCTCATTGGTTTGGCTTAGCTCTTCAAACGTCCACCAACGACTTTTACTAATTACAAGCTTTTCTTGTTCAGCCCAGTTTGCTGTATTCACTTCTTCATTTCTAATAAAAACAATAAAAAGCCTTTCATCAGAAATCACAACTTCCGCACTCGGTAACATCATTTCAAAATTGCGTGTTGCAACATGATCACCTACGTTTTGCCTGACTACACCTAACTCTTCATAAAGCTCTCGGCAAGCTGCTTGCTCGAAGGTTTCCCCTTCTTCAAGCCCACCACCTACGGTTGCCCAATATGATTGTCCAGCCAAAGCATCATTTGTATGAGTAAACTGAAATAACAAAATTTGATGATTTTCATTAAGAACTAATAGTCTTGAAGATTTTCTAATACGCATTTGATTTTTTTCTTAAAGTAACAAGGTGGCTATTATTCATATTCACTTTGAAAAGTTAAACTATTTCTGAATGTACGTTTTAACCTACAAACTTTTAAGGGTTTTGCGGATTGGCGACACCCCTCTTTTTTCCTAATATGAACTCATACAGGAACAGGATGTTCCAGAACATAAAACAACAATAATAGGTTCAAGCACCAGGAGCGTGAGATACGACAGGAGTCATATCTAGTACCCAAATACGAAAAAGCCCAACAGGATGTTGGGCTTTTTTATGGTCATTTAAAAATGATATTGAAACTAACCTATAGCGGACTATGTGCCTGTTCTTGCTTTTTATGACGTATCCAACGTATTGCCCAAATAACAGCAATAACCACCACAATCGCAACCAGCGCAGGAACTAACAAAGCTGAAACCGAAAGTAAAATTGCTCCAATCCACTCTCCTGTCGCGACTACAAAATTCCCTAAGCCGCCTGTGGTTGCAGTTGAAACACCACGTGCAGCGACCGTACTCATTTGCCCCCCCCCTGCCGTACCACCGCCCACAATAATCGCTGCCGCCCAACCTGCGAACTGGGACATTTCACCACTACTCACAGCCATGGTTGTTAATGTACCCGCAATCATGGCCGCAGGAGTCGCGACCGTGTCTAAAGCATTATCGACCCACGGAATATAGTAAGCCGCAACTTCACAGACGGTTGCCACAGCTAAAGCCAAGCAAACCGATGGCATGGCCAACCACTCAAAACCTTTTGATGGCTCAAACCATCCCATCATTGTTGCAATGCTCATGACCAGTAGCGGTACAAACACGCGAAAACCGCAGGCAGCGCTCAGGCCCACTCCAATACATAAACCTAATATTGTTTCCATAACGGTTTCCTTTTCATGCCCATCACGGGTCTTGTTATGTAAGTCTTATTTTTAAATTAACAAAAAGCCCCATCGGGTGACAGGGCTTTTTGTTAAATGCAAACGCAAATATTATTTCATTCTTAACGTTTAAATTGCGTGCAGTAGCATTTTGTGCAAGGTGGTAAAGGGTCGGTATTAATTTCTAAAAACACTCTATGTCCGCACTGAGCACAGAAGTAGAAGCCTGTTCCGGGTTTTTCGCCAGCTGTTACCATGATTACATTCCTATAATCGTATATATATTAAACAGGAATATAACCCACTTAAAGTGAATGTCAATTGTCCATTTCGCCCGATGATGATGGCATAAATGCAAAAAATGTTATTTGTACGATTTATCTTACACAGATTTAGGGATTTAGCGGATTGGCTGCCTCCTGTTTTTTTTCTAATATGAACTCATACAGGAACAGGATGTTCCGGAACATAAAACAACAATAATAGGTTCATACATCAGGACGTGAGATACGACAGGAGTCATATCTAGCAACCAAATACGAAAAAGCCCGACAGGATGTCGGGCTTTTTTATATTCTTAATTTTGTTTTTAAATATTTTTTTATTTAATCATCTAGAACTATTATTTGATGTATAGTTTTAATCCATAATGATATATTAAAAAATTTATATTTTTTATTTTCTTTAGATACCCAAGGCTCACTACTTGGCTTGAAACTTGACAAACCATATACTAATAATGAACTACCGTTTGAGATATTAATTTTATCATAATCTTCAGGTTTCAAAATTATTTCCACCACCGGTATTTCAGTAATATTTTCTTCTAAACTTTCAATATGAGGACTATAAAATTTAATTGAATAATTTTTAAAATTATCAGTTGGCTCTTTTATACTTTTCACAACGCCTTCAAAACAGATAGGATAAGATATTTTTTTTAAATATCCTAGAGTAAATGCATCTATATAGTTTTTTTCACTAAAATAAAAATTATTCCATTTAATTTTCTCACCTCTATAATTAAGCATAAGAAATTCTGAAATATTATTGTCTTCTTCTAGCTTATTCCTTAATACAAGTATTTGCTTCAATGTGTTTATATAATTCGACAAACTTCCACTTGAACTATATTTTTTCCCTAATTTTTTTTCATCACCACCATGGTTTCCAGCCTCATCAATCGTATTACTTTCTCCATTTTCATTTTTAGGATTATGTAAAATTTGCAAACTAAATTCGAACTTTTTATTATTCAGAGAATTTAAAACATTACTATCCGAATTTCTACAGATAATTTCAATCGCTCCTTGAGTATCATAAGGGCAAAATTCACTATGTTTATTTCTATTTTTTAATTTAAAAAATGATGGAACTTTTATTACCTTATCAAACAATCTTTTCTCATGACTTTTTATAAAACTCATATTAGCATTACAATTTTCTGTTCTGCAGATATAATCACTATTATATCCTTGATCACAATCATTAACTGTAACTTCATATAAGTTTTTTTTATCTCTGACTTTATTTACTTTTATGCCCATAGCCTTAATATTCCTAATCAGAAATTATTATAAATATACCGCAACACAAAATATCACAACAAATTATATTTATAAATATATTAACCACTCAATATTCTAAAAATACTTCCACAATTTCATTTTGTACGTTTCAACCTACAAACTTTTAGGGATTTAGCGGATTGGCTATCCCCTGCTTTTTTCCTAATATGAACTCATACAGGAACAGGATGTTCCGGAACACAAAACAACAATAATAGGTTCATGCACTAGGAGCGTGAGATACGACAGGAGTCATATCTAGCAACCAAATACGAAAAAGCTCGACAGGATGTCGGGTTTTTTTTATGCAATAACTTATGTACTCGCTGAATCTATAAGACCAATTCTTTTTAGCATTAACTTTCCAAGGGGAGTAATAAATCTATGAGAAATCTGCGGCATCCCCTGTTGATCAAATTGAGGCAATCCTGTTTTTCTATCAATTCGATATTTCGATTTAATCAATCCTAGCCTTTCTAAATGCGATTTATAGCTTTCCTGAATATCTCTCTTCTCTAAAATATTATCATCGACACCAATATATGTTCTAACTGGCTCAATAACGTTTTGATGCTTTTGTCGAAATTCTTCATCGCCATTAATTGTTGGCTCTAAAAAGAAACGCAGCCAAATCACTTCTTGATCATTAAGCTCGCCTAATAATCTTAAAACATACTTACTATCTGCATAATTTTTTTCTTCATCTGATATACCATTTGCTACTACGTTTGCAATATATTCCCTTCTTTCGTTAGAGAGTGATCTGGATGCCTGAACAAATCCCTCTTCAATTAGATCCACGATTAATTCATTTTGTTTAGCATTTTCTAATAAATTACTATCAATTTTTTGAACTTTTTCATCCAATAATTTTATATATTGTACTAATCTATCCATTCGCTGGTCAGGAATAATAGCTCCTACAACTTCTGAAAGGATAGAACCAAACCCAGGCACTAAACCTACGATAGCCTTATAAGTTGCAACCCTATGGTCTAAAAAATTGGCATCTAAGTTATTATCTTTTTCTATCATGTTATCACCTGAATATATCTATTTCTAATTACTTATAAATTTCAAGGCTTATTAATTCCCATAAAAAAACCCCATCATCAAGATAGGGCTTTTTTTGAACAATATCAATAATGTTTAACTAAAGTATCAAGCCACTTGGCCTTCTAAAAAGTCTTGCGCAAAACGCTGTAATACACCGCCCGCTTCATATACAGAAACTTCTTCTTCTGTATCTAAACGGCAAGTCACAGGCACTTCAAGAATCTCTTCTTTACCATCCGCTGTGGCACGTTCAATTACTAAAGTTAAAGTCGAACGCGGCGAAATATTACCAATTACGCTATAAAGCTCTGTACCATCTAGTTTTAACGTCTTGCGGTTTACACCCGGTTTAAACTCAAGTGGTAACACGCCCATACCCACCAAGTTGGTACGGTGAATACGCTCAAAACCTTCTGCCACAATCGCTTCAACACCAGCAAGGCGGACACCTTTCGCAGCCCAGTCACGGCTTGAACCCTGACCATAGTCAGCACCCGCGATAATAATTAACGGCTGCTTACGGTTCATGTAGGTTTCAATCGCTTCCCACATACGCATGACTTCGCCTTCTGGCTCTACGCGGGCTTTTGAACCTTGCTTAATGGTACCGTCTGAACGAACCACCATTTCGTTATAGAGTTTCGGGTTAGCAAATGTTGCACGTTGTGCAGTTAAGTGGTCACCACGGTGCGTTGCGTATGAGTTGAAGTCTTCTTCTGGTACGCCCATTTTATGAAGGTATTCACCCGCAGCCGAGTCCATCAAAATCGCGTTTGAAGGCGACAAGTGGTCAGTGGTGATGTTGTCACCCAAAATCGCAAGCGGACGCATGTTCGCCAAAGTACGTGGTGCAGCCAACGCCCCTTCCCAATATGGTGGACGGCGAATGTAAGTACTTTGTGGACGCCAGTCGTAAAGTGGGCTTTTCGCTTGCTCAACTTCACCCAAGTCAAACATTGGAATGTAGACTTTACGGAACTGTTCAGGCTTCACGGCTTCTTTAACTAAGGCATCAATTTCAGCATCAGATGGCCAAATGTCTTTGAGGTAAATCGGGTTACCTTCTTTGTCATGACCTAACGCATCTTTTTCGATGTCAAAACGAATCGTGCCCGCAATTGCATATGCCACAACAAGTGGTGGAGATGCCAAGAATGCTTGTTTTGCATAAGGATGGATACGGCCATCGAAGTTACGGTTACCAGAGAGTACTGCGGTTGCGTACAAGTCACGGTCAATAATTTCTTGTTGAATGACTGGATCTAACGCGCCCGACATACCGTTACACGTCGTACAAGCATAAGCCACAATACCAAAACCAAGTTGCTCTAAGTCTTTTAGAACACCCGCTTCTTCAAGGTAAAGTGCAGCTGCTTTTGAACCCGGTGCAAATGATGATTTCACCCAAGGTTTACGCACCAAACCAAGTTCATTCGCTTTACGTGCCAACAGACCTGCCGCCACCGTGTTACGTGGGTTAGAAGTATTGGTACATGAAGTAATTGCAGCAATAATGATTGCGCCATCTGGCATTAAGCCATCAGAACGGTTTTCAACAACGCCCGCAATGCCTTTTTCTTTTAGGTCGGCAGTTGAAACACGTGCATGTGGATTTGATGGACCAGCAATGTTACGTGTGACTGTCGATAGATCAAAACGTAGTACGCGTGGGTACTCTGCTTTGGTCATATCCGATGCCCAAAGACCGATTTCTTTTGCGTACTGTTCAACCAATGCCACTTGAGCATCTTCACGGCCTGTTAGGCGTAAGTAGTCGATTGTGTTTTGGTCGATGTAGAACATCGCAGCTGTAGCGCCATATTCTGGTGTCATGTTCGAAATGGTTGCACGGTCGCCCACAGACATGCTGTCAGCACCTTCACCAAAGAACTCAAGGTAAGCACCAACCACACGCTCTTTACGTAAGAACTCAGTTAGAGCCAACACGATATCTGTTGCAGTAATGCCTGCTTGGCGCTGACCTACAAACTCAACACCAATGATGTCTGGCAAACGCATCCAAGATGCACGGCCCAACATCACGTTTTCAGCTTCTAAACCACCCACACCCACAGAAATTACGCCCAAAGCGTCTGTATGTGGTGTGTGTGAGTCTGTACCGACACATGTGTCTGGGAATGCCACGCCATCACGCGCCTGAATCACCGGAGACATTTTCTCTAGGTTAATCTGGTGCATAATGCCGTTCCCCGCAGGGATCACATCGACATTTTTAAATGCTGTTTTAGTCCACTCAATAAAGTGGAAACGGTCTTCGTTACGACGGTCTTCAACAGCACGGTTTTTTGCAAAAGCGTCTGGGTCAGCACCACCGTATTCCACTGCTAATGAGTGGTCAACAATAAGCTGAGTCGGCACAACAGGGTTGACTTTAGATGGGTCACCACCTTTGTCAGCAATCGCATCACGCAAGCCTGCAAGGTCAACCAATGCAGTTTGACCTAGGATGTCATGACACACAACGCGTGCAGGGTACCAAGGAAAGTCCAAATCCTGACGGCGTTCAATTAACTGCGTTAAATAAGCAGTTAAGTTCTCGGCATCGGCACGGCGTACCAATTGCTCTGCGAGTACTTTAGAGGTGTAAGGCAGTTTTTCGTATGCGCCTGGCTGAATATCTTCAACGGCTTGACGCACGTCGTAATATTCAAGCTGGGTACCTGCCAGCGGTTTACGGTATTTTGTGTTCATTAACCACGCTCCGCCAATGGTTTGAATTTGAGGTTTTCAGGACCTGTGTAGTTCGCGCTTGGACGAATGATTTTGCCGTCTTGGCGTTGTTCAATCACGTGCGCTGACCAACCTGCTGTACGTGCAATCACGAATAATGGTGTGAACATTGCAGTTGGAACACCCATTAAGTGATAGCTTACTGCACTGAACCAGTCGAGGTTCGGGAACATGTTTTTCACTTCTTTCATCACTGCTTCTAAACGCTCAGCAATGAGGTACATTTTGGTGTTCTCTTGTGCTTGCGCTAAGTCATGCGCCACTTTCTTGATCACTTCGTTACGTGGATCAGAAACTGTATATACAGGGTGACCAAATCCGATCACGACTTCTTTATTTTCAACACGTTTACGGATATCAGCTTCTGCTTCATCTGGATTGTCATAACGTTGTTGAATCACGAATGCAACTTCGTTTGCACCACCGTGCTTAGGTCCGCGAAGTGCACCAATACCGCCTGTAATTGCCGAGTACATGTCAGAACCTGTACCTGCAACCACACGTGATGTAAATGTTGATGCGTTGAATTCGTGCTCAGCATACAAAATAAGAGATGTATGCATTGCTTGAATCCATTCTTCAGATGGTTTTTCGCCATGAAGTAAATGTAAGAAATGCGCTGCAATTGAGTCGTCATCTGTTTCAACTTCAATACGACGACCGTTATTGCTGAAGTGATACCAATAAAGCAGCATTGAGCCTAGGCTTGCCATTAATTTATCAGCAATGTCTTTTGCGCCCGCTTCGTTGTGGTCTTCGTGTTCTGGCGTTAAACAACCTAAAACTGACACACCTGTACGCATCACATCCATTGGGTGTGCAGACGGAGGAAGTTGTTCAAGTGCAGTTTTAAGTGCTGCTGGTAAGCCACGAAGTGCTTTTAATTTTGCTTTATACGCTTTGAGTTCAGCTTTGTTTGGTAATTTGCCATGTACGAGCAAGTGAGCAACTTCTTCAAACTGGCTACCTGCTGCAAGGTCAAGAATGTCATAGCCACGATAGTGTAAGTCGTTACCGCTACGTCCTACGGTACAAAGTGCTGTGTTGCCTGCAACTTGTCCGCTAAGTGCAACTGATTTTTTTGGTTTGAAGCCTGTTGTTGTTTCATTTGAGCTCATAAGATTGTCCTTTCCTATCTATCTGAATTTATTTATTAAGCACGACGGAGTCGTACCATTTTCACTTCTTATTTCAGGATTAACCTTCAGTTTGACCTACTTTTCTTTCGGGAAAAGTAGGCAAAACCATTGTCATCTGCAAAACTCGTCCACAACCATCGAATATCCTATCTATCGCAGAACCATTTTTAAAAAATGTAGTCCTGTCTCAAACAGTTGCAGATGATGCCTCCGAGTATCAGATTCCAATTAATCAACTTTTTAATTTATTACTTCTTTTTAGCAAATGCGTTGTCTAAGTAGTCTTCAAACGCATAGTAGTTAATGCGTTCATATAACTCTTTACGCGTTTGCATAATATCAATCACGTTCTTTTGCGTGCCTTCTTTACGCAAGGTTTCATACACAGTTTCGGCTGCTTTGTTCATGGCACGGAAAGCAGAAAGCGGATAAAGCGCAAGGCTTACATCGGCAGATGCTAACTCTTCAGTAGTAAACAGTGGTGTAGAACCGAACTCTGTGATGTTTGCTAAAATCGGTGCGCCTGTCTTCTGAGCAAATTGCTTGTACATATCAAGCTCGGTAATTGCTTCAGGGAACAACATGTCTGCACCCGCTTCAATGTAGGCACCTGCACGGTCAATGGCAGCTTGTAAGCCATCTACTGCCAATGCATCGGTACGTGCCATAATCACGAAGCTGTCATCGCCACGCGCATCAACCGCAGCCTTAATACGGTCAACCATTTCTTCTTGAGTCACAATGGCTTTGTTCGGACGGTGTCCACAACGTTTTGCGCCCACTTGGTCTTCAATGTGCATTGCCGCAGCACCAAACTTGATAAGTGCTTTTGTAGTACGAGCAATGTTAAATGCAGAAGCACCAAAACCTGTGTCCGCATCGACCAATAATGGAAGATCACATACATCGGTAATACGGCGTACGTCTGTCAACACATCATCAAGGTTACTGATTCCCAAATCAGGTAAGCCTAAAGAACCAGCTGCTACACCGCCACCTGATAAATAAATCGCTTTATAACCTGCACGTTTTGCCAAAAGTGCATGATTGGCATTGATGGTTCCAACCACTTGTAATGGCTTTTCTTGGGCTACTGCATCGCGAAATAGCTGACCTGCGGATTGTTTAGCCATTGTTATGTTCTCCTTGTGCTTGTAGCAGTGTTTGCTCAATAATTTTGTAAGAAGCATTGATATGTCGATGCATGAGCAGCTCGGCAAGTTCACCATCGCCTTCTGCAATTGCATCTAAAATACGGATATGTTCGTCCCAAGCTTTGCTCGGTCGATCGGGTGTGTTTGAAAACTGAATTCGGTACATACGGATGAGATGATAAAGCTCATCGCACAGCATTTTTTCTAAGGTTTTATTGCCACTACTTTTGATAATGCAGTAGTGAAAATCGTCCTGCCCTTCTTGCAAGTAATATCCTTTACCTGCTTTAAAGTTTTCATCTTCAGCGTGCATACGCAATACATCACGTAATGCCAAGATTTGCTTTTTATCAATATGCTGTGCAGCAAGTTTGCAAGCTAAACCTTCTAATGATGCACGAATCTGGTAAAGCTCTTTAAACTGTTGCAGTGAAAGCGAAACCACGCGTGCACCCACATGTGCAGTACGCTCAACCAAACGTTGCCCTTCAAGGCGATGAATCGCTTCACGCAAAGGCCCACGACTAATGCCATAGGTGCGCGCCAGTTCAGGCTCAGAAATTTTGCTACCTGCCGGAATTTGACCCAAAACAATCGCCGTCTGTATTTGTTTAAATACATTCTCGGTCAGTGTTCTTCCCTGACTTTGTAGTGGCTCTGGTGCGAAGGTCAAATCTTGCATATTGTCGACAATTTTTAATCAATTATGAGTTTTATAGCGGTATGAATGAAAAAAATCAAGGTGATTGTTGACACTTTACAGAACGCATCAGGTCAATTTTTATAGCCTCACCGCTTATATCACCTTATATTTAAAGCATTAAACCACTTGCCAATTAGTATTTATAAAACAGTTATTTAATATTATTTTACCTATAGATTTATGGCACTTTTTTAGCTACTTTTCGACCTCTAATCTTTTGTTTCAAACTTTAGTCTACAACCAATGTATTACAGCAAGATTGTAGACAATCTGCTTGAATGAAAGCATGAGTTAGAAATTAGTTTCTATTTACCGTAATTTCTTTTAAATCTTTTTATCATTTTCATCCAGAAAATATCGATATTAGTGAAATTATCAGGTGCTTCACGGTAGCTTTATTGATACATTATTGAGCATCGACATAGTTGTGGCGTATTTTTCGAGACAGAAAAAACCCAATACTATGCATATTGTTGAATGAAAGGACTTTTTTGATGTTTCAACATATCCCCCCATACGCAGGCGATCCAATTCTCTCTTTAATGGAACAGTTCAATGCTGATACTCGTTCTGGAAAAGTGAACTTGAGTATTGGTCTTTATTATAACGAAGACAGCATTGTTCCTCAGTTAGAGACCATTATCGAGGCGCAAAAGCGTATTGAGCCTAAGAACGGTAAAACCAAACTTTATTTGCCAATGGAAGGCTTCAAACCTTACCGTGAAGCAATTCAAGCACTTTTATTTGGTGCAAACAGCCCAGCAGTTAAAGCTGGCCGTGCTGTAACCATCCAAACACTTGGTGGTTCAGGTGCATTGAAAGTTGGTGCGGACTTTTTAAAAACTTATTTCCCAAATTCAGACGTTTGGGTAAGCCAACCAACTTGGGATAACCACGTTGCGATTTTCAATGGCGCTGGCATCAAAACTCATTTCTACCCATATTTCGACAACGAAACACGTGGTGTAGATTTTGACGGTATGCTTTCTACACTTAAAACTTTGCCTGAGCAAAGCATTGTGTTATTGCACCCATGCTGCCACAACCCAACTGGTGCTGACTTAAACCCAGCGCAATGGGACCAAGTAATTGCAGTATTAAAAGACCGTAACCTTATTCCATTCCTAGACATCGCTTACCAAGGTTTTGGCGATGGTATGGAAGAAGATGCGTATGCAATCCGTGCTTTAGACCAAGCGGGTCTAAACTTCATTGTGAGCAACTCGTTCTCTAAAATCTTCTCTTTATATGGCGAGCGCGTTGGCGGCTTAACTTTCGTATGTGACGATGCAGAAGCTGCTCAGTGCACATTTGGTCAGTTAAAAGCGACTGTACGTCGTATTTACTCTAGCCCTCCTACAACAGGCGCTTGGTTAGTTGATGAAGTGTTAAATGACGCTGAACTTAACCAACAATGGCAAGGTGAAGTGAAAGAGATGCGTGAGCGTATTATTAAAATGCGTAGCATCTTGAAAGATGAACTTACTAAAGCATTACCAGACCGTGACTTTAGCTACCTTGTAAACCAAAAAGGTATGTTCAGCTACACAGGTTTAACTGCTGAGCAAGTTGATATCTTGCGTGAAGAATATGCAATCTACTTAGTACGTAGTGGTCGTATTTGTGTAGCAGGTTTAAACATGAACAATGTTTACACTGTTGCTAAAGCAGTTGCAGAAGTACTTGCTAAATCAACAGAAGCGGCATAATACATCTATAAAAAAAGGCGCTTCGGCGCCTTTTTTATTTCTCGATATTAAGATTTGGTTTTGCCCCAATATTTCAGTTTTGAGGTATGACCAATACCTACGTTAAAGCTGTTGGTTGGGTCGAGTTTTTGATAGAAATTGGCTAATGCAGGTTTGGCAATGTAAAGGTGCCCAACATTATGCTCTGCTGGATATTCAGCACGACGCGCATCCAACAACTTCCACATTTGATGTTCCATTTCTAACGGGTCATTGCCCTTTTTAAGAATATAGTCCTGATGGAACACATGACAAAAGAAATGCCCATAATAGAGTTTATGGATAATTTTCTTTTCCATCTCGGCTGGTAGTTGCTCTACCCATTCGCGGTCATTACGACGTAACGCAATATCAAGCGCTACAATATCTTCAACTTCACTACGGTGCGTATCACGATAACGAATTGCCGCCCCCGCAATCGCAAAGCGGTGCAAGAAGGCCTTTCGTCCTTCCTCTTCACTACATACGAAATAGCTACCTGACTGATGCACTGGAAAATATTCTTTTAAAAACTGCTCGGTTTGTGCTTTTGAATTATTTTCGACACGCAGCACTAAATGGTGCTCATAACGATCTCGATATTCGGTCATACGCTTAGGCAAATGACTCGGTAAAAAGAAGGTAATAGCCTGTAAAATATGATCCGTTAAGCCTTTAATTTTAAATCTTTCTAAAAAGCCATCGACTTTATCTTTCATCGCAAAAGCTTTTGGAACATTGGCTGTGCCAAATTTCTCAATAAATAAGAACGTGTCTTTTCCGTACTTTTCACCAATCAAGTAAGCATCTCGATGAATATATTCGCCCGCTATCGGTAAGCTTGGTAGTGAGGTCAGTAAGTAACGACGAATCGCTGTTAAGTCATCGGCATCATTAGTACCAATATAAAAGACATTACTTTCTACTTTTTCATAAGTATCAAGGCGTACGGCAAACACACAGACTTTCCCTGCCGAACCCGAAGCCTCAAACAAACGTGACGGGTCTGCATTAAAACGTGCAGGTGTATCTTCATCAACTTGGGTTACATCGTGTGCATAGCGATGGTCCGATGCCTGCTTTTCGCTGTCATCTAAAATATCTACGGCTTGGTATTGTTTCTTCTCTAAACGCGTCAAAATTTCTTCAGGAGTCGAGCCTAAATTCACCCCTAAATGATTCACCAGTTCCAATTGACCAGTAGCGTTCACCTGAGCATATAACGCCAGTTCAGTATACGCAGGTCCACGGCGTACCAATGCACCGCCCGAGTTATTACAAACACCGCCTAGTACTGATGCCCCAATACAAGATGAACCAATCACTGAATGCGGTTCACGATTATAGCCTTTTAAAATTTGCTCTAAATTATCTAAGGTCGCACCTGGTAAACAAATCACTTGCTTACCATCATGAATAACTTGTATGCCCTTTAATCGGCGCGTACTCATGACCAACACAGGACGATCATAATCATCGCCATATGGCGTTGAACCACCAGTGAGTCCTGTATTTGCTGCCTGCATAATCACAATACAGTCTGCCTCAATTGCAGCTTGGAGCACCTGCCATTGCTCTAGCAAGGTACCCGGCACCACCACAGCAAGTACTTTCCCCTCACCAAAACGACGACCTTGGCGGTACTGACGCGTGCTTTGGTCATCGGTCAAAACATAAGAACGCCCCACAATATTTTGTAAGCGTTCGATCACTGCTTGAGGAGAAAATGTTTGCATGATGGTTTCCTTTTGGTCATCCATTTATAAAATTAGACCAACACGACGGGATCTTACCGTTTGTAATTTATAATTTAATTAGCTCATTCTCTAATGGGAATCAGCCCTATATTTACTATCGTGGTTGGCGGCAGGGATGCCGCCTGTTGAGCAACTGTACAAGGAAGTACGGTTTGCTCAACAAAAGGTTTTTGGTTACTTTTTTAAAAAAGTAACGTCAATTAGCTACTTACATTAAAATTTTCCCGATAAGGCTCCGTCGTGCCAATATCATCAAAGTTAATACGGAAACGTTAGAGCTTCATCGCCTGTACTAAACAATCCGCATTAATATCCGAAATCGACTTAGCACCCGTGAGCGTCATCGCAACACGCATTTCCTTATCGATCAAATCAAGCAAGTTCGACACCCCTTGCCCACCTGCTGCTGCCAAGGCATACACAAACGCACGGCCAAGTAAAACCGTATCAGCCCCAAGTGCCAACATACGCACCACATCTAAACCATTACGAATGCCTGAGTCAGCCAAAATCGCCAAATCACCTTTAACTGCGTCGGCAATTGCAGGTAATGCACGAGCAGATGACATCACGCCATCTAACTGACGACCACCGTGATTCGATACCACAATCCCATCTGCACCAAAACGCACAGCATCTTTGGCATCTTCAGGGTCTAAAATACCTTTAATCACCATTGGGCCATCCCAAAATTCACGAATCCACTCAAGGTCTTTCCATGAAATAGATGGGTCAAAGTTTGAGCCTAACCAACCAATATAGTCTTCAAGCCCAGTCGGTTTACCTAAATATTTAGAGATATTTCCGAGGTCATGCGGACGCCCCATTAAGCCGACATTCCACGACCAATGTGGATGGAACATAGACTGCATATAACGGCGCATCGCAGCATTTGGTCCACTCATACCCGAATGAGCATCACGGTAGCGCGCACCCGGCACAGGCATATCTACGGTAAATACCAGTGTTGAACAGCCTGCTGCTTTTGCACGTTCCAAAGCATTACGCATAAAACCACGATCACGTAATACATATAATTGGAACCACATAGGGCGATTAATTGCAGGTGCAACTTCTTCAATCGGACATACCGAAACCGTTGAAAGTGTAAATGGTATGCCCTTTTTATCGGCTGCCATCGCGGCCTGAACTTCACCACGGCGCGCATACATACCTGTTAAACCTACAGGCGCCAAAGCAACTGGCATCGATAAGGTTTCGTTAAATAGTTTTGTCTCTAAACTTAACGCTGACATGTCATTCAGCACACGTTGACGCAATGCAATTTCTGACAAATCTTGTACGTTACGCTTTAAGGTATATTCTGAATACGCCCCACCATCAATGTAATGAAATAAAAATGGTGGTAAGCGACGTTGTGCCGCAGCACGATAATCATTGCCAGAAGAAATAATCATTTTGAATCAACTCTATTTAAACGATTTGCACGTTTCTGGCGAGCTTCATCTTCATCCAGAGAACGCACATGATTAATCACAAATTCAATATGACCGCAGACAGCTTGGCGTGCGGCCTCGGGATCTTTACGATCAATAGCATCCATTACCTGAAAATGCTGCTCGCTCAGCAAGTCACCATTTACGGGGTCGTTATAAACTTTTTTACGTCCTAACAAGACGTTGTATTGCAGCAAATCGAACAGACTACGCATCATTTGGATCAGCACCACATTGTGAGATGCTTCAGCAATCGCTAAATGGAATTCAGCATCGGCCACCGCAGCCTGTGCTGAGTCACCTGCATTTTGATGGCGACTAATTTCATTAAAATAATGATGGATTTTGGCGCGATCTTCAGGCGTTGAGCGTAATGCGGCATACCAAGCAGTGCCACCCTCAAGCAACAACCGCGCCTCTTGCACATCAAAACGGTAGAGTGGATCTTCTTCAATCAGGTTGCTAATCGGGTTCACAATCAGTTGCTGTGGCCACTGTTCAGGTAACTGCTGAATATAAGTTCCATCGCCACGGCGGCTAATCAGCACACCTTGACTATTGAGCTGTTGAATTGCTTCACGCAAAGACGGACGAGAAACTCCCAAGCTAGTTGCAAGCTGGCGCTCGGCAGGCAAACGATCACCTTTTTTCATGTGACGCTCTTCAATTAATGCCTGCAATTTCATGACCACTTGATCGGAGATTCTCATCGCGTTTCCTTCACTGGAGTTATGGAATCATCCACGGCACCAGATAAGCCTGAACCGTAATAATGATGCCAACAAAGACAGTGAATATGATGCTATGTTTTACAGTGAAACGGAACAAGTCAGACTCTTTTCCAACTAAGCCTACTGCGGCACAAGCAATCGCAATCGACTGCGGAGAAATCATTTTACCTGTCACACCACCGCTGGTATTGGCAGCCACAAGCAATACTTCTGGAATACCAATTTGCTGAGCTGTGGTTGCCTGTAGTGCCGAGAACAAAGCATTTGAAGAGGTATCTGAACCCGTAAGGAATACACCAAGCCAACCCAAAAATGGTGAGAAGAAAGTAAACGCATGACCCGTATGCGATAGAGCCAAAGCCAAAGTTGCAGATAAACCTGAATAGTTCGCAATAAAAGCAAAAGCCAACACCATACCAATTGAATAAATCGGTGTTTTTAACTCATTGAGTGTTTCACCAAAAGTTGTTACGGCCTCACTTGCTTTCATTTTCAAGAAAATAGCAGTGATGATTGCAGCAATAAAAATTGCCGTACCTGTTGCAGAGAACCAGTCAAACTTATAAATCGCTTCGTATGGCTTCATCTCTGCCACAATCGGTGGCATTTTCTCGACCAATTTGTGTAAATACGGCACTTCAAGTTTAAAAATCCAGTGTTCAAGAGCACCATCTTTTGCAAATAATGCTTTAAATGGCTTAACGCTCCAGATCGTCACCATCACGGTTAAGATTGCAAATGGAGACCATGCCTTAGCAATTTTGCCAATGCTATAACGTTGAACCGTGGTTGGTTGCTGAGTTAAAGTTTGGCCAGCTTCAGGTTCAAAACGGAAAATATGTTTTGGTTTCCAAACACGGAACAGTAAAGTTAAGCTCACCAATGATGCAATTGCTGCGGTAATATCTGGTAACTCAGGACCAATGAAGTTAGAAGTGAGATACTGAGCAATCGCAAACGAACCACCACCGACAACTACCGCAGGCCAAGTTTCTTTAACACCACGCCAACCGTCCATAATCGCCATAATCCAGAACAGCACGATCAGCGTTAAAAACGGCAACTGACGACCCACCATCTGGCTAATTTCCATAGTGTCTACGCCTGACACCTGCCCCGCCACAATAATTGGAATACCCATTGCACCAAAAGCCACTGGCGCTGTATTTACAATTAAACATAAACCAGCAGCATAAAGTGGCTTAAACCCTAAACCGACAAGGAGTGCAGCAGTAATTGCTACAGGAGCACCAAAGCCAGCCGCCCCTTCAAGGAAAGTACCAAATGCAAAACCAACCAATAGCATTTGCAAACGTTGGTCTTCGGTAATTGACAAAATGCTTGACCGAATAATCTCAAACTGGCCTGTTTTTACTGAAATTTTGTATAGAAAAACTGCCCCGATAATGATCCATGAAATTGGCCATAGACCGTAGAAGAAACCGTAAATAATGGATGCAAAGGCCATTTGACCCGGCATTTGATAGAAAAAGAGCGCAATCAATAATGCAATAATGACTGTGCCCGTACCCGCGATACTACCTTTTAAACGAAAAACTGCTAATGCTAAAAAGAAGAAAATAATCGGGATTAATGCAACCGCACTGGACAGCCAAATATTATTTAAAGGGTCATAAAGTTGTTGCCACATATTGAGCATTGTCATCTCCTTGAAATGCCGGGGCGAATTTTTGTACCTTAAATTCTTAAACATTTAACACAATTGGTATGACCAATTAAAAATTAAGTGCAAATGTTGTTCCTTAAACCACAGACCGCATCATAAACACAGATATTCGCAAGATCAATCATTAAATAATCACTATAATTGGTAATACCAATAGTATTAAGCAAAATCAAGCTCTTTCTAATTTAGAAATTTTCTTATTAGACTAAAGTCTTAAAAATACTTTCTTATAAACTTAAATATAACTTACAGAAATGAAGTGAAAAATTTGAACATAAAACAATAAACATAATCATTTATTGATAAATGTATAATAATGCCCAAAACTTAAATCATTTGTATTGAACTGAATAATGACTACTTTAACCTGTTTTAAAGCCTATGATATCCGAGGCAAACTCGGCACCGAATTGAATGAAGAAATCGCCTATAAAATTGGCCGCGCATACGGACAAATCTATAAACCAAAGACTGTGGTTGTAGGTTGTGATATTCGTCTAAGCAGTGAGGGTTTAAAACAAGCGACTATCCGCGGGTTAAATGATGCGGGTGTCAATGTTCTTGATTTAGGCATGACAGGTACTGAAGAAGTTTACTTCGCCGCCTTTCATTTAGATGTACAAGGTGGTATCGAAGTTACTGCGAGCCATAACCCAATGGACTATAACGGTATGAAATTGGTTCGAGAAAATGCTCGTCCAATTAGTGCCGATACTGGTTTAAAAGAAATTCAGGCTTTAGCAGAAACCAATAACTTTGAAGAAGTTAGTCAAAAAGGTACAACTCAAAGCTATAACATTTTGCCTGAGTTCGTTGACCATCTACTGACTTATATTGAACCAGCAAAAATCCGCCCACTGAAGTTAGTGGTAAATGCTGGTAATGGTGCAGCTGGTCACGTGATTGATGCTATTGAAGAAAAATTTAAAGCGCTTAACGTGCCAGTTGAATTTATTAAAATTCATCATGAAGCAGATGGTACTTTTCCAAATGGCATCCCTAACCCAATTTTAATTGAAAACCGTGACAGTACCCGAAATGCTGTACTTGAGCATAAGGCAGATATGGGAATTGCCTGGGACGGCGACTTTGACCGCTGTTTCTTGTTTGATGAGAAGGGCCAATTTATTGAAGGCTACTATATTGTTGGACTCTTGGCTCAAGCTTTCTTAATCAAACAGTCAGGCGAAAAAATTGTTCATGACCCACGTTTAGTGTGGAACACATTTGATATAGTCGATGAATACAAAGGTGTTGCCGTCCAGTCAAAATCTGGCCATGCATTTATTAAAGACGTTATGCGTGAACACAATGCTGTATATGGCGGTGAAATGAGTGCCCATCACTATTTCCGGGACTTTGCTTACTGCGATAGCGGTATGATTCCGTGGTTACTGACCGTTGCCCTACTTTCTGAAACAGGACAATCACTTTCAACACTCGTTGAAAATATGATTACCAAATTTCCTTGTAGTGGTGAAATCAACTTTAAAGTAGCTGATACACAAACCACTATTCAAAAGATTTTCGACTTCTATGCCGATCAAAATCCACAAATTGATCGTACCGATGGTGTAAGCCTCGACTTTGGTGCATGGCGTTTTAACGTCCGCGCTTCAAATACTGAACCCTTATTACGTCTCAATATTGAAAGCCGTGCAGACCGCCAAGCTCAGCCAATGCAACATTATGTAGATGAGTTGACTGGATTGATTCAGAACTAATTCATAATAAAAAAGGAGCTATAAGCTCCTTTTTTATTGCTATTTAATTATATCCATTAGGATTCTGCTTCTGCCAATTCCAGCTATCAGCAAGCATATCTTCTAAACCATATTGCGGCTGCCAACCCAACTCAGCAACTGCACGACTATTGTCTGCAAAAGATGTGGCTACATCTCCAGATCTCCGCGGTGCAAACTCAAAAGCTACAGGCACACCATTAACTTTTTCAAATGTATCCTTAACTTGTAAAACAGATGAACCATTACCTGTACCGATATTCCATGCACGACAACCTGTCGCATCCAATCGGTTATTGAGAGCACATAAGTGCGCATTCGCTAAATCGACCACATGGATATAGTCACGCACACCAGTACCATCCACAGTTTCATAATCATTACCATAAATGGATAGTTTCTCACGGCGACCAACAGCAACTTGTGTCACATACGGCATTAAATTATTTGGAATACCTTTAGGGTCTTCCCCAATACGTCCACTTTTATGTGCACCGACTGGGTTAAAATAACGAAGTAATGCGATTGACCATTTTGGATTAGATGCGGACAATTTTTGTAATAATTGCTCAACAATCAGTTTAGTATAGCCATAGTTATTACTTGGCATACCTGTTGGCATTTCTTCATTTAATGGAGATATATTGGCTTCATCATAAACTGTTGCAGATGAGCTAAATACAAGCGTATAGACACCTGCCTTTTCCATCGATTTAACCAGTTGAACGCTGCCGGCAATATTATTATCAAAATAAATGAGTGGCTTTTCCTGACTTTCACCCACTGCTTTCAAACCTGCGAAGTGAATAACAGCATCAATAGTATGTATTTGAAATACACGGTCCAACTCATCTGCATTGCGGATGTCACCATGTACAAAAGTTAAACTTTTTTGGGCGATATCTTGAACTCTCTTTAAAGATTCTTCAGAACTATTTGAAAGATTATCAAAAACGACAACTTCATGACCAGCCTGCAAAAGTTCAACACATGTGTGTGAACCAATATAACCTGCGCCACCAGTGACTAGAATTTTAGCCATCTACTTTTCCTAACAAAATTTTAATTAATCCACGTGTTGAAGCGTCAAGTTTTGAAGAATCATTTTGAACGCCACTTAAAATCGGGAGTAACTGATCAGCGATCTGTTTACCCTTTTCAACTCCCCACTGGTCAAATGGATTAATATTCCAAATTACAGATTGAACAAAAACTTTATGTTCATATAAAGCAATTAACATTCCTAAACTATAAGGATTAAGTTCTTTTAATAATAAGGTAGAACTCGGCTGATTACCTTCATATTGCTTATAAATTGGCAGATTTTCTAATTCAGTTGAATCCAAAGCTTCATTACCGAAAGCCAATAAGCGTGATTGCGCCAAGCAATTAGAGAGAGCAAGATGATGTTGCTCAACTAAGGCATCTGCGTTTTCAGCATAGGTAAAGTGGTCTGCATTATAACGTTGAAT
Source organism: Acinetobacter sp. 826659 (assembly GCF_000588515.1). NCBI lineage: Bacteria > Pseudomonadati > Pseudomonadota > Gammaproteobacteria > Moraxellales > Moraxellaceae > Acinetobacter > Acinetobacter sp. 826659. The sequence continues at coordinate 53,207 of NZ_JFYD01000008.1, read as the reverse complement.
TGGTGCAATAAAATCACAACTGACTGCTTGGGAGCCTTGATGTAGCAATTGATAGAACGCATGCTGAGCATTTGGACCAACTTCACCCCACACAATTGGGCAAGTATCTAGCTCAACTTTTTGACCATTGCGCTGCACCGACTTGCCATTAGACTCCATCTCTAATTGTTGTAAATAAGCAGCAAAATATTTTAAACGTCCATCATAAGGCAAGACTGCGTGAGTCTGAATATTTAAAAAATTATTATTCCAAATTCCTAATAATGCCATTAAAACAGGAATATTTTGATCAAAACTTGTATTTTGAAAATGCTCATCGACGGTATGAGCCCCTGCTAAAAGTTGCTTAAATCCATCAATACCAATCGTCAAAGCAATAGGTAAACCAATACAAGACCATAGTGAATAACGGCCACCTACCCAATCCCACAGCAATAATTGATTTTCAGGCGCAATTCCCCATTCAGACATTTTGTCAGCTTTTGTGGACACACCAATAAAATGGCTTTTTAATACGCGGGCATGTTTCCCTAACGTTTTTTCTAACCACTGACGCACTGTTTGGGCATTTGATAAGGTATCAATCGTTCCAAAAGATTTTGAAGAAATAATAAATAAAGTAGTTTCTGGGCGAAGTTGATGGAGCAGTTCTGATAGCTGACTACCATCCATCGTTGAAACAAAATGAGTGTTAAGGGGCTTAGCCGTTTTCACCTTAAAATCAGACAGCGCATGAGTCACCATTTGTGGCCCTAAATCAGAACCACCCACTCCAATATTGACAACATCTTGGATCACTTCACCAGTAGCACCACGATATTGCCCTGCATGGATTTTTTCCACTAAGGTATACATACGTTCTAACTGACTATGAACTTGTTCTGTTAAGTCTGGAAACTTTGAATAGTCAGCTGGTAAACGCAATGCCCAGTGCATTGCTTCACGTTGTTCGGTACAGTTAATTTTATCTTGTGAAAAAAGACGATTAATCCATTGGGTTAAATTTTTATTCTTCGCAAGAGCTACCAGTTGTTCCAAAATATCCTTAGTTACTCTGTGCTTACTATAATCAAAAAATAATTGATCAAACTTTACTGAGTAATTATGAAAACGATCTGGCTCTAAAGCAAATAACTCTTTGATATGTAATTTTGAGTTTTCTTCACCTAAAGTTTGAAGATGAGCTAGAGGCGAGACTAATTCCTTCGGAAATTGCTCAATTGATTTACTCATAAGCGACCTACTCCTTCATAAGCAAAGCCTTTCGCTTTTACATATGCTGGATCATAAATATTACGTCCATCTAAAATTAACGGATGTTTCATTAACTGTTGTAGTTGCTTAAAGTCAGGGCTCCAATATTGCTTCCATGCCGTGACGAGGCACAATGCATGAGCATCTTGTGCAGCCTCATATTTATCAGTGCATAAAATTAAATCTTCCCTAGGCCCGTAAGTGGCAGCTATTTCATCTAAAGCTTGAGGATCGTGCAGGCGCACTACTACGCCTTGTGCCCATAACGCCGCCAATAAAATATGAATCGGTGAGTTATGTATATTTGAAGTATTTTCTTTAAAAGAAGCACCCCAAATCGCAACCGTTTTACCATTTAGACTACAGTGATAATAATTCCATAACTTACGGAATAAAATCTCTTTCTGCTGCTCATTAATCGCCCAAACCTGCTCTAAAAGACGACTTTTTGTTCCAGTTTCAGATACAGTACTTGAAAGCGTTAAAATATCATGTGAAAAATTCTCACCACCAAATCCTACACCAGGCGATAAATATGCAGCACCAATTCGTGTATCAGCAGCAATACCATGCTTTACATTCGCAATATCAATACCTAACTTTTCGGCAACCATAGCTAAGTCATTCATATAACTAATGCGGGTCGCCAACATACCCGAGATACTAAGTTTGGTAAACTCCGCATCTAAAATTGGCATAAATAAATATTGATAGCTAAATTGGAAAAATGGACGCAATAGCTCTTGCATGGTTTCACTTGCATCCCTAGATTCAACACCAATAATGACATGTTTTACATTCAATACACTATTGATAGCATTACCCTCCTGAATCACATCAGGAAAGTAAACCCATTCATCTTTTGGCAAATGCTGTTTTAATTTTTCTGTACCGTGTAAACCAAAAGTTGAACCATTAATCATTAATCTAGGATGAACAATTGGTCGCTCACTCAGTTTTTGTACGGTTTTTAAAGCAAGTTCAATTTGTGTGGGACTAAAACAAAATAAATATACTTCAATATCTAAAGGGATCTCGGAAAAAGGGCTCTCAATTAAAAAACCTGCTTTTCTTTGTTTATTTAAATAATTATTTACTTCTTGATCTTGATACGTAAGGACAGAAACATCTTCTTCACAACTTACACAGGTACACCAATAAATTTGGTTACCATATTCAGCCAATAATGCCGCCATAACACCGGCATGTAACGTTGTTCCAAATACTGCGATTTTCATTGCACACCTGATTTATAGATTTCTATTCCTTTTCCAGGAAAAGAATATACTGCTCTGCTACCATATTCAGCAGTTTTTACAAATACTTAAGCAGAGCTACAAAACTTTATAGTTTAAGTTCTTGAATCAGATGTTTAAATTCTAATCCCAATTTAGGGTGTGCAACACCATAATGCAGTACAGCTTTCAAATAACCAAGTTTACTGCCGCAGTCAAAAGTTTGACCTTGCATCCGATAGGCTTCCACTATGTCTGTACTTTGAAGCATCGCAATAGCATCAGTTAACTGAATTTCATTGCCCGCTCCTTTCGGAGTATTTTCTAGAAGCTGCATAATCTTAGCCGGTAAAATATAACGTCCGACTACAGATAAATTAGAAGGTGCAGAGCCGACAGCAGGCTTTTCGACAATACCCTGCATAACAATACTTTCACCCTCAGCCGGGCTCTGTTTTACATCAACAATCCCATATTGATCTACTAAATGATCGGGTACTGCTTCAACCATGATTTGAGCAGCTTGACTCACTTCATAACGAGAAATCATACGCGATAAATCATTTTGCCCTGAGTTATCTTTAACCAATACATCTGGTAACAACACAGCAAAATCATCTTGCCCAATAATACTTTTTGCGCATAAAACAGCATGCCCCAAACCCAAAGGTTGAGGCTGTCTTACACTCACTACACTTACATGAGGTGGGATAATTTGAGTAATCTCATCAAGCAGATCAAACTTTTTCTTCTGCTCTAAAGTCGTTTCAAGTTCAAAGTTTCGATCAAAATAATTTTCAATTGATGCTTTAGATGAGTGTGTTACCAGAATAATTTGCTCAATTCCTGCTTCTACAGCTTCACGCACTACATATTCAATCGCAGGACGATCAACTACTGTGACCATTTCTTTAGGAATTGACTTACTTGCTGGTAAAAAACGTGTACCTAATCCAGCTACAGGTAAAACTGCCTTTTTAATCACACATTCACTCTCTAATTAACCATAATATCTTTACTACGTTTATAACCATCAACATAGTGTTCAAGTTGACATAGCGCCCAATCAATATCTTGCTGGACAGCAGTCATATTATTCACTCGATCAAAGACTTCTTGAATTTCTGTAAGAGGGTAGAATTTCTCAAAAGATCGAAGAATTCTACTATGCTCGGTATATTCAGTATTTTCTTGATCAATTAATAATTCTTCGTAAAGTTTCTCACCTGGACGCAATCCACTATAATGAATTTCGATATCCCCTTGCTTTGAACCTTGTTCACGCACAGTTAAACCACTTAAAGAAATCATTTGTCGAGCCAAGTCCTGAATCCGGACAGGTTCACCCATATCAAGTAAAAACACATCACCGCCTCTACCTAATGCACCAGCTTGAATAACCAACTGAGATGCTTCAGGAATAGTCATGAAGTAGCGTGTTACTTCTGGGTGAGTCACAGTAATTGGACCACCTTTCGCAATTTGCTGTTTAAATAATGGCACTACTGAGCCAGAAGACCCTAATACATTACCAAAACGTACGATACTAATTTGAGTTTGCTTTTGGGCTTCAGCCATTGCTTGACAATAGAGCTCTGCCATACGTTTCGATGCGCCCATTACATTGGTAGGACGTACTGCTTTATCGGTCGAGATGAGAACGAACGTTTCCACACCTTTTTTCACAGCTGCATTTAGACTATTTGCAGTACCAATCGCATTGTTCTTTAATCCTGCAATTGGATTACACTCAACTAAAGGTACATGTTTATAAGCAGCAGCATGGTAAACGGTCTGAACACCATATTGCTCGATAATACGTTCTAATTTCTGTTGATCTTGCACTGTACCTAAAATAGGAACGATTTCACATTGAGCCGTTAAGCGTAATTCTTTTTCTATGCTATAAAGGGCAAACTCTGTAATTTCATAAATAATCAGCATTTTAGGCTGATTCTTAACAATTTGACGGCATAATTCAGAACCAATTGAACCACCGGCACCAGTAACCATGACGATCTTATTTCGAATATTTTTTGCGAGCAAATGGTCTACAGGAGGTACAGGATCACGTCCCAGCAAGTCAATAATGTCTACTTCACGAATATCTGCAACTTTGAGCTCACCATCAACAAGTTGTGTAAGACCAGGGAGTTCAGTAATTTTAAGATGTGCAGGTTCTAGCTGTTGAATAATTTCACTTTTACGCACACGGCCTACAGAAGGCAATGCTAACAAAATTTCATCTATTCTATATTTTTCAAAACGTTGTAAAGCTTTCTCTAAAGATAGTACTTTTAAACCGCCAACCATATGGTCGTGTAAAGAAGTATTATCATCAATAAAGAACATTGGCAAATGATCACCCGAACGATAAAGTACTGCTGCAATTTGCTGACCAGCATCACCCGCACCATAAATTGCTACACGTTTACGCTCTTCACTCGTTTGTAAGGCAGCTTTCACAATAAAACGAATAAATGCACGGCTACACCAAACCCAACCAAACATTAAGAAGCCAAACATTAATGGAATTGAAGTCGGAACAAATGCAGGTGAAAAAGCATTCATGCCATATAAAACAATGACCATCAGCGCAACAGCTATCGCTAATTTAGCAATAAAGGCTTCGTTAAATGTTCGAACAATAAACCGATAAACTCCAGTTATCATTAAACTTAAAATAGCAACAATTGTAACAATTGCTACGCCATAATTGATACCTGGAATAACTTCTGCACCTAAGTCAAATAAACGAAGGGCGTAACATAACCACAAAATAACAGGAACAGCAAAAAGGTCTATAAGAACCAAAAAACATTGTTTCGCAAGTCTTGGGGCTGATGCGAATTGATAGATAATCTTTTTCACAATACTCTTCTAATCGTTCTAGTAACCGTGCGATATTTATACTCATTTCTTATATAACTAGAAACAAGTTTTACGCATTGGTTACATAATGTATATCAAACCATTATTACTAAATCTGTAACACATTACTTACCCTAGAAAGTCTTATCAATCATAGGGGTTATAAAGTTGTACACTTTTACATCTTTTGTTTCTAAATTAAGAAATTATCACTACATTGAATGAGTAACCACACTACCAGCTGGTAGAAATGATAAGGAGTCTATTTTCTTATTCCCTACAACTTTAACACCTACACTAAGATGAGCAAATTCACCAATATGAGTATCATGATCGATTGACGCAGCCATGTTTATAATTGCTCCATCTCCTACTTTCACATCAAACCCCACTACACAACCAGCCATAATAGTTACTCCCTCACCAATTTCAGCATTAGGGCTTATGATGGCAGATGGATGAACAACTGTAGCAATAGGTATCGATAAATTTTCTAATAGTTGAAACCATTTTTGTCTGAGCTGGTTATTTCCTACAGCAGGAATTGCAGCAGAAATATCTGACAGTATATCTGGGATACTATTTATATTCGTGACAATCGGAAAGCCCGCTATATCTGTTTTTTGTGGCCAACTGTCATCAGCAAATACCACTTTTTTCCATTTGCCCGACAAGAGAGCAGCTTCTGCAACAGATTTACCATGCCCACCTGCACCTAAAACTAATAAAACATTCTTTTTAAGCATTTTCAGTTTTTCCGGCACCAAAGAATAAAGCAAGTAAAATCAAAGGAATGTAAGCTATTAACAATAAAGATTCTGGCATCATTACTTTTTGTGATGCAAGATATGCAATAGGTAAAAGCCAAAATACATTAATCAGCAGTACACCAATTGTTACTGTAGTATGACTATTGTATTTGCGTGAAGCGTATTGATATGCATGAGATCTATGCGCATCATACATTTTATGCCCATTAATCACCCGACGGATTAATGTAAAAGTGGCATCGACGATAAATACACCTAGACATATGATCCATGCACAAAATAAAGCAGGGTCTATTTTTAAAGAAATTAAAGCCAGAATACCTAGAATTAATCCGAGAAAACCACTGCCGGCATCTCCCATAAAAATACGAGCTTTAGGAAAGTTCCATAGAACAAAACCAAGTACACATGCCGCTAAAATAAATAATAATTCACTAGATAACGGTGTACCTAATGCTAAATAAATAAAACCAAGACTTAGTACAGTAGTAATTGCTTCAACACTGGCAATTCCATTAATCCCATCCATGAAATTATATAAATTGAGTAACCATACAAGAAAAAGTACTGCAATAATATTTGCGGACCAACCTAACTGCAGGTTTCCATTGAATAATGCAACCTCAGAGAAACCACCTAGGAAAAAAACAGTACTAATCGCAATAACAAAGTGAATTGCTAATCGAAGCATTGAATTGATATGGCCATGATCATCAAGAAAACCTAAAACTGCAACACCTAATCCAGCAGCAACTAAAATTGAACCCGTAGTTGATTCTAATTGATGACTAACTATCAATCCCACTAAAAATAATAAGAAAGTGATAACAATAGATACTCCACCACCACGTGGTGTCGGAATTGTATGGGAACTTCTTTCATTCGGATTATCAATAATATTTTTCTTCAATGCGTAATGGCGCATATAGCCTGTAAGCAAGAACGAAATTAAAAAACTTGCTAATATTATCCAAATCATCAGCATAAGTTACTCACTTCTCTCAAAATATATTTTTCCTGTTTTTTCCAGAGCAGCATACGCATTAATTGGAGGAGTCCAATTTAATAAATTACGCGCTTTTGAAGCATCGATCTCTAAAGATAAGAATAATTGCTCATACAACTTACCCTTACCGACACATATAGCCCCTACCCTCATAAGAAATTTAGGGATATATATTAAGTTTGCCTTTCGCCCCATACCTTTTCTTATTGAAATCACAAGCTGTTGGGTAGAAAGTACCTCATTATCTGAAATTAAAAATAATTCATTTTTTGCTTGAGGATGCTCAATACAAGCTTCGATAAATGAAACTAGATTTTCTAATGCAACAAAAGAGCGCCTATTATTGAGGGAAGCAAAAGGTAAAGGTAGGTTAGTTGAAGCAAGTTTAAGTAATCGAGCAAAGTTGCCAGGAGCATCAGCAGCATATACTAATGGCGGCCTAATTATGACAAGCTCAGTATTTGTATTCTCAAATAATTCTTTTAATGCTTGCTCCGCTTCCAGCTTAGAAATTGCATAATCGGCATGAGGTTGTGGTGGATCTAATTCATCAAAAGCTTTTTTATTTGTTACGGCTCCATTTACACCAATTGAACTAATAAAAATAAACCGCTGAACATTATTTTCTAAGGCTTGTCGAGCGAGTTGTAATGTACCCTCCACATTTACCGCTCTAAACTGTTCTAAAGGGTTTTGCACATTATCATTTAATATATGTGCTCTTCCTGCTAAATGTATGATTACATCAATATCATTAGGAATAGGTGTCGAAAAAACAGATTCAGAAGTCGCGACTAACTGCTCCACCTTTTCAGGTAGAATATACGATTGCCGTCTATTTAAAGCATATATCTTTTGATATTTATTACTCAGAATGAGTGAACGGATCAAAGACTTACCAACAAAGCCAGATGAACCTGTAACTAAAATATTTTTCATATTACGATTCCACAATGTCAGCAAAACTTTGCAGCAACTTATCCTGATGATAATGATCTTGTAAAATTTGACGTGGTGAATTAGACACTTTGTTCAACTTAGTTTTGCAAATTTCATCAATTAATGATGCTAATCTAACTGGATCATTTGGCTCACAGATCCAGCCAATATTATGTTCTTTAACCATATTAGCCACTTCTGCATCTTCTTCCATAATAGCTAAAATTGGTCTATCAGCAGCCATAGTAAAATAGGCCTTACTAGGAACACCGAGGCCAAGCATGCCTTCTGCTAAAGTTACGATAGCAATATCACATGAGCTCAAACCTAAACTTCGCTGTTGGGCAGCTAACTCTCCAATATAAGCAACTTTATTTTTATTGTTCTCTTCTTCAGCAAACTCTTTTACCAATTGAGCATCATTTCCACCGCCAATAAATAAAAATTTGGCAGATGGATTATTAATTAAGTTTATTGCAGCTAATAAATTAGAGATGCCTTGGACACGTCCCATATTTCCAAAAAATTGGAAAACTATATTTTCGTTCCAGCCAAGTGAGCTAATAATTGAAGACTGTTGTTTCTCTCTAACCTCTATTTCAGTGAAATCTACCCAGTTCGGAATCACTGTAATATTATCGCTACCCGTTTTTTGTCTCATTAAGTTTTTCATATCACGGCCAATCACGATCAGATGATCGGCTCTAGAATAGATACGATTAAAAATAAAATTCATTATTTTAAATAAGACAGAATTTTTCTTTAAAATTCCTGCAGGAACTAAATTCTCAGGAAAAACATCATGAACGAGCAAATACCATTTAAATGGAATGAATACCCTTAAAAAAGCTAATAAAACTAGGAGAAAAAGTGGGTTTGTTCCAGAAACAACAACCTTATCCTTAGCTAAGTTTTTTAACAAAATCTTAAAAAAACCAAAAGTTTGCTGTAATTGACCAAGCAATCGCTTAAATAAATTATTTTTATCATAAGAAGCATGTAAAAATAATAAGAAACCAATATTGCTACAGAACTTTTTCTGTATTTCCTCACGATCTCCTGAATAAGGCGCTATAACAGATAACTGCTCAACCCCATCGGATTGAGCAAGTTTCTGTATAATCTTATACCAAAAGTATCCTGTAGAATTTTGATCAGGATCAATAAACTCTGAAACAACCAATACTTTTTTCACAGTTTATAACCTTAAAATTGCTTCCAAATCACTCGATTTACATAATCTGTGTAGCTCATAATGATACGCACAACTTTTTCACTTACGTTTGGCATACTGTAGTCTTCAACTAGACGTAAAAGACGATCTTCACCTCTAGTCTGACCTTCTAAAATTGCTAAACCTTGTAAAATACGTTCCGCTTTTAAACCTACCATCATTACAGCAGCTTCTTCCATTCCTTCGGGACGCTCATGTGCTTGACGTAAGTTAAGTGCCGGGAAGTTTAAAATTGATGATTCTTCGTTAATTGTTCCACTATCAGACAATGCGGCTTTTGCTGAAAGCTGTAACTTGTTGTAGTCACTAAAACCAAGTGGTTTTAGTAATTGAATTAAAGGATGAAATTCAACATTTAACTCTTCAATACGCTTACGAGTACGAGGATGTGTAGATACAATCACAGGATATTTATATTTCTCTGCAACTGCATTTAACATCTCTACCAAATCTAAGAAGTTCTGATCTGAGTTAATATTTTCTTCACGGTGAGCACTCACAATAAAATATTCATGCTCTTTTAAATTTAAACGTTCAAGAACATCAGAGGCTTCAATTTTCGCTTTGTAATGATGAAGTACCTCAAACATTGGACTACCTGTTTTAATTACTAAATCAGCGGGTAATCCTTCAGCCAATAAATAATCACGGGCAATCGTACTGTAAGTTAAATTAATATCAGCAGTATGATCGACAATTCGGCGGTTAATTTCTTCAGGAACGCGCATATCGAAACAACGGTTTCCAGCTTCCATGTGGAAAGTTGGAATCTTGCGGCGTTTTGCAGGTAATACTGCCATACAGCTGTTTGTGTCCCCTAAAACAAGTAAAGCTTCAGGCTTTACCTCATCTAAAATTTTATCCACTGCAATAATGACATTACCAATCGTTTCTGCACCGGTAGCACCAGCTGCATTTAAGAAATGGTCAGGTTTACGGATACCCAAATCAGTAAAGAAAATTTCATTTAATTCATAGTCATAGTTTTGACCAGTATGAACAATAACATGATCAAAATATTCATCACACGCAGCCATTACGCGAGACAAACGGATAATTTCTGGACGTGTGCCCACCACTGTCATTAATTTTAACTTTTTCACAAATCTATACTCTTAATTTGTTATTGGCATCGCATAAGTATCTGGCTTATTACGATCAAAAATTTCATTTGCCCATAGCATCACTATCATCTCATCATCACCGATGTTAGTAATGTCATGTGTCCACCCAGGCACTGTTTCTACAATTCTTGGTTCATCACCTTGCGTTTCAAGCTCATAAAATTCACCTGTCACGACATGCTTAAACTTAAATAGTGCCTTACCCTTAATAACAAGAAACTTTTCAGTTTTTGTATGATGATAATGACCACCGCGGGTAATCCCTGGATGAGCAGTAAAATAAGAAAATTGTCCTGCATCTGGAGTTTTCAACATTTCAACGAATACGCCGCGGGCATCACCATATTTTGGAACACTATAATCAAATTGCTCAGGTTTAAAAAAACTTAAGTATGTTGAGTAAAGTGCACGAGTAAGACCTGTTCCCACACGGTCAGTAATAAGTGTATCTCTTGATGCTTTAAAGCCATTTAAAACTTTAGCCAAATCACCTACTGTAATTTGATATTCAGGTTCGACTTGGAAAATTTGTTCAACTTGTTGCCCATTCAGAATATTCCAGAATGTTTCCACTACATCATCGACATACACAAGACGAATCACAGCATTTTCATCGTGAATTTGTAGCGGCAAGTCATTTGCAACGTTATGGCAAAAAGTCGCAACAGCTGAATTATAGTTAGGGCGTGACCACTTACCAAAAACATTAGCTAAACGGCAAATATAGACTGGATTACCTTGTGCTTGATTAAGGGCTACCAATGCCTGCTCACCACCTAACTTACTTTTACCATAAGGATTATCACGTTCAACCTGAATAGAAGATGATAAAATAACAGGCGTTTTCTTATTTGCTTGCTGCAAAATTTGAGCGATCTTTTCCGTTAAAGTGGTGTTGCCTTCGGCAAATTCACTTTCATTTAGAGGGCGATTCACTCCTGCTAAATGTATAATCCAATCAGCAGCTAAAACTGATTGTTCAAACTCTTGATCTGTTGTTTCACGATGAGCTTTTAAAATCTCAATCTCAGGTTTTTCTGATAAAAATTGAATCAAGTTCTTTGCTATAAAGCCATTTGAACCTGTTACTAAGATCTTCATATTTATGCCTCTGGATCTACATATTGTCCTTTAGTCAAAGCTCTTACAAACTCTAACTTAAGTAATAGTTTCTTCATTCCTTCAACATCCAAACGCTCAGTATTATGCGAGTTATAATCGTCAAATTCTGTAATCTTTAAGTCACCATCTTCTACGTATTTCTCATAGTTAAGATCACGTTGGTCTGCCGGTACTCGGAAATAGTCTCCTTGGTCGATGGCAACAGCCATTTCTTCACGGCTTAGTAAAGCTTCATATGCTTTCTCACCATGGCGGGTTCCCATAATGGTAATAGGATAATCTTTCTCGTTTAGTAATTCTTTTAATGCTTGAGCTAGAACTTCAATTGTTGCAGCAGGAGCTTTTTGTACAAAAATGTCTCCATTTTCACCATGTTCAAAGGCGTACAGAACCAAATCTACCGCGTCTTCAAGTGTCATCATGAAGCGAGTCATATTAGGATCGGTAATAGTTAATGGTTTACCTTTACGCATTTGGTCAACAAATAAAGGAATTACCGAACCACGCGATGCCATTACATTACCGTATCTGGTACAGCTAATAACAATATCTAAATTTTCTAAGTTTCTTGATTTAGCAACGATTACTTTTTCCATCATTGCTTTAGAAATACCCATTGCATTAATTGGATAAACTGCTTTATCTGTACTTAAACATACTACGCGGTTAACACGATTCTGAATTGCCGCTTCAAGTACATTTTCCGTACCAATTACATTGGTTTTTACAGCTTCCATTGGGTGGAATTCGCAAGATGGAACTTGCTTTAAGGCAGCTGCATGGTAAATGTAGTCAACACCACGAGTAGCATTTAAAACGCTATTGTAGTCACGAACATCACCAATATAGAATTTAAGCTTAGATGAATGATATTTTTTACGCATATCATCTTGCTTTTTTTCATCACGGCTAAAGATACGGATTTCTTTGATATCTGTTTCTAAAAAACGTTTTAGAACAGCATTACCGAAAGACCCTGTACCACCAGTGATTAACAAAATTTTATCTTTAAACATACTATCCACTATTTGCTATATAAATGTGTGATTAATTTTTTCTGCAAGTTCCACTTTTGTTCTGCAGAAGGGTAATTTTTCAATAGGACTTTTTTCCCATTCTCAACTAATAATTGTTGCAATTTCTCATTACCAGATAGTTCTAAGATTGCATTAGCGATACTCTTTTCATCTAATGGATTAAAATATAACGCAGCGTCTTCACATAGCTCTGTTGCAAAGGGACGATCACTTACAAGTAAGGGCCTATTTGCTAAGAATGCTTCAGGAAATACAGCAGTCGATGACTCAACAAGACTAGCGCAAATTATAGCGTTACTCTGTAAATATAATTCAGCAAATCTTGAATTTGGTACAAAGCCTACTGTTGCAATAAACTCATCAACTTGATGTTGTTTAGCGAGATTTAAAAGATTTTTCCAATCAGGACTACTTTCAGGAATAGTAAATAAAATCTTGATCTTATTTTTAAGAATAGAGCTCATTTTAATCTCTACAAGAGACAGAATAATCTGCTCAAGATTTTTATGAGGATAATAACTTCCTGGTACAAGAATCTGAAAAATATTCTTTTGTTTAGTGATTAGCCCCTCATTAGCTAATACATTTTTTTTAAAATTTGGGCTATATGAGTTACCAATAACAAAGATTTCTTCTTGTGAATAACCTAAATAATTTGCTAATTTTGTTTTAACCAACTCGGTTTCAACTAATAAATAGCTATGAGTCCATTGAAAGATTTTTTTCTTAATAAAATTTAAAATTTTTTCTTTAACGCCTATATTCAATTCTTTTTCATATAACATTTTCCCTAAAGCAAAACCTTGTAATGTAGTAGCTTTAGGTTTCCAATAAGCGGGTCCAAAAACCACAAAAACAAAATCTGGATTATGTTTCTTTTCAATTAAAGAAATACGCTTTCCTTGAGAAAATTTTTTATAAATTGGTTCTATATTTTCTATATAATAATGCTTAATATTATTTCTTGCTGATAAGGATAGTTGTTTATCAATTTCAGTATTAACTACACAGACCACCTCAAAATCTTTATCAGCAGTAATATTTTCGATTATAGATAAGGCGACTTGCACCCCTCCACCTTTAGAAACTATAGAAGAATCAATTAAAATTTTCATAAGAAAAATACCAACCTATAATTAGAGAAAAATTTAATATGAATTATCATCTAAGTCTTCCAGCAATATATAATGCAATAATTCCAGCAAGCATAGAACTAAATGAAGACATTAAATCACCCCTAAACATAAAAAAGAATGAGGAACATAAAAAAGTACCTATATATATTAAATAATTATTATCTTTAAACTCAAATCGAGTTAAATATAATGTATCAATAGTTTTCATTATCCCCCCCAAAAATATGGAGAAAAATAAAATTCCTAAATATCCAAAATTAACAAAACCTTCTGCCACGAATGGCATAGAAATATTATTAAAAAAATATCCATTATTTTCAGCCAGTTGATAACCACTACCAACAGCTTTATCTGGCCAAAATACACGAGGGATAAAGAAAAATATAACACCTAATAATTGATGCCCATATGTTACAAAATCAAATCTCAAAACATCCATAAAATTTTGATAGGCATCAAAATGGCCTTGAATAAAAAAGTTTTTATCTGGAATAAATGAAAGCTCAATATCTGAAGAAAAATAGCGAAATTGGTTTAAAAATGGAAATACTAAAAATAATGAAAAAAGCATTACGCAAGTAATATATATTGGTTTTTTTATGCTTTTAAAGTATGCTAAAAATATTGGCAAATAAATAAAAGCCACCATAAATCTTGGAATAGAAGTTGGAAATGCACATAGCAATACAAAACTAAATAAGATAATCTTTTTTAATGTATTTTTAGAATCTACAAATCTTAAAAAAATAAATGCAGGTAAAAATCTAGAGAGATAACTTAAAATACTTAAAAAAGGATTTAGCTCTAAATATTCAAAATCATCATCGGCAATACCCCTAAAAAATATACGCAAAAAATTAAAATTTAAAGTATAAAGCACTACAAAAAGGCATAAAAAACATATTAATAAAGAAATTAAAAAACTAGGTTCCTTCCAATTAAAATTTTTATTAGAATAATTTTTTAAGTTATTAGGATAAAAATAATATACAAAAAAGACTACAATATTAATTAAAAATATGATTATATTTGTAAAAAAATACTCATCACTCGAAAATGGAATTTTTGCCCAAATTGTTATATTTGTAGAATAATGTATCCATGGTACAAAAACCATAAATATAAGATTAAATATATAAAAAAATAAAAGAACATTAATCATTCTTTGTAAGCTTAGTGCTATAAAAAAAATAGTAAAAAATAAGTTAATAACAAAAGTAAGCCCAACACTATCAAGCTCTAATGAAAGCGTAAAAGCAAGCATTAAAAAGAAGAATAAAAGAAATCCAGAAAACAAAAAATTGTTAGTATAAAATTTCATTAAAGATTCTCTCTAAGCTTAAAATTCAAGAACATTAAAATTATGATTTTTCAAAATATTAAAAAAATCAGGATATTTACTTATAAGCGCATTAGTCTGAATAAAATAAATATTAATACCATCAAGAGACTTAACATTTAGTGCTGCAGAGCTCATAAAAGTATAAATATTAAGATAACAATTCTGATTTCTATCAAGAAAATCTATAATATAATCTTCAAAAATTTTTTTAGTTTCTACAATCTCTACATTCTTAGGAGTATTTTTCTCTCTAGGATGAGGAAAATATAGCTTTATATTAAGATCACCCATCATTTTTTCAATTTTTTCGTTAGATAAGTATGAGTCAAGCTCCTCATAAGGTTGACCTAAAAAAACATTCAAACCTTTAGTTCTAATTTTATTTTTTTCATTCCCATTAAACAGTTTAATTTCCATAGTATCTTGAATAATATTTTCAAACTCTGGATATATTGTGTAATGTAATTTACTCATACTCTTAATATCTTCCTGAAAATACTTAATACCTAGCATCCTAAATATTTTTGATTTTTTTATATCATTAATATTCTTTAAGTAATAAATACTTGTTTTTACAATATTAGCCGTTCCATCATCAAATGTAAAAATGCAGCTAGATTCCATTTTCTTTGAAAGAATATATTGAAAGTATCTGGAATCAATACTTGATAAATAGTAGTTATTATATTTTTTATTAAAACTACTCAAATTAAATTGAAAAATGAATTTTAAAAAATTAATTAAATTATAAATTGAGTTTTTATAAATCACATGCGAGTACCAATAAACTCGAGCATATTTTTTTAATTTTTCTGCATAATAATTAAATTTCTCATTATTCTCTAATGCAAATATTATGATATCAAAATCTTCTGCTGGTTTGCTTTGTATAATTTTCTCTGCTATAAGGATTTGTAATGGTGTTACACACATTATCAAACTTTTTTGACGATGTTCCATAAAACTACCAACATGAAAAGATTAGAAAGAATTAAAGCGAATGGAATCCATTCTAATTTCAATTGACTAAAACCATATAACGTACATACATAGAGTAATGAACTACTAAAGCTTACAAGCGATATAAGTTTGGTTTTAGCATGATAAAATAAGTAATTCACTAGAATAAGATATGGCATAGTTAGGCCATAACCTACCAAAAATATTACGGTAAAGTACTTTGATGCACCATACGCCCTCCCCAGAAACAATTCATACAATTGTTCAGGCAGAAGCCAACCAACTACAGCAGGTAGTATACTTAAAGGTACACTTAATAATGTGTATTTTTTTATCTGCGTTAACGTCAAAGTACTATTTTTAAGAGCTTGGTAATAATGAGGAACTATAGCTTTGTTAAGGGCCATGAAAATTATTGGTAAGACTAAAGCTATTTGTACTCCTGCTGAATAGATACCTAATTCCGATTTTGTGTACTGTTGGTAGATAAAAATACGATCTAGTTGCCCTTTAATGAAAATACTAGACTGATGTAGAATCAGGGGGAATCCGAATGAAAAAATATAAAGGATACCTAAATATAGTCTAGGCCATGTAAAGCGATAGTTATCTCTAAATAAGTCTCCCAATACCAAACTTGCAATCACGAATGTTGTTAGATTTGCAAAGACAATTGCCAATACGCGGTAGGCTACTAATTCTTGACTAAAGTATTCAAGCACAGCGACTGTGAATAAGACATTAGTTAAAGATAAGATAATTTGGATTGTAATATATTTTAGAGGCTGTTTTTGACACTGACGCAAAGCAAGTTGGACATTCACAAAAGACTGAAACATCGTTGCTAGCACAACATATGCCATGATTTCTGCTTTGAACCACCAGCATCCAATTAATAATATAAAAGAAATAGCTATGTTAAATAAATACCCTGCTTTAACAACTGTATTTAGTGCTTTCTTACCATAAAAATAGAAATAGCGTGTAACGGCACCATCTTGACTTAAGCCAACGAAAATTCCAAATAGAGATAGCATTGTTAGATAATAAGATAACTCACCAAAACCATCAGGCCCAAGCTTTCTTGTTAAATACGGCAACATCAGAAAGGGGAGACTTTTCGCAAAAAGCTCCCCGATCAAATAAATAAAGCTATCTTTTAAGACCTTCATTCAATAGCCCTATATTTTTACTACACTAGATTTCATTTACAAACTAAAGCCATCATCTACAATAATATTTTGACCTGTTACATATCTTGATTGTTCAGAAAGTAAGAATAAAACTGAACCTATGATTTCTGTAACATCTAACATACCAGCTCCATGGGTATGGCTCTTATATGCTTCTAAAAATGGTTCAGGTTGATGATCAAAGATACCACCTGGACTTACACAATTAATGCGGAATCGACTATCGTTGACATAAGCGACTGTGTATTTGTTTAAATGGAGTGTTGCTGATTTAATTGCAGCATACTCAACAGGCATTGTCATTTTCGTGTTGTTATAGATATCAAATTTTGGAGCAACTACTCCATAAATAGATGAGATATTCACCAGCGAAAAAGGAGTCTGGGATTGTGTAAAATATTTTGCACATTGCTGAGTGAACAAAAACATACTACCTAAATGTAGTGATAAGTTCTCATTAAAGCTTTCAAGGGTCACATCAAAAAAATGTGAACCATATGTCTTATTACGTGGATATGTTGTATTAACAGCTCCATCAATTTTAAGATCTGGTGAAAAAAATGACTTTACACTTGATTCATTTGTTACATCTAAACAAGCCAACGATAACTTTTCGTTTGTAGGATCAACCCCCAAACTATTTAATCGAGTTGCCATAGATTCAAGGTTTATATCAGCAGCAATAACTTTTGCGCCTTGCTCTAATATAGCCGCCACCAAACGTGTTCCTAGTAGTCCACCAGCACCAGCTACTAAAAAGGTTTTATTCTCTAATAAATTTTGCATCAGTTATTCACCTTTAATAATAGCTTCAGCTAAACGAAAATCGTAAATATCATCGATATCCACAGCTCTTGCTTTTGGCACTTCAATACTCGCAACTTTTCCTGAAAATAAACCATAGTTATTTAATACAAACTCAGGTGTTGTCGCATAGACTACTGTTGTAATATCAAAAACTTTGGGAGCGTCTTGACGGCGTGATACCTCACCTTCAGGCTGATTGACAAGCTCAACAAAACCAGCCTCATTGTACTTAACCATATTGAAATATGGACTGCGACTTGCAGGTGTAACTGCAATACAAATATCAGCTGTCTCTGCTTGTCTTTTTAAAATCGCAGCCTCTACATCCTCTTGGCTACGTAATGGACTAGTTGCAGGTAAACTAACAAACCCATCAAATGAGCCATAGTGCTCAGTTGCCCACTCAACTGCATGACGCCAAGACAACCATTCTGGACTTTGATCAGTTGCTAGTTCAACAGGTCGCTCTATAAGAATTGCTCCCCCTTCTATAGCGACTTGTGCAATAGCCTGATCATCTGTTGAAACAAAAACTTGTTCAATCAAATCCGATGCTAAAGCAGTATCAATTGAATATTGTAATAACGGTTTTCCTGCCAATGGTTTAATATTTTTTCCAGGTAAACCTTTAGAGCCGCCTCTAGCAAAAATAAATGCAAAATTTCTCATATAAGCAGTCTCATTCTTTCGTCACAAATTCTTTCATCTCTACAATCAGGCCTACTGTTCTTTCAGCTTCTTGCAGACTTATAGATTGGTTTGGCTGTCCGTTTATTTTTTTAATAAAATCGGTAACCATTTCCAAATACATTTGGTTTTTATCCCAGTCAGGGGCGCTATAAATTTCTTGTTGCTCTTTAGCCTTAATAAGCACAACTTCATTTCGAATTAAATCCCACTCAATACATCCTTCACTGCCAATAAAACGACATTTACGATGTGCTTTGCGCTGCAAAAAATCTAAGTGGATATTTACAACAGCTCCTTTCGCTGTTGTCATTAAAAGATCGGCATTATCCTCGACTTCTAAACCGAGCTCTTCTGAAGCACGTAAAACGACATATTTAGGAGTAAGCGAACCTAAAATCCATTGAGCATAATCTAACTCGTGACTCAGCTCTAATAGGACTCCTCCCCCCAATTCAGTTTTAGCAGATACTGTTTCGCGATAATCCTTGGTAGGTCGCCAATCTGGTAAATACTGACCAATTTCAATAAATGCATTATATAAGTTTCCAATGACACCCTCTTGTATCATTTGTCGTACTTGCTGCGCTGAAGGTAAATAGCGCAAACAGTAACCTACTGCTACAGGTGTCTTATACTGGGCTTCTGCATCAATTAAAGCTTGAGCATCTGTCTGGGTAACTGAAACTGGTTTTTCTATTAATACAGGGATACCTGCTTTAATAAGTGGTATTGCATGTTGGGCATGAAAAGGAGCTGGTGAGGCAATTATTGCAAACTGAACTTGCAACTGAATAATTTCATCAACACTTTCTGCTATATGATCGCTATCAGTCACTGGCTCTTTAGGAATACGACCACTAGCAGACATCACAATTAATTTTGCTTCAGGAAAAAGCATTTTAAGGTTACGACGATGTCGGGTAGCAATATTACCTAAACCAATAACAGCAATATTTTTCATATTATTCTAGACCCAACATATGAATATCTTTTTGCGCACGGTTGTAGTCTTCCATATGACCGATGTCGAGCCAATATTCATGTAAAGGATAACTTAAGACTTTATTTTTCTTTTCCATTTGCTGTTCTAAGATAGTTGGCATACCAATAAACTGTGCATTAACTTGAGCCAACAATTCAGGTGAAATGACATAAATACCTGTATTAATATCAAAGAAATAACTTGGTTTTTCAGTCATGCTTTGTATTACATTATCTTCGGAGTTTACTACGCCATAAGGAATTTGATATTGGAACTCTCGCACACACATCGTTGCAATAGCTTCGCGCTTTTCATGAAAGTCCAATAATTTTTCAAAATTCATATTTGTTAATACATCACCATTAATGACAATGAATGGCAATTTAATATCTGATGCTGGCAATAAACTCAATGCACCGCCAGTTCCAAGCGGATCAGTTTCATGTACATATTGAATCTGTACGTCAAACTTCTCACCATTACCAAAATGCTCATTAATCACTTCTGGTAAATAATGAGTAGAAATATAAAATTTGTAAAAGCCTTGATTTTTAAAGCTTGAGATAATGGTTTCTAGTAAAGGCTTACCACCAACAGGTAACATTGGTTTTGGGCATGTATCTGTCAATGGGCGTAAACGTGTACCAAAACCACCAGCCATAATAAAAACTGGATTTTCTTTACGTTTTTTACGAATCAAATCATCAAGCGTAATAATATTAACGAGTTGATTATTTTTAATTACTGGTAATGCCAGATAACTTTTTTCACGCATGATCTCAAAAATCTGGCGGTTATTTAAGCTACCTTCTTCAATACTATAAGGATTAGTATGCATGATTGTTTCAACAGCTGCATGCACATCTTGGCCTTTTAAAAGCCCTCTACGAATATCACCGTCTGTAATACTTCCGATCAATTGATTGTGATCATCAACGACCAAAACAATTCTTAAAGCATATAGATCAAGTAGCTCTAATGCTTTCAAAATTGAATCATTTTTATGCAAAATTATATTATTAACATCTCTAGTCACGACTTAATTCCTTAGCAGGTGATCCAATATAGACCTTATTCGGTTCCGTATGTTTCACAACCACGGCACCCGCGCCTATAACGGAGTTTTCACCTAAATATTTCAATTGCTCTGGACTTTTGCCCGGCAAAATAGCAGCATTTGTTCCAATGTAAGTGCCTTGCTTCAAATGAATACAACCAGACACATTAACACCTGGCATGACAGAAACGTAGTTTTCTAGAATACAATCGTGCCCAATTGTGCTGTTAAAACTTACTATAATAAAATGACCAAAACGACATGAATTTGTAATTCTCGCTCCAGCTGCAATTACCACACCTTTACTATGTTCTAGCAATTCTCGAATGCCATAGCCAAGTGATGATTGAGAATGAATCAAATTGGGATAAGATAAATCGGCATAAGCTTCATATATTCTTTTACGAATCTTCGGATCAGCAACACCTATCGCATATACCGTATCCGTTAATGTCGGTATTACTGATTCAGGCAAAATGGGGAAACCAAGTAAGGTGTCACCATCTTTGGCATTTCTTTCTAAAAAAAATATATGGCGGTAGCCTTGATCTATTGCTAAATCTACTAGCTCTTTTGCAAAGCCACCTGAACCAAAAATCGCCAGTTTTTTCATTTAAATTTCAATAAAATCGTTCTTTTTAAAGCTACGTTTTGCTTTTGTACCAACAACATCCCAATACTTATTTGGTTCTAAACAAACGCGACCAGCTCGTTTTGTCGTGACATTGTCAGAGGTTAAAAGCTCCCCTTCCGCAATATCTGTTTTAGCCACAATACTACGACGTACTAAGTAATAGTTATCGCTTTCTTGCTCTAGCATAAATTTAATACCGTCGCCTAAAGCTGCATGTGTTTTATGTAAAATTTCGACATAATGCTTAAATTCATCTGGTTCCATTGATGCTGCGTGGTCTGGACCAGCCATCGTTTTATCTAATGTAATATGCTTCTCAAAAATGCGAGCACCGAGACTTACACCAATAACCGCTGCATATTCATCAAGCGTATGGTCAGAAAATCCTGTTGCCAAATCAAATACATTTTTTAAAGTTGAAATGGCTTTAAGATTACTTTCTTCAAATAATGCTGGATATTGAGTCACACAGTGTAAGATAGAAACCTGTTCTTTCAACTGTTTACGTACTGAAATTTTAGAATAAGCTTCTCTAAATAACTGCTGAGATGGGCGAACTTCTGTTCCCTTATCGATAACAAAAGCAAATACTGATAAGGCTTGTTCAATATCACCTAAACTCGCTGTTCCTGTAGATAAAATGACATGCTTTTTTGAACATGCAATTTCATAAAGAAACGGTAAATTTGAAATATCAGCAGATGATACTTTCAAGTAAGGTACATCGATCTCATTCACCAAGAACTTCAAACTATCAGAGTCAAACGGCGTTGAAATAAAAGTAATTTGGTGTTCATCACAAAATTTCTGTATTTCTTCTGTCTGCTCATAAGTGAGCTCTAAACTTTTTACAAGCTCTAATTGGCTTTGACTAGAACCAGTATTTTCTTTTTGATATGCAGCCATTTCAGTTTGATCAGATAATAAACTATCTGCTTTAAATGTTTGAAATTTGACAGCATTCGCACCGCATTCTTTGGCTTTTAAAATAAGCTCTTTTGCTAACTCTACAGAGCCATTATGATTTACACCAATTTCTGCAATGACATAAATTTCGTCTTGATTAAAGATCATAAAATGGTGCCTTCTTTTTAAAATCCGTCGTTTTAATAAGTTCAATTATTTTCTGAGAAGTATTGCCTAACCCTAATGGTGGAACAACTTTACTCAATTCATCGTCTGGGAAATTAATTGCTTTTTGCAATGCTTCTAAAATTTCATTTTCGTCTAATTTAACATCAAGGATAGATTCACAACGCAAACGTCCTTTTTGTCGATCACCAATATTTACTGTTGGAACCTGTAACGCAGGAGCCTCTGATAAGCCACTTGATGAGTTACCCACCATAGCTAAAGCATTTTTCAAAACACTTAAATAATTTTGAATACCAAAACTCTTTACAAGCAATACGCGATCTGGCAACTGTGCTTTTAAATCAAGCATTGCTTTCACAATATTAGTATTACCATTGTCGGCATTTGGATAACTAAAAACAAAATTGACATCTTTTATTTGCTTAAGTGCATCAAATAAAGGCGCAACATTTTCTTCTAGTAAATTAGTTTCGGGATGATAAGTAATGAGAAAATATGGTTTTGAAAAATCAAAATCATATAATTCGCTTAATTCTGTAATATTTTTAAATGTTGTACGCTGGATATGATCTAACCCTAGCGCGCCAACATTAAATACCTTATCTGGTTGCTCGCCTAATTGAATAATTCGTTTCTTATATTCCTCTGCCGCGGCAAAATGAATATTAGACATTTTAGTAATCGCATGACGAATTGATTCGTCATATGCACCTTCAGTGATTTCACCACCATGCAAATGTGCAACAGGTACATGCATGATTAAAGCAGCTTGAGTCACTGCCAAAGCCTCGAAACGATCACCCAAAACAACTAATAAATCAGGTTGCATACGTTTCAATGCATCTGCAAATCCAAGTAAGCCAACACCCATTGATTTCACAACAGCGGACGACGTATCAGATGACAGTAGCATTTCTACCGATTCGGTAATTTCGAAACCATCTTGAACAATAGTTTTCCAAGTTTCGCCGTGCTCAGGTGAATAATGCATAGCCGTAGCTAGAATTTGTAACTCTAGCTCTGGATCTTGCTGAATATCTCGCATTAACCAATACAGCAAACCATATTCAGCTCGAGTTCCTGTAAAAACGGCTATTTTTTTCATTCTTATTACTCCAGAGGAACCGAACTTGGAATATTTACAACTCTTTCTTCAAACCATAATGAGTTAGTTAAATCGCCTTGTAATGCAGTTTGGTACATTGGCAATCTGGTCATTAAAGTCCAGATTGGGCGAGTCATAACCTTATTTGAATTGGTTTCATCCAAAATCAAATCTCGTTGTGCTTTATCTTTGCAAACAATGGCATTTAACCAATAGTTAGATCGGCAGTCTTCAGGTTCCACGACAAATGAAATATCACTGTCTTTAAAGAAATCTTGATATTGCTGAGCTAAATCACGCTTTTTAGCAAGGAAACCTTCCAAGCCTTCCATTTGTGCACAACCTAAAGCAGCATTCAAATTTGGTAAACGGTAGTTAAAACCATTTTCATCATGATAAAACTCATAAGGATGCGGTATTTTTGCAGTTGTCGTAATGTGCTTCGCTCTTATGCCAAGTTCTTCATCTTGACACAAGACCATACCGCCACCGCCTGTAGTGATGACTTTATTTCCGTTAAAGCTAAGTGCTGAAACTAGACCAAAAGTTCCGGTATGTTTACCTTTGTAGTAAGAACCTAAACTTTCAGCAGCGTCTTCAACTAATGCAATATTCCACTTGGTTACGACCTGTTGAAGCTCATCAATTTCAACAGGATGACCAAATGTATGCATTGGAACGATTGCAGAAATACGTTTATTAGTTGCTTTGTGTTTACATACACCTTGGTCATCAATAAAAGCATTTTCTTGCAAATAAGCGTCTAATGCCTTTGGGCACAAACCGAGTGTCTTTAATGAAACATCAATAAATAATGGTTCCGCACCAATATAAGACAAGGCATTACAAGTTGCGACAAAAGTCAAAGCTTGCGTAATTACGATATCGTCGCGCTTTACACCAGCTAGTAAAAGAGCAATATGTAATGCAGCTGTTCCATTAACAGTCGCAATGGCTTTAACGCAACCTGTAAATTGTTGAACCTTGGCTTCAAAGTCATTTACATAGGCACCAACACTAGAGACAAAAGTACTGTCAATTGTATCTAATACATATTTCTTTTCATTACCAAGAAAACGAGGTTCATGTAATGGAATAAAATTATTGGTACGATAAATATCTCGTACAAACTGATTAAATTTAGAAGTATCCATTACATTTTCCCATCTAAATATAAACCTGTTTCTTTGTGTCCAAAGTTAGGCATCATATAGTTAAATAGATCAACAATTTCTTCTTTATTCCAGTGCTTATTTAACAGCATTACATGAATTTTTTCTTCAAATACATGCAATTTATCTTCTTCAACATTTAGCTCGTTTTTAATAACCCCTAAATTATTAAAACGTTGCATATCTAAAGTTTCATTATCGGTAAAGAACTCTTCAAAATCTTTCTCACCCGTAGTTGTGCTTCCAGCAAATAAACAAGGCCATTTTCCTTGTTTTGGCAAAGTCTGAATTAAGCTACGCGCTTCATCCTCAGACTCACACAAATACGGCTCATATCCAAGGTTATTAAGATATTTGACTGCAATATCAGCAAAAGTAATGAGGTGTAAGTGCTCGCTAAGCTTAGGGAAGAAAATATCTCTATTCTCACCTAATAAACAAGACATGAGGCACAACTCACCTGACTCTTTTGGAGTAACGAAATAACGGCGAATATCATTTGGTGCAGCAATTGGCTGGTTTTTCTGAATACGTTGATTAAAACCATGTAATAAAGAACCATCTGAAAATGCAACATTCGCAAAACGAGCCGTTGAAATATCAATATGCTGACTTTGACGCATAAGGAACATTTCCATAATACGCTTTGAACCACCCATCATATTTACAGGGTTAGCAGCTTTATCTGTTGAAACACAGAAATACTTCTTTACGCCTTTTTCAATAGACTGCTGAATCGTTTTTTCAGTATTCAAAATATTGACATGAATCATTCGCATTAATGTAAATGGATCTTTTTCACTACGTACATGCTTCAAAGCAGAAAGATTTAAAACGTAGTCAAAATCACCATCATTCTGAATATATGCATCATACTCAGCAGAGCCAATATCTAGTGCAAATGTTTGGAAATCACCATCAATGTAGCCAAACGAGCTACGAATATCACGAACAACTTCTGTTAAATTATTTTCTGAAATATCAACAACGTGTAGTTTCTTAGGATTACGTTTAAAAATTTCTTTAACAACTGCTTGGCCAATAGACCCAGCCCCACCTAAAACTAAAAACTTCGATGAGGAAACAATTTCGATTAACTTATTATTCCAATGTTGAATATCATCAACAAAAAGCTCTTGTGTTCTGCCAATTAAATTTAATTGAATATCTGTAGACATTATAAAACCCTAATCAAAGTCTAATATTTGAACTTTCTTTATCCAAAACATATTTCAAATCATAAAGTACATGCTTTTCTTTACCTAAAGCATGGAACTCATCAACACTCATGGATTTAAACTGGTTATGTGCTACCGCAATGACGATCGCATCATACAAGCCTTGTTGTAATTCTTTAATTGGCGCTAGGCCATATTCGTGTTGTACTTCTGTATCATCGACCCATGGATCATAGATATCTAAATCTAAATCATACTCTTTCAGAGCTTTAATAAAATCGACAATTTTTGTATTACGAATATCTGGACAGTTTTCTTTAAAACTGAGTCCCATCACCAAAATACGAGCACCAACAACTTGTATACGCTGCTTCACCATTTCTTTGATAAGTTGGGTTGCCACATGTTCCCCCATACGATCATTTAAACGGCGAGCCGCTAATATAATTTCCGGATGTAATCCAATAGATTGGGCTTTATGGGTTAAATAATACGGATCTACCCCAATACAGTGCCCGCCTACTAATCCAGGACGAAATGGTAAAAAGTTCCACTTCGTTCCAGCAGCTTTAAGCACATCTTCTGTATCAATATCTAATTTATTAAAAATAAGTGCCAACTCATTAATAAGAGCAATATTGACGTCACGTTGTGTGTTTTCAATCACTTTAGCAGCTTCTGCTACTTTTATATTCGGCGCCTTATGAGTTCCTGCCTCAATTATAAGATTGTAGACATCATCAATATAATCAGCGATTTCAGGGGTAGAGCCTGAAGTAATTTTTAAAATATTAGTTACACGGTGAAGCTTATCACCTGGGTTAATTCGCTCAGGACTATAGCCTGCGAAAAAGTCTTGATTAAATTTTAAACCTGACACTTTTTCTAAAACAGGGATACATACCTCTTCTGTTGCACCTGGATATACAGTAGATTCATATACTACGACGTCCCCTTTTTTAAGCACCTGACCAATACTAGTCGATGCTTTAATTAAAGGTGTGAGATCCGGTTGTTTAAAGTCATCAATTGGTGTTGGAACCGTTACAATAAAAAAATTACTGTTTTTTAAGTCCTTCAAGTCAGCGGTATAACTTAATTGTTCCGCTTGTTGTAATTCTTGTGGTGACACTTCTAAGGTATGATCTTTACCGTTTTTGAGCTCATCAATACGTTTTTGATAAATATCAAAACCAACAACTGGTACTTTTTTCCCAAACTCAACTGCCAACGGCAAGCCTACATAGCCCAACCCAATAATTGCTATTTTTAAATTGGCAATTTGCATATAAACGAGCCTTTTTCCTTAGAGTTTATATCTAATAAATCATGCTTTTGGCACTGACAATGCAGCGTACTATATCAGATTTTAAGTTAGCACCGCATACCAATTGTATAAATGTGTTTACAGCACTTATAAGTAGAATTTATCAGTTTAGCTAAAATTATACATTTTTAATATTTCTGATGAATGACCACTGGTTAAATGGGTCAATCAGATAAACTAAACATACAAAGCTCTACGATTTTTCGATGTTTTTTCATTTCTTTTCAGCTAGAATCAGTTCAGCCTGCGTTTAATAGACGCTTGTTACTATGCAGTGGACAATATCAATTAAAGATAAATACACAAAGGGTTGCGTGTGAAGTATTGCCAGTTTTTTTCTGTTCTTGCCTTGAGTTTAAGTGCTGCCAGTTGTGCAGTTACTTCCGGTTTACAAACTTACGATATTCCTAATGAAGGCGTTTATAGAACAGACCTTGGAACTACCGTTAATGTAGTTAAAATTTCTCAAGAAACATTACCAGCGATACAACCTGCTCAAGTTGACTATCAACGTGACTATGCAGCTTTATTTAAAAATCAACAACCTATATATCGTTTAAGCCCAGGTGATGTTCTTTCTATTCAACTTTGGGCATATCCTGAAATTACTCCTCCTGTAAACAGTATTAGTAATGAACAATCCATTCAAGCGAATGGCTACCCTATAGATCAAAGTGGTTATATTCAATTTCCATTAGTAGGTCGCTATAAAGCTTCTGGTAAAACTTTAGCTCAAGTCAACCGTGAGCTACATAGTCAATTGGCCCGTTTCTTAAAAAATCCTGACGTTGTGGTTCGTGTTCTTTCATATGAAGGTCAGCGTTTTTCTGTACAAGGTAGTGTACTTAAGGGTGGCCAGTTCTATTTAAGTGATCAACCAGTTAGTGTATACACAGCTCTAGGGCTTGCTGGTGGAGTAACTGATAAAGGTGATAATACTTATATCCAACTCATCCGAAATGGCCAAACATATAATCTAAACACGATTGAATTAGAAAAAGCAGGCTATTCATTACACAAACTTTTAGTACAACCGAATGATACACTTTATGTCAGCACCCGAGAAAACCAGAAAATTTATGTGATGGGTGAGTCTGGTAAAAACCAAGCTTTACCAATGCGTGATCAAGGTATGACATTAAGCGATGCATTAGGTGAAAGCCTAGGTTTAAATCCTTTATCTGCTAGTGCTAGCCGTATTTATGTGTTGCGTACTAATCCAAATGACCGTACAACTGAACTCTACCATTTAAATTTAATGAGTATTGGCGACTTCGGTTTAGCAAATCAATTTAAATTACGTAGTAATGATATTGTCTATGTAGATGCAACTGGCTTAACTCGCTGGCAGCGTGTTGTCAATCAAATTATCCCATTCTCAAGTGCTTTATATAACATAGATCGTTTGGGACAGTAATATTATGCAATTTAAGAATATTTTAGTGGTCTGTATTGGAAATATCTGCCGAAGTCCTATGGCAGAATATTTCTTAAAACAGCAATATCCTCACTTAAATATCGAGTCTGCGGGTATTTCTGGGCTTACAGGCCATCAAGCAGATAGCAAAGCTCAACTTTGTATGCAACGTCTAGGCATTGATATGCAGCCTCATATTGCAAGAAAGTTAAGTGCAGAACATATTAAAAAAGCTGACCTTATTTTGGTCATGAGTCACAACCAGCAAAAGCATATTGAGCAAACATGGCCCTTCGCAAAAGGTAAAACCTATCGCTTAGGCCATTGGCAGAATAGAAATGTGCCCGATCCTTACCAGCACGACCAAGCTATTTTTGATGAAACCTGCCAGCTCATCCAACAATGTATTGCTGACTGGAAACCTTATATTTAACGCCAAGATTTTAAGCTTATGAACCAAAATACCAATACCGAAGATACAATTGATTTAAAAGAACTGTTTTTCTCACTGATTGCGCAGTGGAAATTAATTGCACTCTGCATCATTTTGAGTCTTGTATGCGCTCTACTCTATTTACGTGTAACACCAGACACCTATTCGGTTGATGCTTTGGTTCAGGTTGAAGACAGTAAAGGGGCTTCTGCTGCTCTTTTAGGTGATTTATCACAAATGATTGAGCAAAAATCACCAGCTCAAGCTGAGATAGAAATTTTAAAATCTCGTTTGGTTTTAGGTTCAGTTATTAGAGACTTACATCTCAATATACGAGTTTCTAGTACAGAGAATACTTTTACTCATCGCTTATTAAGCAATACTGAATATAAAACTGAATATAATAAAAACTCTGTTGTATTCAAAGACGGATTAAAAAGTTTTGAGATTCGTCAATTTGAAATTCCGGCTTATTACTTAGATAAAACATTACATCTTAACTTTGACAAACAATCATTGCGTTTAACCGACCCAACAACCGAAGAAGTTATATTGAATGTTCCTCTAAATCAGTTAAACCAAGTTACAGGACCACATGGTACTTGGAAAATTGCTCTATTCACAAAAGATCAATTTGATGCCACCTATAATATTACCAATCTATCGGTCCCTGCCGCTGTAAATGCCATTAGCGCAAATTATTCCGTAGCAGAACGCGGTAAGCTCACTGGTGTTTTAGGTTTAAATTATCAAGGCCAAGATAAAGAGCAGATCACTAAAGTACTTAATGCTATTTTAGCAACGTATAGTGCGCAAAATATTGAACGTCGTTCGGCAGAATCTGCTCAAACATTAAAGTTCTTAGATGAACAGCTTCCCGATTTGAAGAAGCAACTAGATGATGCAGAACGTCAATTTAACAAATTCCGCCAACAGTACAACACTGTTGATGTAACTAAAGAATCTGAACTTTATTTAACTCAAAGTATTACTTTAGAAACTAAAAAAGCTGAGCTTGAACAAAAGCAAGCTGAAATGGCAGCAAAATATACTGCCGAGCACCCAGCAATGCGTGAAATTAATGGGCAAATTACTGCTATTAATAAGCAAATTGGCGAACTTAACAGTACTTTAAAGCAACTTCCAGACGTACAACGTCAGTACTTACAGCTGTATCGTGAAGTAGAAGTTAAAACCCAGCTCTACACAGCACTTTTAAACTCATACCAACAACTTCGCATTGCCAAAGCGGGCGAAATTGGTAATGTTCGTATTGTAGACACTGCGGTTGAGCCAATTGAACCAATTAAGCCTAAAAAGTTCCAAATTTTAGTTTTGTCATTATTTTTGGGTGGCTTTATTGGAACCCTAGTTGCCTTATTACGTAATATGTTACGCACAGGTATTAAAGATTCGGGTCAAATTGAAAATGAGTTGGATTTACCAGTCTATGCAACTGTACCTCGTTCTCCAATTCAAGAAAGTCGTATCAAAATTTTAAAGAAGAAGAAGAGTATTCCTATTCTTGCAGTTAAAAACAGTGATGATATTGCAATTGAAAGCTTACGTAGTATCCGTACCGCCATTCACTTTGCTTTAGCAAATGCAAAAAACAATATCATTATGATTGCTGGCCCTTCACCAGAAGTTGGTAAATCATTTATTTCGACGAATCTTGCAACGATTTTTGCACAAGGCGACAAACGAGTACTATTGATTGATGCCGATATGCGTCGTGGTTATATGCATAAATACTTCGATGTTGATGTAAAACCAGGTCTTTCTGAATTGTTAAGTGGACAAGCTGATCTACAAAATGTATTACACAAAACTCCTGTGGCAAACCTTGATGTGATTACTCGCGGTAAGAGTCCAACAAATCCTTCAGAGATTTTAAGCTCTAACCAATTTAAAGAACTACTTGAACAACTACAAAGTCAGTATGACCACATCATTATTGATACCCCACCAGTACTTGCAGTAACCGATGGTATTATTATTTCGCAATATACAGGTGTGAACTTAATTGTTGCGCGTTATGCTAAGTCGCAAATGAAAGAGCTTGAATTAACGCTTAATCGCTTTGAACAAGCAGGTGTTAAAGTCAACGGCTTTATTCTTAACGATATTCAACGTGCCAGTGCGGGCTACGGTTATGGTTATAACTACGCTTACGCATATAAAGCGCAAAAAGAAGATTAACCGAAAAGTGATAAGAGAGCCGGATCAAATGATCCGGTTTTTTATTTAAGATTTTTTAAGTTTATTCCAACTAAAACTAACTAAAATATATAAAAAACCACTCGTTTTTTTTCTTAAACATTCTATGCTTAAGCATGCTAAGATCAAAAGCAGCCTTTTTAGACTCAAATGATTATTTTTGGAACCTTTTATGAGTAAAGCCTTACCCATTGCTGTCGCTGTAGTTTTAGGCGGTGCTGCACTTGTACCAGTTTATTATGCAAGCCAACATCCGACCACAGAAGTCGGAAGCAAAGCAAATAAAAATGCCTCTCCAATTGAAAAAATCAGTTATGTTCTTGGGTACGAAGTTGCTCAGCAAACTCCACCTGAACTAGACACAAAATCATTTGTGAAAGGGATTCATGATGCTCGCAATAAGCAACCAAGTGCTTATACTCAAGAAGAGTTAAAAGCTGCTGTTGCTGCTTATGAAAAAGAATTGCAGCAAAAAATGCAACAACAAGATAAACCAGAGCAAGCTGCTGGAGCAGCGTCTGAATCTGCAGATGTTCAATTCCTTGCAGAAAATAAAACAAAAGCTGGTGTAAAAACTACAGCATCTGGCTTGCAATATATCATCACTAAAGAAGGCACAGGTAAACAACCAACTGCGCAGTCTATGGTTAAAGTACATTACGAAGGCCGATTAATTAATGGTCAAGTATTTGATAGTTCTTATAAGCGCGGTGAACCAGTTGAGTTTCCACTCAATCAGGTTATTCCAGGTTGGACTGAAGGGCTTCAGCTCATGAAAGAAGGTGGCAAAGCGACGTTCTTTATTCCATCTAATCTTGCTTATGGTCCTCAGGAACTTCCTGGTATTCCAGCAAACAGTACGCTGATTTTTGATGTAGAACTCATTTCAGTGAAATAAAAACATTCAGGAGAGTAAAGCAGTACTCTCCTTTTTTTTTGGAAAACGGCATGAAAAAAATTGGTTTAATTATTGCAACATCAACGATGAGTTTATCTATTTTTGCTGCTGCACCTATTACAAATAAAAGCCCGGCGAAAGAACAATTTAGTTATAGTTATGGCTATTTAATGGGTCGTAATAATACGGATGCTTTAACAGATTTAAATCTTGATATTTTTTACCAAGGCTTACAAGAAGGTGCTCAGAACAAAACAGCTCGCTTAACCGATGAAGAAATGGCGAAAGCAATTAATGATTATAAAAAAACATTAGAAGCTAAACAGCTAGTCGAATTTCAAAAACAAGGTCAACAAAACGCTCAGGCAGGTGCTGCATTTCTTGCTGATAATGCAAAAAAATCGGGTGTAATCACGACTAAATCAGGCCTCCAATATCAAGTATTAAAAGAAGGTACAGGTAAAAAACCGAAAGCTGTATCACGTGTTAAAGTGAATTATGAAGGTCGTTTACTCGACGGAACTGTGTTTGACAGCTCAATCGCACGTAATCATCCAGTTGAGTTTCAGCTCAGCCAAGTGATTGCAGGCTGGACTGAAGGTCTGCAAACCATGAAAGAAGGCGGTAAAACCCGTTTCTTTATCCCTGCAAATCTCGCTTACGGTGAAGTCGGTGCAGGTGACACGATTGGTCCGAATAGCACTTTAATTTTCGATATTGAATTGCTGCAAGTTTTGCCAAAATAAATGTATTAGTATAAAAAAAGCGATCATTTAAGATCGCTTTTTTATTTTTAGTGTTTTAAATCTCTTGGTCGAAAACCCGTAAGGATTAAACCGATCAGGTAAGCAATTATCCCAACTACGCATAGCCCTACGACTTCGGCAACACGTAACCACTGTGAAAGCTCTCCGTTATACCAATTGAGTCCAAACCAAAGCGCTGCAATCATAGCAAGGTTTGCTAAACCATATTGAAGTCCCAATTTCTTCCAATGTGAACCAAATCGGAAAATATTACGCTTATGCAAATAGAAGTAGAGTAAACCGGCATTTACTAACGCTGAACCTGAAGATGCTAGTGCAAGTGCCATATGTTCTGCATGCCAATCAATAAGCTTAAAGAAACCAATAAATACAACGTTTAAAATTGCATTGGCTGCGACCGACATTAAGCCTACGCGCACTGGTGTTTTTGTGTCTTGTTGTGCATAGAAACCAGGTGCAAATACTTTAATAAGCATGAAAGAAATTACGCCAGCGCTCATACATTGCAATGCTAGAGCTGTCATTTGTGTATCACGTAGATCAAACTCACCACGCTGGAATAATGCTTGAATAATCGGTGTTGAAAGCATAAATAAAGCGATACTTGCTGGCAATCCTACCAATACAATGACTTTTGCAGCCCAGTCGATCATGCCGCGGAACTTTGCTTGATCCTGCTCTGCATGACGGGCAGAAAGCGAAGGCAAAATTACTGTACCAATCGCAACACCAATTAAACCTAAAGGTAGCTCAGTCATACGTTCGGCACTGTAGAGCCAAGACACTGAACCATCTTGCATAAAAGATGCCCAAATCGTATTTAACAGCAGGTTAATCTGAGTCACCGATACACCAAATAATGCTGGAAGCATTAATTTTAAAATACGTTCTACACCTTCATGTTTAAAATCAACTTTAGGTGGAATTAGTAGGTTTTTACGCCACAATTCAGGAATTTGTATCGCTAACTGTAATACCCCAGCCGCAACAACTGACCAGCCTAATGCTTTGATTGGCTCAGCCATATACGGCGTAAGCCACCACGCTCCTGCAATCATCGCTACATTTAATAAAACTGGCGAAAAAGCAGGTGAAGCGAACGAGCCATAACTATTTAAGATGCTGCTGGCAAAAGCCGTGAGCGACATAAACATTAAATATGGAATAGTCAAACGGAACATGCTGACAGCTAAATCGAACTTTTCCGGATCACTGTGGAAGCCCGGTGCGTACATATAGATGATTGCAGGTGCTAAAACCATAGCCACAAAAGTCAGTAAGGTCATAACTGTTAGCAAACAGCCAAATACCCGACTAATTAAGATCTGTACTTCAGCGTGTGCTCGACCCGTTTTATATTCAGTTAAGACTGGGATAAAGGCCTGAGAAAAGGCGCCTTCGGCAAATAGTCGTCGAAAGAAGTTGGGAATACGAAAAGCGACGACGAAGGTATCAAAATCTTTACCTGCACCAAACACGTTGAGCAATACGACATCACGCACGAGCCCTAACACTCGTGACAACATCGTCATTGCACTGACAATAAAAGTCGATCGCCACAATGCCATCGCACTCACCTACAGCTATATTCGAAAGACGCTATTGTAATGAAACTAGAAAATCTTTTCGTTGTGAAATGATGAATGAACTCAAGTTTTTTTCTGTGCTAACAGTTGTCTAAAGTGTTGCCATTTAAAATAAGGCCCCGGATCGGTTTTTCGGCCTGGTGCAACATCCGAATGCCCTGCAATATGGTTTTTAATTTCAGGATAAGCCTGACGGATAGCGGTAACAACGTCAGTTAATACTTCATATTGTACGTCTTCAAAAGGTAAATCATCACTTCCTTCAAGTTCTATACCAATTGAATAATCATTGCATTCTACTTTAGCTAAATAACTTGAACGCCCTGCATGCCATGCTCTCTCGTTAAAGTTAACAAACTGTAGGACTTCACCTGTACGTAAAATTAACAGATGTGTAGAAACCTGCATGCCTTCAATAGTCTGAAAATAAGGATGAACTGACCAATCTAAATTGTTTTGAAAAAACTGCTCAATATAGCCACCTCCAAATTGAGACGGCGGCAAACTAATATTATGAACCACAATCATTTGAATTTCGGTGCCAGTCGGACGCTGGTTAAAATTTGGAGAAGGGATTTGTCTCGCCCCTTTTAATTGTCCATCTATAACTTCATACGGTGTGATTTGCTTCATTGAGACGCCAATAAATTGCTTGCCAATTGTTTTAGTTTAAAACAGTTATGTGCTTTTCAAAGTAGTAAATGCGATTGTTTATCGCGATTAATCTCATAAAACAGCTTATTTTTCAGGTCGACGGTGCTAATATATCGCAAGTTTTAGGGTCATCGACAAAATGGAAACCGTATGAGCATACCTCAGTCTTTGCTTGAACAATCAATTCA
The DNA here is from genome assembly GCF_000588515.1 of Acinetobacter sp. 826659. Classification (NCBI taxonomy): domain Bacteria; kingdom Pseudomonadati; phylum Pseudomonadota; class Gammaproteobacteria; order Moraxellales; family Moraxellaceae; genus Acinetobacter; species Acinetobacter sp. 826659. The sequence goes on along the minus strand of NZ_JFYD01000008.1, from coordinate 17,774 downwards.
AATCAATATTCAACAAGCATTACAAGAAGATATTGGGGACGGTGACATTCCCGCGATGCTCACACCTGAAGATGAGCAAGCCACTGCAACCATTATTAGCCGCGAAGATATGGTTTTAGCTGGACAACCGTGGGTTAATGCGCTCATCTCAGCTTATGACAATACTGTTCAAGTGACTTGGCTAAAACAAGAAGGTGAACGTGTTGCTGCAAACGAAGCATTTTTAAAACTTGCAGGTTCTGCACGTAGCTTACTTACTGTAGAGCGCCCTGCTTTAAACTTTATTCAAACTTTGTCTGCTGTTGCTACAAAAACTGCTGAATATGTTCAGCATCTTGAAGGTTTAAATACAAAACTTCTCGATACACGTAAAACTTTACCAGGCTTACGTATTGCACAAAAATATGCTGTTGCTATTGGCGGTGGACAAAACCATCGTCTTGGTTTATTTGATGCGTTCTTAATTAAAGAAAACCATATTATGGCAGCGGGTGGTATTGCTCAAGCAATCACCAAAGCACATCAAATTGCACCGGGCAAACCTGTTGAAGTCGAAGTTGAAACTTGGGATGAACTAAACCAAGCACTTGAAGCTGGGGCGGACATTGTCATGCTCGATAACTTCAGTCAACAGCAAATGATTGATGCCGTAAAACATGTGGCGGGCCGCTGTAAACTCGAAGCATCTGGCAATATCACTATTGAAAACTTGCGTGAAGTTGCCACCACTGGCGTTGACTATATTTCTATGGGCGTCCTAACTAAAGACGTTAGAGCTGTTGATTTATCTATGCGTTTTAATGCTTAGATAAAATCTGCGTCATTATTGGTATTTTTTTGCGACTTGGTCATGTCTGCCGCTTGTGTTTTTTGCCACGCTGACTGAGTCGCTTGTGCCCCACTATCACGTGGATCGGCAGCCATTAGAACAAATGTCACTACTGCTAATAATACAATAAAACCTTGTAGCATAAATTTTCCCCATTACTTTAAAAATTCAGGGTTTCAAGGTAAAAGATAAATATGACCAGGCTTAGGAGATTCTGTTACAAAAGGTAAGCCTTTATTTTTATTATTCATCTATACGACAGCATATTCCCACATAATATTTTATATCAACAGCATAACTCCCTTTATTTACTATCGTGACAGGTGACATGGATGTCGCCGTTTCTCTGTGTTACATGGAAGTAACATCAGAGAAACAGAGGTTTTTGTCACTTTTGACCTTTCAAAAGTGAGGAAGCCTATACAACATCTATTTGAATTTCATGTGATATGAGGCTGTGCTTTTTTATCAAAGTCATCTAAATCGACTTTAAATAACAATTCCAATTCAGGCTATATAACCTAAGACTCTAGATAACCCATATATGGATCAGAAATTGAATCTTCTTGAGTTTCAATACGTCCTGCAAAACGACGACTAAACGTAGCGTCATCAGCTAAGGTCACCGTGAAATCATACCAACCACCAAATTCAGACATATCCCAAACCAGTTCTTTTTCAGAACTATTGGTTTCTATAGTCCATGTCTTGTTTGGAAGATAAGCATTTGCTTTGACGTTGAGCTTGACTGACTTATTACCATCATGACGCACTTTTAAATACAAATTCGCATCACATTCTTCTACACATACTCTAATTTCCGGTAATGCTTGAGTCTGGTTAGCTTGACTCAAATTACCTTTAAACGCACGGTGGAAACCATTTGGTCCGAGTACCCATAAATCATACTGCCCATTTGTAGCATTCCATACATCATCGAGCTGTTTACCCGCCTCAACCATATAACGACGTGGAATTGCCGTAAGATCTAATCGGTTATAGACATGAAAAACGGCTGCTTGTTTACCTGTATTAGAGAACATCAGCTTAATCGTTTTTTGAGTGACATCGACTTTGGCACTGGTGTGCAAAATATATGGCAAAGCACGTGATGGCCTAATTCCCATTTCCTGCTGAGGAAATTGCTGCTGGCTCGGAACAGGAACTTGTGGCAATAAAGCTTGAGCAACACGAATCGCATCGGCTTCGGCTTTGGTTTTCTTCCCATCTAGTTCAGCAACAGGCAGAAGGTTCGGTGTTTTAAAATTAAATGCCGTCGTTAAATCACCACATACAGCACGGCGGTAAGGGCTAATGTTAGGTTCTTGCACACCAAAGCGTTTTTCCAAGAACTGTAAAATAGAGGTATGGTCAAAGACTTGAGAATTTACCCATCCTCCACGGCTCCACGGCGAAATCACATACATGGGAACGCGTACCCCTGGTCCATACACTCGACCATCTGGCTTAGGTTGAGATTTTGAAGTCGCTACTGCTGGATGGTTAAAGTACTCATAAGACACTTGCTGATCGTTTAAAGTCGTTTTTCCATATACAACACCGTTTACATCTTTAGACGGTGCACTTGGTGAAGGGACATGGTCAAAGAAACCGTCATTTTCATCGAAGTTCACCAATAAAACGGTTTGGCTCCACAACTCAGGGTTTTCAGTTAATGCATTTAATACTTCCTGAATATACCAAGCGCCTTGTACAGGACTAGATGGCCCAGGATGTTCACTGTAAGTTGCAGGAGCGACCAACCAACTCACCTGCGGTAATTTACCTTGTGCGATATCAGCTTTAAAAGTTCCTAAAAAACCACCATCCGGCATGGTATTGGCAATACCTTTGTAAAGTGGTTGAGTCGCATCAATCTTTTCATCGTATGCTGGACACGTTAGTGTGTCGTTACTGACAGGTTGACCAGATTGCTCATTTGCACGGCGATACTGTTTGAAGCCAGCTAACGGGTTATCGGTAAAGTTATCCGGCATATTTTGATAGACTTTCCATGTTACGCCAGCCTGCTGTAAGCGCTCAGGATACGTCGTCCATTCATAACCTTCTGTTGATGCCCCAATCCCATCAAATTCATTTACAACACTCGCAACACCTGCACCTGTAGGACCATTCGTTCCAGTCCAAATAAACTTACGGTTTGGGTTGGTCCCAGCATGCATAGCACAGTGGTAAGCATCACAAATGGTAAAAGCATTCGCTAAAGCAAACTGATATTCGACTTCTTGTTTTTTATAGTAGCCCATCGACTGTGGTTTTTTATAAGCGACCCAATCACTCATACGGCCATTGTCCCAAGCTGCTTGGCCATCAGACCATGAGTGAGGTGTACCTGAAACACGCTGAGCATTTCCTAAACGGCTGTCGAGATGGTAAGGCAGTACTTTATTTTTCTTAGCGTCGTATTGTTCCCACACCTTGCGACTTTCTGTCATTGGAATGGTAAAGCGGTCACCAAAACCACGTACACCTTTTAGTGTTCCAAAGTAATTATCAAATGAACGGTTTTCCTGAGTCAAAATCACGATGTGTTTAACATCTTGAATAGTTCCACTTTCAACTTTGGCATCAATAGCTAAAGCTTTTTGAATACTCAGCGGGAAACTCGCTAAAGCAGCTGTCCCAAACATGGTTTTTGTAGAGTTTAAAAGAAATTCGCGACGATTCATTAGTTCTATCCTAGTTCTTATTATGGTGCACAGTGCATTTTGCAATTACTGGTGGGCGGTGTTGTTGGCGATGAATTATCTGAGTCGTTATCATCGTTACAAGCACTGAGCATGAGTGCTAAAGAGGTAATTAATAAAAGTGAAAGTTTTCGCATTGGTTTTTTCCAAACGGTTTAAATGCGAACTACTAATAAAGCGTTAAAGTGACAGGCAAGTGATGTTTTTATGTCGATTTGATGAAGGCATAAAAAAACGCATCCGAAGATGCGTTTTTTAGAAAGCGTAAAATTACCAGCCTAAAGCTTCTTGTTGCTTTTTAATGAGCTCGGCAATCCCTTTTTCAGCCATTTCTAACATGGCATTGCTTTGAGCGCGGGTAAACGGTTTGTCTTCGGCAGTACCTTGAATTTCAATAAACTCGCCAGCTTGTGTCATTACTACATTTAAGTCAGTTTGACAGTTCGAGTCTTCTTCATAGCAAAGATCAAGCAACACTTCGTCTTGATACATACCGACAGAAATTGCAGCAACCAACCCTTTAAGCGGATCATGCTTAATTTTCTTTTGAGACAATAAAACATTCATCGCATCAACTAATGCTACAGCAGCACCAGTGATTGAAGCAGTACGCGTACCACCATCAGCCTGAATCACGTCACAGTCGATGGTAATCGTGTTTTCACCGAGCTTTTTCAGATCAACCATCGCACGTAAGCTACGGCCAATCAAACGTTGGATTTCTTGAGTACGACCAGTTTGTTTACCACGAGCCGCTTCACGGTCACAACGTGAATGTGTTGAACGCGGTAACATGCCATATTCTGCCGTTACCCAGCCTTGGCCTTGGCCTTTTAAAAAGCGTGGCACTGAGTTATCAATGCTTGCAGTACAAAGGACTTTGGTGTGACCAAATTCGACCAGCACAGAACCTTCAGCATAACGGGTGTAGTTTCGTGTAATTTTCACTTCACGTAATTGGTCTAATGCACGTTGGTCAATACGCATAATCCTTCCTAACTTCTCTTAAATACAAACTTGGGCATAGTATAGCAAAGGATTTTGACAGGTTGAGTTTATTCCCTACTTTCAAATGTAAGTCTGCAAGTTTCATAACTCAAAAATAAAAATAGCCCCTAAAAAGGAGCTATTTTGAATTAACTGAGATTACGCAAATTTGAATTTTGCTTTTAACTTTTCTAATGTCTGCATTACTTTTCCAGTGGTATGGTTTGGCAGTGAACATTTCGCTAAACGTACCCATACACTCCAGAACTGGTGCATAAAGTTCGCTTCATTGTAATTAATGCCATATTCTGCGCAAAGTGCCTTAATTTTCGGGGCTACATCTTTATAGCGGTTAGCTGGCATATCTGGAAATAAATGATGTTCAATTTGATGGCTTAAGTTACCACTCATAAAATGCAGCCATTCTGTACCACTAAAATTACTTGAACCACGAATCTGGCGTAAGTACCACTCTGCCTTAGTTTCAGTGTCTGTATTATCAGGCTCAAACGTTTCTGCATCTTCAGTAAAGTGACCATTAAAAATCACCGCAGATGACCACAAGTTACGAATAATATTCGCAACTACATTTCCTGCAAAAACCGGTAAAAACATAGGGCCAGAGATCACAGGGAAAAATACGTAGTCTTTTAAAACTTGGCGTGTGGCTTTTTTACGGACTTTAGCCGAATCTTTCCAAACCTGTTTCCAGCTCTTGGTTTTATAAACTAATGCATCTTCAAGATGTAAGTTTTGCACGCCTACATACCACTCAAAGAAAAACATTAACTGTAGACCTAGAGGAATATTAAACAGGTGGCGAGGTTCCCACTTCTGTTGATCACTTACTCGCAAAATGCCATAACCGACATCATGGTCTTTACCGACAATATTGGTATAGGTGTGGTGCACATAGTTATGTGTTTCACGCCAGTCATCACCCGAAGCAATGGTATCCCAATCGTAAGTATTACCGTTCAGGCTTGGTTCATTTAACCAGTCAAACTGCCCGTGCATGACGTTATGACCAAGTTCCATGTTTTCTACAATTTTAGAAATGCCTAATAAGCCTGTGCCTAGTAGCCAAACAGGCGGAATCCACCCACCAAACATCAACATGCCACGTGATGCGATTTCGGTATAGCGAACAAAATTACGTACTTTGTAGATATATTTTGCATCTTGCTCACCAAGACTTTGCATAACGTCTTGACGAATCTGCTCAACACGGCGACCAAACTCTTCAGTCTGTTCAGGTGTTAAATGAGCAGATTTAGAAACAGTAGAAAATTCTAATGCCATATTCATAAGGTTAATCCTCTTTAATTCTTTTTATAGATCAATCGTGACTGGGCTTAATGCCTGGCTCACGCATAGTTTAATTGGACGGTTCGGTTGATCTTCAATTTCACCAGTTAACAGGTTTTGAGTAACTCCGCTTACCTTGGTACAGCTGCATTTATTGCAGACACCCATACGGCAACCATGTTGTGGGCGTAAACCGGCTTGCTCTGCACTGCTCAATAAATTTGTTTCAGCTAAAAACTCGTGTTGAGCACGGCGGAAAATAACAGGCTGTGCTGCATGTGTACCAGTCACTTGAAGTGGCTGAAAATACTCTTGATGAAGCTGCGACTGAGCACCTTTTTGTATATAAATTTCATTCGCCTGCTGCATCATGCCGTGATGACCACAAACATAAGTTGCTGTATGCTCGAAATCTGGAACCAGCTTTTGCAGTAAGCTTTTAGTTAAATGCTGTTTTTGCTCGCTGGTATTAAAAAAGTGATATTGAAGCTGTGGGTGCTGTTCTGCCAAAGCTTTTAATTCAGCATGGAAAATTTCCGCACGATTAAAATAAATGACATGAATTTGTTCAAGTTGCTGTTTTAAAGCTTGCTGCAAGAGTGAATAAATTGCAGTTATACCGCTTCCGGATGCAATTAAAATGGCAGGCTGTTGGCCTTGATGCAAAATAAAATCACCTTGTGGCTGTGAAATTTCAACACACTCACCCACATGTAACAGTTGAGCTGCACGAGACACCAAGCCTTGGACCTTAATACCTAAAGCAATTTCACCTTGCGTTGTCACTTCAATAATCGAGTAACTACGTTGTTGGTAAACGCCATCGATAAGTAAAGTCAGTAAAATACTTTGACCTGCGCGGACCTGATCGAAATTAAAATTACGATTTGGTTTAAGTCTAATGAGCACCATATCGGTATGAAGTGGCTGAACGGCGGTAACTTCTGCAAGTACCCTTTTCCACGCCCAAGTCACGTTAATTTTCTGCAAGACAAAATCAACGAAATCTTCTCGAACCCAATGTGGCTGATAACTAAGTGTTGCGTTCATACGTTCCTCTTTTGTATCTGGCTATTTATTTGAGTGAACACATGTTCATATAGTGAACATATGTACACTATATTTATAACCGTTCACTCAGTCAACACTTGTTCACTATTTTTTTTATGAAAGTTTGCTCTTTTTTGTTAGACTTTGGCTCACGGTTTAAATAGGTTCTTTTAATGTCGATACGCGATGAACGAAAACAGCAAAGTCGTCAGGCACTTCTCGATGCAGCCTTGCATCTAAGTACGTCTGGGCGTTCGTTCAGTAGTATCAGTTTGCGTGAAGTTGCACGTGAGGTAGGCTTAGTACCGACAGCGTTCTACCGCCATTTTCAGGACATGGATGAGCTCGGCAAGGAATTGGTCGATCAAGTTGCCCTACATTTAAAAAGTGTCTTACATCAACTCGGTCAAAGTTATTTACAGCACAAGTCTGCTAAAACCCAAACCAGTATTGAGCTATTTGTGCAGGCGGTGAATCATAGCCCTAAGCAATGGCAATTTATGATTGCTGAACGTTGGGGCGGCTCAGAAACAGTCCGTGCAGCAATTGCACGAGAAATTGAATTTCTGATTGAAGATCTAACAACTGATCTTACGAAACTTGAAAATTTTAAACATATTCAAAACTCTCAAGACTTAAATGTCTTATCTACCATTTTGACTAATATGTCATTTACATGGGCAATGACGTGGCTCAACCTATCGAAACAATATCAAGGTGAACAGCTCAAGCTGCAACAAACTGCCTTTATTGAAAATGCTTCTACACAAGTTCGCTTACTCTTTAGAGGGATTGCAAACTGGGAACGATAGAAGCGGCAAATGACAAAAAACAGGTTATGTGGTAATACGTAAAGAGAGAAAGAAAAAGGCTAAAAATTTCGAGAAAAGTCTTTTTCTTTTTTACAGGAAGTAAACTATTAGTTAGGCCAAACTGGTGTGGGAATACCTATGAATCTTGATCGTCATACACAGTTTTTGATGCGTAAAGAAAAAATTCTGAGCGTGGCAGAAAAGTTGTTATTAGAAAACAATCAGGAAATTACTCTAGACGAGTTAGTGGCCGAGCTAGATATTGCTAAAGGCACACTTTATAAGCATTTTAGAAGTAAAAATGAGCTTCTACTTGAGCTCATTATTCAAAATGAAAAGCAAATTTTAGAAATTTCTAAAAAATATAATACAGATTTCAAAGAGTATGCTCCTCATTACATGCTTCATCATTTACTTGCACCGGGTAAAACGATTCTATTGCATCAACTTGAAGAAAATCTGACGATGACAGAGTCTAAGTTGAAGCATCTTTTCGAAGAGCTGTATGAAATTCGACAGCAGCGTATTTTGGCAATTAAAGATATTACCGAAAAGTATTTAAAATCATTAAATTATGACATGTCGATTCGTGATTATTTGTCTTATATCTGGTCACTGACTTATGGTGCATCACTACTTTTAAATTCTACTTATTATCAGCGTTCGATTGGTTCTCGCCAAAAATTAATTAATTTATATATTAATCAAGCATTATCACTGCCGACTCAAACCGCTAATTTTGACGTTTTAAATTTTCAAATTGAAGATGAAAACCAGAAAAATTAATTGAATTATTTCGTGATAATTAACGATAAATTAAATATAAAAATGGGCTTCGTATGAAGCCCATTTTTTGAAGTAAAGCCTAAACAACTTATTTTGCTTTACGTTCTTTCTCAATTAAATAATTAAGAACTTGAGTAACTTTACCATCTTCACCCTGCACAACATATTTACCATTCACGACCACTGCAGGTACGCCTGTTAATTGGTACTGTTGAGCAAGTTTATTTGACTCAGCAACTTTTGCCGTCACAGCAAACGAGTTATAAGTACTATTAAATTTCTGCTCAGGTACGCCATAACGAGTAAAGAATTTCGCAGCAGAAGCCTGATCAAAAATTTGTTGACCGTTTACTTGAATCGCATGGAATAGTGGTAAATGCGTACGTTTACGTACACCTAATGCCTCAGATGTATAATACGTACGCGCCCCTTGTTCCCACATTTTATTCATTGCAGCAGGTGTACGTACAAAACGTACATCTTTAGGAATCTGTTTTAACCACGTTTGCATATGCGGTTCAAGTTTAAAACAGTGTGGGCATCCATACCAAAAGAACTCTCGAACTTCGATTTTCCCCGGAACTTCCACTTTGCCTGGATTGGCAATCACGGTGTAGTCTTTACCAGCAACAAAATCTGCTGCAATTGCACCACCCGATACGGCCATAATTGCTGCACTCAAACCACCCAAAACCAATTTTTTCATTGCTACAGCTTTTCCTCTAAGTTGTTATGCATTAGCTTATGCCCTAAATATAAAACAAATATGCTAAATTCGTTTTGCTTCTGTGAAGTTTTTTATTGGGTTTATCGCTTTTTTCCCAATAATCGCTACACTAACGGCGAACTACATCCAAAAAGATAACTCAAGTTTAGAGGTAGCACCATGTCGCAATTGAATGTTGATTTACAAGAAATCGCAAAGTTTGAAGCACTTGCTGCCAAATGGTGGGATCAACATTCTGAATTTCGCCCCCTTCACCAGATCAATCCACTACGTCTTAACTGGATTGATGAACGTGCAGGCGGTCTCGCTGGTAAAAAAGTACTTGATGTCGGCTGTGGTGGCGGTATATTGGCCGAAAGCATGGCACGTCGTGGCGCAGATGTATTAGGTATCGATATGGGTGAAGCACCTCTAGCTGTCGGCCGTTTACATGCTCAGCAAGAAAATGTTCAAAATATTGAATATCGTCAAATTCCTGTAGAGGAATTAGCACAAGAACAGGCTGGTCAATATGACGTGGTGACTTGTATGGAAATGATGGAACACGTTCCAGATCCAGCATCTATTGTAAAAGCTTGTCAGGCTCTGGTTAAACCGGGCGGCCATGTGTTCTTCTCGACCATTAACCGTAACCCAAAATCTTATTTATTTGCCATTATTGGTGCAGAGTACGTCCTACGCATGTTGCCAAAAGGTACGCATGATTATCATAAATTTATTCGACCATCTGAAATGGCACATGATATTCGTAATGCAGGTCTTACGTTAAAAGAAATGACTGGACTACATTACAACCCACTGACCAAGCATTACTGGTTAGCGCCAAATGTTGACGTTAACTATATGGTTCATACGATTAATACAGGTGCATGATGAAAGCTGTTTTATTTGATTTAGACGGTACGCTTATCGATACAGCTGCGGATTTCATTCGTATTATTCAGCAAATGTGCCGTGATGCAAGACGCCCTGTTGTAGAAGCCGATCTTATTCGCACTCAGGTGTCTGAAGGTGCACGTGCGATGGTGAAATTGGTCTATCCAGAGCTGGATGTGGCCAATCCAATTTTCTTGGCACATCGTCAAAACTTTTTAGATCTGTACGGCAATAATATTGTGGTTGATACAGATCTGTTTGAAGGCATGTATCCACTCTTAGAAGAGTTAGAAGCTGCACAAATCCCCTGGGGTATTGTGACCAACAAACCGCGCGGATTAAGTGAATCTCTTTTAGAAAAGTTAAATCTGACCGAACGCTGTGCAGTTTTGGTATGTCCTGAAGATGTCAGTAAAACCAAGCCAGATCCAGAACCAATGTATTTGGCCGCTAAACAGTTGAATATCCCAGCAAATGAAATTATCTATGTGGGTGACCATCCACGTGATATTGATGCTGGTCGCAATGCCGATATGTATACCATCTTGGCAGCTTATGGCTATTTACCTATCGAACACCGTGATGATTTAGCATCATGGCAGGCCGATTCGATTGTAAATACAGTGACAGAATTACACGATATGTTACGTCAAAAGCTTCCTGCTCTACAGGAAAATCAGCGTATGATAAGTTAACATCAGAGTTTTATAGACTTTTTTAACGGCTATTCGTTTTATCAATATAAAAAGAAGGAGGTTTACCAATGAAATATTCAGAATACCAACCTCGTCCGGATCTACTCAAAGATCGAATTATTTTAATTACCGGTGCTGGTGATGGAATTGGGCGAGCTGCGGCTCTAAGTTATGCCCTACATGGTGCAACCGTTGTCCTGCATGGTAGAACCTTAAATAAACTTGAAGTTATTTATGATGAAATTGAGAGTCTAGGTGCACCTCAACCCGCGATTTTACCGCTACAGCTTTCAAGTGCATCTGACCGTGATTATGATTTTTTAGTCGATACGCTCGAAAAGCAGTTTGGGCGTCTAGACGGTATTTTGCATAATGCGGGTATTTTAGGTGAACGTGTAGAGCTAGCACATTATCCTACAGAAGTATGGGATGACGTAATGGCAGTTAACTTACGTGCTCCGTTTGCCCTCACTCAAGCTCTATTACCACTTTTGCAAAAGTCAGAAAATGCCTCTGTTGTATTTACCAGCTCGGGTGTAGGCCGTGAAGCACGAGCTTTATGGGGCGCATATTCTGTCTCCAAAATTGCAATTGAAGCAGTGAGTAAAATTTTTGCAGCGGAAAATACTTATCCAAATATCCGCTTTAATTGCATTAATCCTGGCGCAACACGTACTGCAATGCGTGCGAAAGCCTACCCACAAGAAGATCCGAAGACACTACCTACACCAGAGTCTATCTTGCCTGCTTACCTCTATTTAATGGGTGAAGACAGCTTGGCACTCAATGGTCAAAGTATTGATGCGCAGGATTAAAAAGTTAAAGATGAAAAGTTAAATTTAATTACGGCCAATCATCAAATCTGGCTTGCCTATACCTGAAAAGATATACAAGCCTTTTTTATTATTGATAAAAACCCTTGATCTATCCGTAATTTTAATTGAACCATTAAATGATCTTCACAGTTTCTCTGCATTTTGCGCGTAGAGTATTCAACATGAGAGACATCAGATGTAAACGAGGATGCATCATGAAAAAGTTGTTCACCATCTTAGCCCTATGCATAACCGTACTGACCACCAGTATGGCGAGCTTTGCTGATCCCCCTTTTGACCGAGGCCATGGCCCTAAAGGTCCTAAAGGCGGAGGACCACGCGGTGAGTGGAATGATCGTGGGCCAGGATTTGGGCGTGATCATGATGATGATCGTATCCGTGACGAACGCCGTATGCGCGAAGAGCGTGGCTTTGAACGCTTAAAACAACATCGCTGGCAGCCTGGCTATGTTATGCCACAGCACTATCGTGGTAATGGCTATAAAGTCGACTATAAAGACAGTAACTTGCCAAAACCAGGCCGTAATCAGCAATGGTATAAAATCAACAATGACTATATTTTAGTCGACACAGATTCTAATAGCATTGTGAGTATTCGTGGTTTTTAAGGCGATAGACCCTCGCTATCGCTGAATAAAAAGGATAAAGCCTCTGGGTTTTATCCTTTTTTATTTTTTATATTCTTAAATGATGAATTTTCTTAATTTCTTCTTATTTCATAGAGAGTTTTCACATTTATTCTTCTTGGCCTCCACGATTTATCTGCAATTGTTCACTAATCTTTAATTATTGAAATTCAGCTCATCATTCGAGGTTTACAATGAAAAAATTAACAACAGCGATTGTTCTTTCTCTTAGTGGTTTAGTTGCAACAACAGCCATGGCAGCACCAAACGATCATAATCATCATGGCAATTACCAAAACCATGAAGTAAAAACAGTTAAAGTGATTAAAAAAGATGATCATCGCAATGCGTGGCGAGTAGGCCAGGTTGTACCGCATGAGTATCGACATTCACGTTATGTGATTGACTATCGTCAACATCAAAAATTGACTAAACCAGGTCGTTACCAAAAATGGTATAAAGTGAATGGAAATTATGTACTGGTGAATGAACAAAGTCATAAAATCATTAGAGTGGTTTACTAATTTAAAACTTTTTAAGCACCCAAATTTCAATTTGGGTGTTTTTTTATCTAAAACATGCGGCTTTAATCTTTTTTGTTTAGAATCATCTTTATATCTTTTTGCTGTTGATTCGAGATCGGTATGTCAAGTAAGCCTGTAAGTAAGTCACATAATAACACCCAGCATTATGTACACTGGTTTCGACACTCAGCGCCCTACATTAATGCTCACCGCGATAAAACATTTGTGTTGATGTTTGGTGGTGAAGCAGTCCGACATCCTAATTTCGAACATATCATTCACGACATTGCTTTATTGCACTCTCTTGGTATTCGCTTAATTCTCGTGTACGGTGCGCGTCCGCAAATTAATCAAAATCTTAAAGAAAAAGGAATCGAAACTCCTTTTTATGATAACAGCCGTATTACCACACGTGAATCTTTAAGCTGTGTCATGAGTGCTGTAGGTTCTATCCGCCTAGAAATCGAAGCATTGCTTTCTATGGGCTTAGCAAACTCGCCAATGTACGGCGCTCGCATAGATGTGGTATCAGGTAATTTTGTGACTGCTAAACCTTATGGTATTCGTGATGGCATGGATTTCCAGCTTACAGGTGAAGTTCGTTCTATCGATACAGATGCGATTGATCGACACCTCGATAATCATAATATTGTACTGCTAGGGCCAACAGGTTACTCCACTACAGGTGAGGTGTTTAACTTGCGAGCAGAAGAAGTTGCGACCAAAACTGCAACTTATTTAAAAGCAGATAAACTCATTTTTCTAGGTGAGCAACAAGGATTGCTGAATGAAGATGAGCAAATATTACGTGAATTAAGCCCACATCAACTGGACTACTATATTCAACAATACCAAACCATTAGCCCAACACTCACCTTGCATTTGCAACAGGCAAAAAAAGCATCTTTATCAGGCGTACACCGCGTTCATCTTATTTCTTATGCCTATGATGGCGCCCTTCTCGAAGAGTTATTTACTCGAGATGGTATCGGTACCATGATTACCGATGCGCATTATGAAGAAGTTCGCATGGCCAACATTCAAGATGTGGGCGGTTTAATGAATTTATTACGTCCATTAGAAGAAGAAGGTATCTTAGTTTATCGTTCGCGTGAACGTTTAGAGCAAGAGATTAGCCAGTTCGCTGTTATTGAGCGCGATGGTACGATTCTAGCGTGTGCTGCACTTTATCCAATTCCAACCGAATTTAATGAAACACGTTCAGCAGAAATTGCCTGCGTCGCAGTACACCCAAGTTATCGTAAATCGAACCGTGGTAGCCAGATTTTGCAATTCCTTGAAGAAAAGGCAAAAGAACAAGGTATTCGTCAATTATTTGTTTTAACCACCCGTACCGCCCACTGGTTCTTAGAGCACGGTTTCCATCAGGTGAGTGTTGATGACTTACCAAATGCTCGTCAGGCACTCTATAACTATCAAAGAAATTCTTTAGTCTTTAAGAAACTGCTTCCTTAGCCTTTGCTAATTTTAAGATATTCTTATTTCAGATAAGCTTAGTTCAAAAAGTACAACCGTAAACACGATTAATTTATGGTTGTACTTTTTTTAAATCTAAATTTTTTAAGGTTTTAATATTTTTTTATTTTATTTACATCAACTTAATCAAAATTCATTAAATATATTTCTAATAGATAAATCTTTTTTTCGCATAAGTTTATAGCCTATTGTGTTTAGCTTTTTTTTGCATAAATAAAGACCGAATACTTATTTTTTCTGAAATAAAAATCCATTTAGGGTATCTGCTCATCCAATTATTTTTTTCTTTTTCTCTTTCGGGGAGCACGAAATCTCATGGCACTTTTCAACACCACTTCATGGGCAAAATATTCAGTCATCGCGGCCAGCCTTGCAGGAGTGATGATGTTAAGTGGTTGTGCCAAAAAAGAGGAACAAGCCACCACAACCTTAAATATCGGCTATCAAAAATATGGGATTCTTCCTATTTTAAAGGCTCGTGGTGACTTAGAAAAAGCATTAAAAGAACAAGGCGTGCAAGTGAAATGGGTTGAGTTCCCTGCTGGCCCTCAATTGCTTGAAGGTTTAAACGTAGGAAGTGTTTCACTCGGTGAAGCAGGTGAAGCACCACCGATCTTTGCTCAGGCTGCCAATCCAAATTTAGTCTATGTCGCAAACCAACCTGCTGCGCCAAAAGCTGAAGCACTATTGGTACAAAAAGACTCTCCAATCCAATCTATTAAAGATTTAAAAGGCAAACGTGTTGCTCTTAACAAAGGCTCGAATGTTCATTACCTATTGTTAAAAGTTTTAGAAGCCAACAACTTAAGCTTAAGTGATATTCAACCAGTTTATTTACCGCCATCAGACGCTCGTGCTGCCTTTGAAAAAGGTGCTGTCGATGCATGGGTGATTTGGGACCCTTTCTTTGCAGCAGCTGAACATCAAATTCAGGCGCGAGTTTTAGCAACAGGCGAAAACTTGGTGAGTAATCATCAGTTCTATTTAGCTGACCGTAAATTTGCAGAAAATAATCCGAAAGTACTCAATACTGTTGTACAGACACTTAACCAGACCACTGAGTGGGTAAGTTCACATCAGGATGAAGCTGCCAAATTACTCGAAAAACCTACCGCACTTGAGTTTGATGTACTCAAAACTTCCATTTCACGTATGGGTTTTGGAGTTCAGCCAATCTCTGACAAGGTGGCACAAGAACAACAACAAGTGGCTGATGCTTTTTATGCACAAAAGCTCATTCCAAACAAACTCACCATTCAAGATGCCATTTTAAAACTGAAATAAACCTAGCTTGGGCACGGCTTAAATAATCATATAAATGCTGTGCCTGACCTCAAGGGGAACAAGGATATCAATATGCAACATCAATCATTATTTAATAAGAATCAGTGGACACAATTAATTAAGCGCCTCAGTGTAGTCACTGTATTAGGCTTAACAATCGCAGCGCCAGCTTGGGCAATTGACCCAACTGTGAAAGAACTTCGTATTGGTTTTCAAAAAAGTTCGATTAACTTTGCGATTGCCAAACAACAAAAATTATTTGCACAAGAATTTCCAAATGCCAAAGTTACTTGGAACGAGTTCCCTGCTGGTCCACAAATTTTAGAAGCTTTAGCTGTCGGTTCACTTGATGTAGGCGTTACTGGAGATACACCTCCTGTCTACGCACAAGCGGCTGGCAAGCCTTTATATTACATTGCCTATGAAGCGGCTAAACCACTAGCATCGGCAATTTTGGTTCCTAAAAACTCGCAACTCAAACAGCTGAAAGACCTTAAAGGCAAACGTATTGCACTGCAAAAAGGTTCAAGTTCACATTACTTACTTGTACAAGCCGTACGTAAAGCAGGCCTAAACTGGAGCGATATTATCCCCATCTGGCTTACTCCAGCCGATGCTCGCGCAGCATTTCAAAAAGGTGCTGTTGATGCATGGGCAATTTGGGACCCTTACTTCGCTTCAGCACAACTAGAAGATCAAGCTCGTGTTCTTGCGTCGGGTAAAGGTTTAAGCCCGAACTATACATTTTATTTAGCAGCTCCAAATTTTGTTAAACAACATCCGAAAGCTGTTTCAGGGCTCATCAAACAAATCAATCAAGCCGATAAATGGGTTCAAAGTCATCAAGCAGAAACGGCAGGGGCGATTGGTCAAAGTACAGGTCTTAAACCTGCAACCAGTGATTTATTTATTAAACGCCGTCCGCGCCCTTCATCAGCCGCTCCTCTTAACAGCAAAGTGATTGCTGAGCAGCAGCAACTCGCAGACATCTTTACTCAACAAGGCATCATTCCAAAACCAATCAGTATTAAACAAGCTGTTTGGGGCGCCAAGTAATTTCAATAGATATATAGGTAATGCACATGAAAATTTTCTGGTTTATTCCTACCCACGGTGATAGTCGCTATTTAGGTACAAGTAAAGGCGCTCGTCAGGTTGACCATGCCTATATGAAGCAAATTGCTGTGGCAGTAGATAATTTAGGTTACGAAGGTGTACTTATTCCAACAGGTCGTTCATGTGAAGATCCTTGGATTACGGCGGCTAGCTTAATTGATGCAACTCAACACCTTAAATTTTTAGTTGCATTACGACCAGGGGTAACCACACCAGCTTTGGCAGCACGTATGGCTGCAACGTTTGACCGTTTGTCGAATGGCCGTGTGTTACTCAACTTAGTGACTGGTGGTGATGAGGCTGAATTACGCGGTGATGGCTTATATGAAGATCACTCAACGCGTTATCAAACTGCCAATGAATACGTAAAAATCTGGCGTGAGATTTTGACACGCTCACATACAGGTGAAGCTTTTACATTCCACGGTGAACGTTTACAAGTGGATGATGCAAAACTACTTTACCCACCTGTTCAAAAGCCTTACCCACCACTTTGGTTCGGTGGCTCTTCAGACGTCGCTGTCGATTTGGCTGCTGAGCAAGTCGATACTTACCTTACGTGGGGTGAACCACCTGAAGCCGTAAAACAAAAGATCGAACATGTTCGTGCTAAAGCTGAGGCTAAAGGTCGTAAATTAACTTATGGTATTCGCTTGCATGTGATTGTTCGTGAAACCAACGAACAAGCTTGGGCAGCAGCGAACGAGCTTATCCAATATCTTGATGATGCGACTATTGCTGCCGCACAGAAAAAATTTGCACAAATGGACTCTGTAGGTCAACAACGTATGGCAGCTCTCCATGGTGGTAATCGAGACAAACTAGAAGTATCTCCAAACCTTTGGGCGGGTATTGGTTTAGTCCGTGGTGGCGCAGGTACAGCACTTGTAGGCGACCCTGAAACAGTTGCTGCTCGTATTCAGGAATATGCTGATTTAGGTATTGATACTTTTATTTTCTCAGGCTATCCACACCTTGAAGAATCAATTCGTTTTGCAGAGTTAGTATTCCCGTTATTACCAATTGAAACTCGCGCTAAACTTGCTCAGCCAAATTTAACCGGTCCATTCGGTGAAATTATTGCCAACAATTATGTTCCAGACGAGAAGAAGC